>NZ_DBLZMS010000007.1:72380-145799 GCF_057037865.1 Ruminococcoides sp.
TGTTTTACCTACAGGATTCAGTTGCATCCTAATTGTTTTTTGAACTGAATTTCTGTGTGTAAGATGCGATATTTTTTTATGCTCTTGCATAAAATATTAGCTCTCCTTTCGTGTTTAAAGTTATTTTTTCTTGTCTACAATAAAACTAATAATCTACCAAAGTAGAAATTACAAAACTCACATCACTCACAACATTAATTTTTATATTAGTTTATTGTAAGGGATTTGTTTTGTTAATTGAATTTTACCACATTTAAACAATAAAATACAATTATAATTGCCTACAAACTTATTCATATTTCTTTGTACAATATAACAGATACATATGTAATTATAAACAAATAATAATAGTGTTTTTTATAATGCCTATTCTTACACTCTTTTTCGGTTAATGCAAAAATGCACTCACAGACTTTTGATAAGAAAAAGGCTTTGACCTTTTACAGTCAAAGCCTCATACTGCCATGGCAATGTCTTGGGTTTATTAAGTTTTGTCTTACTGCTTTATAAAACCTCGGCATATTCTGTGGCAGTATTTTTGTTTAAATTTCGTTTGGATTTTTACTTTATCATTTTTAAAAATTCCTGTTTTGTCAAAAGCTTTGCAAAGCCGTAGTCACGACATATTTTTTTGCAAATCCTTTTTGTTTCATCGTCCATACCGCAGTCAAGGCAAATTACACAGTCATTTCTTCCTCTGCTTATCCATTTTACCTTTGCGGCAGCACTTCGCAAAATATATTCGGCATTTTCACATTTTCCGCTGACGGGAGCAACAAACATAACGGTATTATTTTTTCTGTTACGAAAGAGAAAAAATGTTAATTCACGGACAAATGCACAAATTCCGATTACGGCAAAAACAACAAGAAAAACAGCCGATACAACATTCATGTAATTCACCTCAGTACATTTTATTGCAGATGTTTCAAAGTGTGCGGTATAAATCCGCAAAATGCAGAAACAATATAAAAAGCGGCTAATCCGCAAAAATGAATGAGGAGAATGAATACTATGGAAAACAATGCATATTGTAACCAAAGCATTATGTGCTCGGTAACAAACTGTAAGCATCACAACAGCACAAAGGACTACTGTTCGCTTGAAGCAATCAAGGTCGGAACTCACGAGGCAAATCCGACTGTTTGTCAGTGTACGGACTGCCAGAGCTTTGAAGCAAAGTGCAGCTGCAAGTAATTTGATTTGAAGCTTACACCCTCAGCCCCTCGGACTGGGGGTGTTTTGGCTTTAAAAGGGGATGAATTTGTGGAGATTTTTTCATCGGTAATTTTTCAGATTGCGGTTTTGTTTTCGTTTATATTTATCGGTTTTACAATCCGACAGGGCGGATTTTTGCCGGAAAATTCAGCCGAAATTTTTTCAAAGCTTGAGAACAGAATTCTTATGCCCGCCGTTGTAATTAACACATTCCGCACCAATTGTACAGTAAAAAACATAAGCGAAAAATGGGTGTTCATTGCCTACAGCACGGGGGTTCTGTTGTTTTGCATTGCAACGGGATTTGTTGCGTCAAGGTTCCTCAGTAAGACGGAATATCTGAAAAAGGTGTACCGCTATTCAATTTCCGTTTCAAATTTCGGATTTGTCGGAACTGCAATGGTGTCGGGAATATACGGCGCAGAAAGCATGGAGCTTTTCGACTATCTTATGTTCACTTTACCGCTTAATCTGTTTACTTATTCAATAGGAATTGCGTGGCTTGTGCCGAACGGACACGGCAAATTTTCAATGAAAAATTTTGTTAATCCGATTTTTGTTTCAATTTTTATCGGAGCAATTCTCGGTTTATTGCCGATTCCGAAATTCAGACTTGTAACAACAATAATCAATTCAACCGCCGCCTGTATGTCTCCGATTGCAATGATTCTGACAGGCTTTGTAATAGGCGGCTACAGCTTTGCAAATCTTTTCGGCAAATGGCAGACCTATGTTGTTGCAGGAATCCGCCTTGTGTTTCTGCCAACGGTTTCGGTGCTTGTGTTAAAGCTTTTTAACGCACCTCAGGAGGCAGTTGTTGCAACACTTTGCGCAAATGCAATGCCGCTTGGACTTAACACGGTAATCATTCCGTCAGCCTACGGAAAAAGTCCCGATGACGGTGCAAGTATGGCGCTTGTGTCACAGTTGACGGCAGTTTTTACGATACCGATTTTGTTCTATATTCTGCTTTAACCCTTGATTAATTCCCACTCCATTGGTACAATATAGGTATAAAAATGTTGGAGGTTTGATTATGGAATTATCTGAGGCTTTAAATAACAGAAAAAGCACAAGACATTATATAGATAAAAAAGTTGACAAAAGCCTGCTTGATGAAATGCTTTCGGCGGCAAATCTTGCTCCTTCGTGGAAGAACTCGCAGACGCCGCGCTTTTATGTTGCAACAGGCGATAAAAGTAAGAATGCCGTAAGAGAGGCACTCCCCGAATTTAACAGAAAAAATTCAGAAAATGCGTCTGCATATATCGTGACAACCGTTGTTCTCAACCGTTCGGGTTTTGACAAAGACGGTACTGCCGTGACTGAAATCGGCAACGGCTGGGGATATTACGATCTCGGTCTTAACAATATGGCACTTTTGCTAAAGGCAACCGAACTCGGCATTTCAACCCTTGTTATGTGTATCCGTGACGGTGAAAAGCTCAGAAAAGAATTTGACATTCCCGAAACAGAGGCTGTTGTCAGCGTTATCGCAGTTGGTTACACTGATTCCGAAATCGTAAGACCAAAGAGAAAATCTGTTGAGGATTTTGCAAAATTTTATGAGGAATGAGAGGTTTACATAATGAGTGAATTTATCGAAAAACTGAAATCAAGAAGAAGCGTCCGCAGTTTTAAGTCCGATATGCCGCCAAAGGAAGTTATTGACGAAATCATTTCCGCAGGTCTGTATGCACCGTCAGGAATGAACAGACAGCCGGTTATTATCGTTGCCGTTACAAACAAAGAAATGCGTGACAAGCTTTCAAGAATGAATGCCGAAATTATGGGAAAAGATGTTGATCCGTTCTATAACGCTCCCGTTGTTCTGATTGTGCTTGCCGACAAAGCTGTTCCTACATATTTGTATGACGGTACTCTTGTAATGGAAAATCTTATGCTTGCCGCCCATGATGAGGGACTTGGAAGTTGTTGGATTCACCGTGCAAAGGAAGAATTTGAAAGCAAAGAGGGCAAAGAAATTCTCGAATCACTCGGTATTGAGGGTGACTATGAGGGTATCGGTCACTGCGTTATCGGTTATGTGAACGGTGAATATCCCAAAACTTCACCGAGAAGAGAAAACCGTGTTTTTTATGTTGAATGAGGGAATTTGTTTTTGAAAGGATTGAACAAGGTTGACTTTGCAACAGTTAAAATATGTTGTCACCGTTGCCCGCACAGGCTCAATGAGTGAAGCGTCAAAGGAACTTTTTATTTCCCAACCGGGACTTACAACATCAATTCGTGAGTTGGAAACGGAAATGGGCATAAAGATTTTTACACGCACAAACAAAGGCGTTGTAACTTCAAACGAGGGTGAAAGATTTCTCGGTTATGCACGACAGGTTCTTGAACAGGCAAGCCTGCTTGAGGGAGTGTATAAGTCGGGAACAAAGATAAAGCAGCAGTTCTGCGTTTCAACCCAGCACTACTCGTTTGCAGTCAATGCATTTGTTGATCTTATCCGACGGTTTGCAGGCGAGGAGTACGATTTTTCACTTCGTGAAACCGAAACCTACGAAATTATTGACGATGTTGCAAAGATGAAAAGCGAAATCGGAATTCTTTATCTCAACAGCTTTAACAAAGATGCGCTGATGAAAATTATAAAATCAAAGTCGCTGACATTCACCGAGCTTTTTACGGCAAAGCCTCATGTGTTTGTATCAACCGACCATCCGCTTGCAGACAAAAAATCCGTTACAATGGAGGAGCTTGCCGATTATCCGTATCTCTCGTTTGAACAGGGTGAGCATAATTCTTTCTATTATTCGGAAGAAATTTTCAGCACGGTCGGGCGTACAAAAAATATCAGAGTGACCGACAGAGCAACCCTGTTCAACCTTTTAATCGGACTCAACGGCTACACAGTTTGCAGCGGTGTAATCGACAATGAGCTTAACGGTGATAATATAACCGCAATCCCCCTTGATGAAGAGGGCAATATGAAAATCGGTTATATCGAAAATAAAAAGATTCTGCACAGTAACCTTGCCGAGGCATATATTGAGGCTTTAAAGAAACATATTTGATATAAGAAAAACTAATAGCAAACGGCTGATAACAAGTATTTTACAAGTCTGTGAATTCATAATATAATTAACTCATCAAATTTCCACGGAGGTATTTAAGATGAGTAAACAGCACACACCATTTAGATTTGAAACAGTAGGCAGCTTTTTAAGACCCGATTATCTTAAAAAAGCAAGACTTGATTTTGAAAACGGTAAAATCACAAAAGAAGAGCTTACCGCAGTTGAGGACAAGGCTATTCTTGACCTTGTTGCAAAACAGAAAAAAGCCGGTATAAAAGCGATTACCGACGGTGAATTCCGCAGAGCAACATGGCATCTTGACTTCATGTGGGGATTTAACGGAGTTGAACACAAAAAAACCGAAAACGGTGTTGCATTCCACGGCGAACAGGCTTTGATTGACGATACATGGCTTTCCGGCGAAATCTCGGTTGACAGTCATCCGTTTGTTGAACATTACAAATTTGTAAAGGCTCTTGAGGATGAAAACACAGTAGCAAAGCAGACAATTCCTGCTCCCGCACAGTTTTTCCAGCAGTTCATCATTCCTGCAAATATTGAAACGACAAGGAAGTTCTATCCGACAGATGAAGAACTTATCAACGATATTGCAAACGGATACAAAAAGGTAATCAAAGATCTTTACGATGCAGGTTGCAGAAATATCCAGTTTGACGACTGCACATGGGGCGTCCTTGTTGCGGAGGGTAGCGTAAACCGCTATGGCGAGGATGCAGATTTTAAGAGTATCAGTGAGAAACTTCTCAAGGTAAACAACCTTGCAATTGAGGGTAAGCCCGATGACCTCGTAATCAATACTCATGTTTGCAGAGGTAACTATCATTCTGCATACTTCAGCAGCGGTGCATATGATCCTGTTGCAGAGAAACTTTTCGGTGAAGAAAATGTCAACGCTTATTATCTTGAGTTTGACGATGAGCGTTCAGGCGGTTTTGAACCGTTAAAATATGTGAGCGGTGACAAAAAGGTTGTTCTCGGTCTTATCACAACAAAGTCACCTGTTCTTGAGGATAAGCAGACTGTAATCAATCGTATTCATGAGGCGGAAAAGTATATTCCGCTTGACAGATTGTATCTCAGTCCGCAGTGCGGTTTTGCATCATGCGAAATCGGTAATAAGCTTACCGAGGAAGAGCAGTGGGCAAAGCTTGCTCTTGTAAAAGAAATTGCAGAAGAAGTTTGGAAGTAACTATATATAAAAAAGCCGACACTCCGAAAAGTGTCGGCTTTTTATCTGTCATAAATCAGTCCTTGCGTTTTGAACTGAATTTGTATGATATAAGGTTGAGGACAAGGAAAATTAAGATTGCACCGATTGAGTACATCATCATAAATGTGAAATCCACTTCGTTTCCGAAAAGGTTGAGGTTGGTTGCAAACGCTTTTTCTGCCTCTGCGGCAAACATTCCGTGGTCTGCTCCTGCGAGTGAGGTCGAAATATCGTTAATGCACGGACTGACAAGCACATTTCTTATCATAGCCGCAATGTGTGAGCCGGGGATAAGATTTACAAATGTCTGAACTCCGTCCGAAAACTGGCTGACGGGAATGTATGCACCGATTACAAAACCGATTGCAACCGAAATAAGTGTGTTGAATGCGGCATAGGTTGAATTCTTTTTGAAGAATGACGCAACAAACATAAGAATAAGTACAGCCGAAACAGAGCCTAAAATCACAAGTCCGTATAATTTTAAAAGCTCCGTAAATTCGGGAAAGCTTGAACCCGATATGCACGAAAATGCGATGCCTGCCGTCAGCAAAATTGCGCTGATTACAATTGTGTTTACAACCGCACCCGAAAAGTAGGAGAGAACAACCGTACTGCCCTTTACGGAAGAAGCGTTGTAGTCGTAGTCAATCTTGTTCTGCTTGTCGGAAATCATTACCGAAAGCGAGTTCATTGCAACCGTTACAACAGATGTTCCGATAACGCCCGATACAAGCCATGAATTTACAAGTGCGTTAATCAAATTGTCCTCTGTTTTGATGTTGAAGCCGTCGAGCATTGAAGTCATTGAATCGACATAATTCTGCTTGAGAAACAAAAGATATAATCCGAGTATGATAATCTGCGTCATCATTGAGAAGATAATTGCGGTTTTGTCCTTTAAATATACCTTTATATTTCGTTTTGTCATACCCTTGTATGAGCAAAGTGTTCTTTGAAATTTCATATCAGTCACCCAGCCTTTTACCCGTTACGGTCAGAAACACATCGTCCATATTGCCTTTGATAATCTCAAAATCGACAATTTCAGTATGTTTGTTTGTGATTTCAAGAGCCTGTCTGCTGTTTTTGATTTTGATTTTATACGCATCTCCGACTCTTTCAAATTCGAGATTATCGGCCTTGAGAAGATTATCGTTTCCAGAATTTTCTTCCGTGTACCAAACAAGGCTGTTTGACGAATAATCTTTTTTGAGATTATGCGGAGAATCGTTGGCAACAATTTTGCCCGAATCAATAATCACCACATTGTCGCAGTCAACTGTTTCTTCCATATAGTGGGTTGTGAGGAATACCGTAAGTCCTGTTTCTTTGCGAAGATTGTGGATGATTTCCCACACCTGCAGCCTTGTTTTCGGGTCAAGTCCCGTTGTCGGTTCGTCAAGGAACAGGAGCTTAGGTCGGTTAATAAGCGCCCTTGCAATGTCAACCCGTCTGCGCTGGCCACCGCTCAATGTTCCGTATTTTCTTTTGAGAATTTCCGAAAGGTCAAAGGTTTGTGTAAGGCTTTCAATTCTTTTGGCGATTTCTTTTTTGTTGAGTCCGTAATATGATGCTCTCGATTCAAGATTTTCTTTAACGTTAAGCTGTTTGTCAAGTACAGAACCCTGAAAAACAATTCCGATAAGCTCCTTGATTTTGTTTTTTTCTTTGTCAAGGTCATATCCACCGATTTTAACATTGCCCGATGTTTTTTCAAGCACCGTACAAAGAATGTTGATTGTGGTTGATTTGCCTGCGCCGTTAATTCCGAGAAATGCGAAAAACGAACCTTCTTCAACCGTGAATGATATATCATTTACTGCGTGAACATCTTTATAATTCTTTACAAGATTTTTAACTTCGATTATGTTACTCATTAAAAATCCCCTCCTTCTGTCAACATAGTAGCACCTTGCAATTCAAAAGAAAAGCAATTTTAGCTGTGTTGCAAAAAGAGGGGAGTAAGTTGCGATTTTGTATGTCAAAATGCAGTTATTCGTCCTGATAATCCTCGTCTGCGTTAAATTTTTTGAGCGATTCATTAATTGATTTTGCCGTGCGTGTCCGTGTAATGTAGCTGAAAAGGAATGTCAGCAGATACACGGCGGTAATCATTGCAAAAACCAAAAGCGCCATAGGAAAATTCTTGTACCAACCAAGCAAAAATCCCTCGGTCATAACAATTGCCTGAATAAGGCAGAAATGAATGACAATTCGTATGCGAGCCTGCAGTTTGGTGGGTTCTTCTTTAAAGTAAAAAAGCAGAGTCGGAATTGAAGTTACCGCAGCTGTTCCCATTACAACCCACGGAAAATCGGGGGGATAGTATTCGATTAACGCAATTGAATTTGCAAGGCTTACAACAAAAAGCATTGCAACCGTGATTATGAAATAGTCCTTTATGACTTCTTTTATAATTTCTTTTAAAGAATCATTCATAACAATACCTCACATTCCAAGCTTTTTCTTCAAGGTCGGCACATACTGCCTTGAAATAATTGCCGTTTCACCGTTTACAAGCTTTGCCTCAAAACGGCTGTTGACAGACGGTGATACGGAACGGATTTTACCGATATTCAGTATCATTGACTTTGAACATCTGAAAAATTTTGTTCCTTTTAAAATTTCTTCAAGCTCATACAGCTTTTGTTTGGTTTCATAAATATTGTTTTTGCAGTATATAAAGGTTTTGTTGTCAACCGATTCTATGTAGAAAATTTCCTTTGTGTCAAGCTTGAACATCTCGCCGTCTTTTGATGCAAGAAGAAAACTTTTCTGCCCCTTAATGCTGTTTGCAAGCGACATAACCTCGTCGCTGATTTCATGACAGCAAATTATAATTTCTTCCCGTTCCTCAATCCCAACCTGACGGATTGTAACATTAAACATCGCATTCCCTCCGTTCATCAACCATTTTACCATATCAAAAAGAAAATTAACAGTACCGAACCCTAACTTGCAAAATTATGTCGGTAAATTACAATTTTTTGTTGACAAATAAAAATATTACTAATAGAATAATACTATTATTTATTATCTGATTTATTGGAGAGGTTTAAATGAGAGCGTTGACATTTAAAGGATATCTTCTTTCACAACTACAGGAATTGTCGGGAGTGGGCGGAACATCGTTGTACTCGTTTTCAAAACTTGCCGAAAATAATTTTCGCCTTAAAGATGCTTTATGCCTTTATCTTATGATGTTTACCGATAAAAATTTAAAGAATAAACTTCTTAAAAAGTACGACTATCTTAATGACGGTTGCGAAAAACTTTCGGGAATTACGGACAATAATGTTGAAAAATATGTTTCCGAAAAAGAATTAAGCGAGTACAAAACAATCTATGATAACTACCTTTACAGATTAAACAAACACAATAATGAAACAAAAATCAAAAATTTGATGTATAAAAAAATCTGTGAAGTTAAACAGCAAAAGTGTATTACAAACTACCGCATTTATAAGGAATTGAACCTTAATGCAGGTAATGTCAATTCTTTTCTCAAATACGGCAACACTGATAAATTGAGTGTTGAAACAGTAAGAAAAGTTCTTGCATTTATTAATGAATATTAATAAAAATATATTGACAATATAATATTGCAATGATATAATCAGCTAAACAAAAATACTAACATTGTATTGCTTTTGAGAGGTGTTGTTTATGTTTTGGTTAGTTTTCTGGTTTTTGGTGTGTGTTGCAATTCTTGCTTACGGAATTCGCAGAATGGCAAATCACGATTATCGTTTTGGCTCGGGACTTTTCAAGAGCAGTGACAGCAATCTTGACGAAAAGGACGAGTTTGTCGATAAGGATTATTATGACAAAAAGAATCTTTTTAAATAATATAAAGCAAAATCTAAGGCTCTTGAGTTGTTTTCAAGAGCCTTTTGTTGTGTAAAAACGCTCCCGTATTGTACGGGAGCATTTCTTATTTTATTGCCTTTATAAACTTGTAATACGGCTTTTTGATGCGAGGAAGATTATTGTAAATTTCTTCAACGGAATTATAGTAAGCGTTTTCAATAATTTTCAGTTCATCATCGCTTATCGTGTGATTGCTGAATCTCGCCTTTTCGTACACGGATTTCACTTCATCTGTAATCAGAAGATGCGAAATTTTCGTGAGATTTTTAAGTTCTTTATAAATGCAGATTGCCCGTTTATTGTTTCTTCCTGTTTCAAATCTTTGTTTTCTCTTTTTGATAATGATAATTCTTCTTGAGAAAATTGCGATTAAAGCAAGGGCAACAATTCCCAATGACATCATAGCGATTGTAAATCCGTTAAATTCAAATAAAGATTTACTGTCATTTTTCGGCTTTGTGCCGTGAGAAACCGTGCCGTTTGTCGGAGCAGTCGGTGCTGTTGTCGGTTCAACGGTTGTTGGCTGAGTTGTGTCCGTACTGCCGCCGCTTGCTCTTTGAGAGCCGACATACCTTGCCGGCTGAAACGATGACGGTGTACATTCAAGCGGAATCCAACCCGCCGTATCGCTGTAATACTCAACCCATGCGTGAGCGTTGTCGGTTGTTACAGTCACGGTTTGATTTGCGTATGCGGTTGCATAGTAGCCTGTAACATATCGTGCCGGAATCCCGAGTGCCCTCAGCATAAGCGTGCCGGCTGTGGCAAAATGAACACAATATCCCGTGTTGCTCTCGTTGAGAAACCAAGTTGCAAAATCTTTGCCCGACGGCATTTTCGGAGTTTTCAACGAATAGGTTTTACTGTTTGAAATATAGTTCTTTACCATTTCAATCTTTTCGGAAACGGTAAGCTCCGAGTCGAGAAAGCCCTCTTGGTCAGCAATCCTACGCAATTCAATTTGTGTTTTTCCCGGAATTTCAAGATAGGTGTCATACACAAATGCTTTGTAATCTTCCGCTTCGGCTGAATTATTGTATCTGTATGTGTTTTCAGCATAAAACGGATAGTGCGAATAATTAAATTCGTTTTTATCCGTATCGTTTTTTACGCACACATCAGCAACCGAATTGAGATTGTCGGGTAGACTTTCCAAAAAGTAGGGAACATAGGCAATCTTACTTTCATTCAGCATATGAACCCTTGTATCGGTTAAAGCGTTGTTTCCGATTGTTGCCGTAAACGGTACGAAATCCTGCGGATATCTTGCGGCATTATTGTCTGAAATGATACTCCATATATTGTCCCTATAGTTGGCATATGCTGTGCCTTTGAGATAAATATTACCGCCAACTGCCGAAGTGACCGTCATAACAGGTGTATGCGTCTGCGTCAGCGGAGAGATATCGCTGAGATTTTCTTTTTCTTCAAGTGAACCTTTGATTTCATTAAGGTTTTTTTCTGCGGTAGTTTTTCGTCCGTCATCAATATTAAAGCTGTTTTCAATGCTCTGCAAAAGGTTTTCCTGCCAGTCAAATCGCTCATATTTTTCAATCGGATTGAACGCAAGCAAAATTGTCATCACAACAAGCATTGTTCCGAATGAAATTGCCGCAATCACACCGCCCTGTGACGGTCTGAATTTGCGTGTGTTCTTTGAAATGTACAAGGCAATAAGACTTGCAATTGCAATAAAAAGACAAACGAGCGACGGAAGAGTGTTTATAAGAATGAAGCAGGGGACAAGCAGTACCATTGACAGCAATGACGGAATCAAAATACGCTTGTATCGTATCAGGCTGATTGTAAAAACTGCACTCAGTATTGCCGAAATGAACACAAAAAGTCCTGTTGCACTTGTGCCGAGGGTATCTCCCAAAATGATTTTGTTCTGTACGGGAAGATATTGCGAAAGCAGTTTTAAAGCCTGAGTAATAACATAACTCAATTGCTCAAGTATGCTTTCAAGTGAAAACAGCAGAGTGAATACAAAAACAATCATAGTGATTGCTACGCTGATAAACAGTACACCCGACTTTTTGACAAGGGAGGCAAGCAATCCGTAAATTGTGCAGAAAATTGCCGTAGGAATTACTATGATGTACCATTCTGTTTTTATATCAAAAGAGGTGACAAGACAGTAAAACAGGCTTGAAATCAATGTTACGCAGAGAAGGATGTCAATCGTAAAGCTTGTTTTGTTTTTCACAACAAGTCAACCTCCTCACGATCGGCAAAAATATTGTAATGCTGAAAATCATTTGTGTCGGCAACAAAGCTGCTTTCCGTGTTTAGATAGAGTGCGGAAAAATAGTTTAATATATCGTTTTCGCATCTTATCTCAAAAGGATTGCCGCTCCTGTCACAGGCAAAGCAAATGCCTATGCTCTTAATCATATATCGGCAGACATACATCAGCTTTGCAAAAACAACATCATTTTCGTCTGCATTATCTCCGAAAAAAGGCATTATAAGACAGTTCTTGATTATCGGAACATTCGGTTCTTTTACAATCAGCGCATCGCTTTTTGACGAAAGCTTCCAATGAACATTGCGCAGACTGTCACCGTGACGGTATTCACGAAGCTCATAAATTTCGCTGTTGCCGACAGGCTTAGGCTTATATCCCGTAACCGTGAAATTACTGCTGTCGGGGATAATTTTCGGTTTTTGTTGTTTTGGAAGGACACGAACAAAGCTACGCTTTTTAATCCTGATCGGAAGAAAAAATATGCCGAGCATATCGTAAATTTTACCGTTTTTGCATACAATGTCAAGCTGTCCGCAATGCTGTGTAAGACTGTTGCATTGTCTGATTAACGGCTTTGTAAATGTACCCGAAAATCTGATTTTTATGTTTTCACAAAGATTTGCTGTAAGGTTGGTTGATTTTATATTCAGCGTGAGCATAGGGCAGAAGAGCGGTTTCTTCTTCTTGCCTGATATTGCAATGTAAAACTCATCCTTGATAAAAACATTTTCTTTTGCAAAAATTTCAATATCGGAGCGTACACTCCGTATCATAAAAGGCAGGCTCAGCAAAAGCGAGATTATCGGAATTGAAACAACCGTCAGGAACAAAAACCATGAGAACCAGGCGTAATAAAAAATGCTGAACAAAAATGTTCCCGTCAGCAGACAAAGATAAATTATTATGTTCCTTATCATTTTCAAGTCCTCGGTTTTGGAGTTTTTCTGAGAATTTCGTGCAGAATTTCTTCGCTGTTCTTTTTTGATGCAGAGGCTTTTGCGTTGAGAATTATCCTGTGGTTTACGGTGCAGATAAAAATATTCTGCACATCTCTCGGCACAATGTAATCTCTGCCCTCGGCAAATGCGACAGCCTTTGCCATATCGGTCAGTGAAAGCGTTGCTCTCGGGCTTGCACCTCTTGAAAGCAACGGATGTTTTCTTGTTGCTGAAATGAGTGACACAATATATCTTGCCATATCATCGCTGACAAAAACATTCTGAACCTCCGACTGCATCTCAAGAAATTCATTTTTGGACACAATGCAGTTTACTGAGTTAAGGGGATTTTTACCGCTTCTGTTAAGCAGCATTTTACATTCCGCATCGCTGTCGGGATATCCCATTGAAAGCCTTACCGTGAATCGGTCAATCTGTGAATCAGGCAAAAGCTGTGTTCCCGACGCTCCTGTCGGGTTTTGCGTTGCAATAACAGAAAAAGGCTTTTCAAGCTTGAAAGTGTTGCTTTCAACAGTAACCTGCCGTTCTTCCATTGCCTCAAGCAAAGCCGCCTGAGTTCTGCTTGAAGTTCTGTTTAACTCGTCTGCAAGAAAAAGATTACAGAATACAGCGCCCTTGTTGAAAGTAAATTTTCCTGTATCCTTGTTATAGACCGCAAAGCCCGTGATATCTGACGGCAAAGTGTCGGGAGTGAACTGTACTCTGCCGTATTCAAGACCGAGCGCCTTTGAAAACGCAACCGCCATTGTTGTTTTTCCCACACCCGGAATATCCTCAATAAGAATGTTTCCTCCTGTGAGCAACGCAAGCAGAGTGGTGACAACCGCCCTGTCTTTACCGTTTATTACCTTTTTTACCTCATTGGTTATAAGTTGAAATTTATTCATTATTTGTTCCTTTGTGTTAAAATTTGTTGTTATATTATTTATACAATAATTGAATCTGAGCAACGCTCTCTACTTAAATTATATTTGATTTGCTTTTTTATTGCAAGTCTTTTTCGTAAAATACAGACCAACTACAGATGTGAAGATATGTTTTTAGGTTATGCAGAATATATGCAAAAAAAACGGCAGTCCGTAAAGAACTGCCGTCTGAAAATTAAATTGACAAATAAGAATTAAACTGTTAGAATAAAACCGTGATACCTGCATTAAACGGTAGGCGGTTTCTCCTCACAAGAGGAGGTGATAACCATGACAATTTCCGATGTATGTTTACTCGGCACTTTAATCGTCAGCGTTATCGCTCTTTGTTACCAAGTTTTCGGTAACAAAAAATGACTTCTTTTTAGTACATAGCAATATGTACACTTAAATAAAAAAGAAACTAACCGCCCAAAATTCTCCCAACGGCGGTTAGCTTCTAACCAATACAGTGGAGAACCCGCTTATCGCAGGTATCTCTTTCTATAAATATATTAAACCAAATAAAGAAAAATGTCAAGCATCGTTTTGATACTTGACTTTTTTTATTCAACCGAAATTATCTTCCGAGAATTTCTTTTTTCTGCTCATGGTTTTCATCGTACAAAAGACCGCAGACAGCCATTTTTCTGATGATATTTTTAACGGTGAGGTCAAGACCTGTGTTTTCCGAATAGTCGGCAGGATAGATAAAATCAACTCTGTCTTTCATCAGCAAGTCCTCAACCTTGCTGTCCTTTTTTCGGTAAACCGCAATTGAATACCCGCCGTAGGCTTTCATCATTTTCATACACGGAACATCTGAAAGACCGTCGCCTATGTAAATCATATTGCAGAACGGAACCCGTTTGCTGTCCTCCGGCATTGAACGGTTGAGGTCAACATCATTTGCAACATCAAGAACACCTTTATTGATTCTGTAAACAAACTGCGTTTTGTTGGTGTAATTTACATCGGTTTTAGGCCATACGGCATTGCCGTTTTCATCGTAAAGAAATTCACACGCAAAAATGCTTTTGAAGTTTTTGCTGATTTCCGTACCTTCAATAATTTCTTTCATACCCGAGGAAATTACATAATGTTCAACCTGCATTCCAAGCTTTTCGCCAAAGTCGGAAATCCTTTTGAACCAATCCTTTACGCCGTCAAAAAACTCAACATTTTTTCCCATTTCAACAAGGTCATTTCGCAAAAGAGGCATATTCCTTTCACGGGACATTTTTACCATTGCGTACATATACGCAAGAATTGAGTCCATATGTTCGCTTTGACCGAGTTCGTTTGAAAATTTCCAGAACTCGTCTTCGGTCATATTAAGACGGGGGATAAAGCTGTAATCCTGCATATCCTTCGTACATAGGGTACGGTCAAAGTCATACATAATCGCTGCAACGGGCATTCTGTTCATAACCGCTCCTTATCCGACTGTGGTCGGCTGTGTGACGCTTTTGGCAGATGTCGAATCTGCCTGAGTTGTTGATTCCTCTTTATATTGTGTAATTTTAATGCTTTTGATAACAATGTTCTTAACGGGAATGTCATCCTTGTCAACCTTAGCCGAGGCGATTTTGTCAACAACATCCATTCCGTCAATTACCTGTGCAAATACCGTGTAGCCTCTGTCAACCGCATTGTATGCACCGTCAAGATAGGCGTTTCCGCCGTTTTCCTCATACAGCTTTTTAACGCTGTCGGGAACGCTGTCGGTATCGTAACAGTTTGTGCCGTTTTTCTCAATGAATGCAGTCAGAAGGTTTGAATCCTTGTAGTTTGCAAGCTGGGTTTTGATAGAATCCCATTGACTTGCAAGATGTTCCCAGCCGCCTTCATTCTTATATGTTTCGGCAGTTTTCTGATTGATGAAGAATGCACTTTCGTTTGTGTCCGCACCTGTGTTTGACATTGCAACAGCGCCTCTGATATTGAAAAGCCTGTCGCAAAATTCATCTTCAAAAGCCTCGCCGTACGAGCTTGTACCGCAGTAACCGCCGTTGATCATAAAGTCTTTTGTTACTTTGCTGAAAAGTGAATTGTTATACTTTCCTGCTTTTGCAAGGTTTACAAAGTTTGTAACCGCCTTTGGTGCCTGTTCGGGGAAAAGTCGCATTGTTATGTCGCCGTATGAGGTGTGAACAACTGCGATTGTATCGCCGTTCTTCGGCATATCAAGCTGAAAACCGACAGGGTTTGAATCGTGAATAATGTTCGGATTGATTCCGAGAGTAGCGGTATCAATGCCGATGCTTTCAAGATAGTTCTGTGCGGTAGGTTCATCAGCCGTGCTTACGGCAGTAGTTGCAGGTGTTATTTCGTCGGGAGTCTGCGAGACTTCAGCCTTCTTGTTACCGCAACCCGAAAATGCCAATGCAGAAACACACATAATTGATGCAACCGATACGGCACACATTTTTTTAAGATTGTAAGTATTCATAGATTTGTTTCCTTCCTGTCAAGCCTCGTTGTTATGTAATGTTTACAAAGTTTCCAAAAAACAACCTCGGCTCTTCTAATCTGGATTTTATTCTAAAACACACATATTTATAGTACCATAATTTAAATATAAATGCAAGTTTGCCGCTTTTTATGAAGGAAAGCGTAGCAAATGCAATAAAATTTTTCTGCAAAAAATTGCGTTCGTGTAATAAGACAGAAAACTTTTTCATATGATTTTCTGTAAACCTAAATATGACGGAGGCTTTAAAATGTCAGAATATTTACCCGAAGGAAAACTTATATCCGAACAGGAAAACATAAATATACTTCACTCATTAAAGATGCTTGAGGATGCAAAAAACAGCGAAAAGATTCTTGAGGCAAAGGCTTGTGTGTGCGACAGCAGTCACAACCTTATTGTTGACCTTGCAGGCATAAAAGGCATAATTCCGAGGGAGGAGGGTGCAATCGGAATTAAGGACGGCTCTGTTCGTGACATAGCCGTGATTTCAAGGGTGAACCGTCCCGTCTGTTTCGTTGTCACCAACATAACCGAGGACGAAAACGGCAAACCGATTGTAATGCTTTCCCGTGAAAAAGCACAACGCAAATGCCTTGACTCATACATTTCAAGGTTACGGTGCGGAGATATTGTGCCTGCCCGCATAACTCATCTTGAAAACTTCGGTGCATTCGCAGACATAGGCTGCGGAATCGTTGCACTTATGCCCATTGACACAATTTCGGTTTCAAGGATTGAACACCCTGCCGAGAGATTTACTGTAGGAATGGACATCAAAGCTGTTATCAAATCTGTTGAAAACGGTCGTATAAGCCTCAGTCACAAGGAGCTTCTCGGCACATGGGAAGAAAATGCCGAAAGGTTTTGTGCCGGTGAAACCGTGTCGGGAATTATCCGAAGCGTGGAAAACTACGGTGCTTTTGTGGAGCTTACACCAAATCTTGCAGGACTTGCAGAAACAAAAGAGGGAGTCCGTGCAGGTCAGCAGGCAAGCGTTTACATAAAAAGTATCATTCCCGAAAAAATGAAAATCAAACTGATAATTATTGACACCTTTGATTACAAATATAATCCGAAATGCCCCGAATACTATTGCGACAGCGACCGTATCGACCGTTTTGTATATTCACCTGAAAATTGTCGGAAACGGGTTGAAACAATATTCGATACCTGAGTTGACAGAAAAACTCCCGAATGATATTATTTAATTGTGAAATCGAATTATTGTTCGGGAGGTTTAATATGCAGTTTACGACATCCGAGATTATTGTGCTTTTATTTTGTGCAATAACGCTCATTCTAAGCGTTGTCACATTAATAACAGTTCTCAAAAAGAATAATAACAACAGAACGGAGGACGAACTTCAAAGGATATTGCTCAATCAGCAAAGCTTTGCACAGTCGCAAAATGACAGGGCGGTTCAGCTTGAACAAAGACTTCACAGCTTTTCAGCCGACAATGTTCAGAGCCTTGAAAATATCAGACGCTCGGTTGACGAAAAGCTTGAAAGTATAAGGCGGGAAAATCTCCGTCAGCTTGATGAAATGCGACAGACAGTTGATGAAAAGCTTCAAAAAACACTTGAAGAAAAAATGAATAAGTCATTTTCGCTTGTCAACGAAAGACTTGAACAGGTTTATAAGGGACTCGGCGAAATGCAAACGCTTGCGGTAGGTGTGGGCGATTTGAAAAAGGTTCTTTCAAATGTCAAAACAAGGGGCATACTCGGCGAAATTCAGCTTGGTGCAATTCTCTCCGAAATTCTTACAAAGGAGCAGTATGAGGAAAATATTGCAACAAAAAAAGGCTCAAAAAATGTTGTTGAGTTTGCAATCAAACTGCCTGCTGACGGTGCCGGTACAGTATATCTGCCTGTTGATTCCAAATTTCCGGGCGATACATATTCTGCTCTCCGTGATGCGGTTGAAAGCTGTGACAAGCAACGCATTGAATCGGCACAAAAAGCACTTGTTCAGCGTATAAAGGGCGAGGCAAAGGATATTCACGATAAGTACATTGATCCGCCGAACACAACGGAATTTGCGATTATGTTTCTTCCGTTTGAGGGGCTTTACAGCGAGGTTGTCAATATGGGACTTGTTGAAGTCCTTCAGCGTGAGTATAAGGTGAATATTGCAGGTCCGAGTACAATGGCGGCTCTGCTCAATTCGTTGCAAATGGGATTCAAAACCCTTGCCGTGCAAAAGAGAAGTGCAGAGGTTTGGAAAATACTCGGCGGTGTAAAGACCGAGTTTGACAAGTTCAATGATGTGCTTGTAATGACACAACAAAGACTTGATCAGGCAAACAAGGAGCTTGACAAGCTTGTCGGAGTTCGTACCCGTCAAATTCAGCGTCAGCTTAAGGATGTTGAATCGGTTCCCTTGTCAGAACAGAATCTTTTTGAATAAACAAAAAATTAAGGCGAAACAGACTTATGTCTGTTTCGCCTTTGTTGTTATTGCAGATTAACCTTTGTAGTCAATCCATTCGTCGTCAACCCATTCTTGCTTTGTATCGTTCCATCTTCTGTACTGGAGCTGTCCGTGACTTCCACGACGCCATTTCTTGTAAATTACATCAGCTATCGGCTGAACAGAAGTTGAATCGGCACCGCTCTCCAAAGCTGAACTGTCAGGAGTTGCAACTTCAACAACTGCAACGCTGTCGGGGGTTGAATCTGTTTCTGCTGCACTTGCAACCATAACGGTTCCCTGTGCGATAATTGCTGTCATAATAAATGCTGTAAAAATTCTTGCGGCTTTCTTTTTCATCTGTCATTTCTCCCTTAATATAAGACAATAATTATAGTAGCCGTCTTCTATATCGGAATAGGGGATAATAATAGAATCATCTTTTGTATAGACAACGCCTTTCTTTTCATCGTAAGGCTCAAAAATAAGGTGAGTGGTTTTGTCTTTTTCAACGTACACATACATATTTGTTTCGTCATATACTTCGACTTTATCGTTGTATTCGCCCGATGATACAAGATCGGCTACACAATCCTCGTATGTGGCGTCCCAACCGGGGACAATCAAAAAGCAGTATGAAGCAAAGAATATACCGACAATAAGCAATGCCATAAAAGCTGTAACAATATTGTTTATAATTGTCTGCTTTTTCTTCGGGTACAGAATCATTTCCATTCTGCTTACAATTTTTTTGCCCTTTTCGTTGGTTACAAAACTCATTCCGACAAGCGCACTTTTCAGTGCAGTTTCCCTGTCGCTCTCTTCACTTTCTTGTTGTTCTTTATAGGCTTTCATTTGCGTTACAAGAACTTCGTAATACACAGTACATCTGTTCTCGCTAAGCTTGCTTGTAACACGCTTGTCACACCTGAGTTCAAGACAGTAGGTTAAATCCTTTTTCAAAAGGTGGGCAAACGGATTCCACCAAAAAATTCCGCAATAAATTTCCGTCAGCAATTTAATCCAAATATCCTTGTTTTTTATATGACAGCATTCGTGCGTTGCGATATATCCAAAATCCCTGTCGTCAAATTCATGATTCGGAATAAGAATAACAAGATTGAAAAATCCGTATGTAACAGGGGAGATAACGCAATCGGTAATTTTTAGCTTAACTTTTCTTCTGATTCCGCACTTTTGCGAAATGAGGTCAAGCTTTGCCTGCATTTCGGGTGTGCCGTCAATAACATTTGCTTTCAGAGCTTTGAGTGCTTTGTAATACTTAATCATCACCCATAAAATGTATATCACACTTCCGACAATCCATACTGACACAAGCAGGTTGAGCCATGTGAATTCCGGAACAAACAGCACATCTTTGTTGGGAGTCAGAACATCCATTATTGCGGCATACACATTTTTATCGGAAACTGTATATGTAAATTTGAATTCAAACGGAAATACCATTCTTACAAATGTTACAGCATACAATCCTAAAATTGTATAAAGACCGTAGTAATTACAAAAGGCAATCTTTTTTCTGAAAAAGTAAAGCAGCACTATAAAAATGCTGCTTATTGCAATAGAAAACAAGAATGAATAAAAACTTATTTGCATAGATTATTTGCCGAGTTCTTCACGGCGCTTTTTAAGGAGAGCTTCAAGCTCATCAAAAACATCTGAGCTTTCGGTTCTCTCAATAAGCTCGGAGAAGAGAGTCGGAATATCGCTGTCGGCAAAATTCGGTCTGTCCGAAATCTGCTTGATTGCATAAGCGTCCTTTGTCATTGTAGGAACAAAAGTACGGGCATAGTTCTTAGTCATCTGCTTAACACCGACAACTTTAATCATGTCCTTCTTGAGAAGAGAATTGATAAGAAGGTTAATGTAACTCTTTTTCCATGTTTTGTTTACAGCCTTCTTAACAATTTCTGAGCTTGTGAGCGGCTCATCGAGGTCCCACAATAAGTACATAATTTCTTCTTCACTTTTAGTAAGCATGATATTTACCTCCAAAATTAAGTTTATAAATAATATTAAGCATTCAACTTGACTTCATTATACTATTTGGTACAGAAAAAGTCAATAAAAATCTTAAAAAATTATGTGATTCAGGATAAAATCAGCCAATTTCGCACATATTGTTAAAAAATGACTATAAAAATGCGGAATGTTGTATATTATAAAAAGCATAATATTATGGTTTATTCACAAAATTCTGAAAAAGCACAACAAGTCACCGCAAAAAATATTGCGACGACTTGTCTTTTTATTGAAAATATTCAATTAAGCTGTTTTTATTCCGAAATCTTTTTCTGTTCCTTTTTATCGTGGATAAATCTTGCAAGATACACCGCAGGGGTGTCGAGCAGACTTGTAAAAATGTAGATTACATAGCTTGAAAGGAAGATTGAAACGAGTGTTCCGAAATCATAAGTTCCCCAAAACGCAAAAGCGGTGAAAAGGGCTGTGTTAAGAATTTGACTGATAAGCGTTGAACCGTTATTTCTCAGCCATAAAAATCTTCTCTTGTCACCGAATTTCTTTTCCGTGAACTTCCACCACTTGTGATAGAGCCAAACATCGAACAGCTGACTTATTGCATATACAATAAGTGATGCAAAAATCATTCGGGGAGTGTTTGAGAAAACCGCCTTGATTGACGGCATAATCGTGTCGTTCGGACTCGGATTGTAAAGCATCCAGCTTTGTGAAAGCACAAGAAAAAATACCGATGAGAGTATTCCCGTAAGAACCGCCTTGTTGGCGGCTTTTTTGCCCTCACATTCCGAGAGAATGTCCGTAATCAAAAATGTTACCGCAAAAAGCACATTACCGAGAGTCTGTTCCATTGAAAAAGCGTTTACAAGGATTAAAGCCTCAATGTTCGCAAGAATTGTTGCTACGGCTGAAACACAGTAAAGTCCCGCTTTTCCGAAAAGAGCATATCCCAAAATTGCCGCTCCGTAGATAAATACTACAGAGAACATAAGTAAAAGTTCATTAATCATATCAGTCACCTACTCCAAAATCCGTGTTGTTAATTAAAATATCCGTTCTTGGGTTATCCTTATATACAGGATAGATTTTCTGCATAAACTCTTTTATGACAGCTTTGTCGGGTTCAACTTCCGTTGTGTTGTCACACATAATGTTAACGCAAATTCGTTCAAAATATTTTAATCCCAACTCAATATCCTTTTGCATGGTTTCGGCTGTCTGACCTTTAATTCCAAAAAGGAAATTAGCTTCGTCGAAATTCTCAGCAATAACAGCTGGACTGCTCTCTTTGATTCCTTTTTTCAGAACATTTTCTCTGAAATCGCAGTCAAAGGTTTCAAGACCGAGCTTCATTTTCAAATCAAAATCCGCAAAATCTTTTCTGAGCTGACTGATTTTGTTCCGATAAAGATAATGTGCCTCAAAATGAATGGTATTTATCTTTTTTTCTTTGCACACCTGTTTGATAAAATCAAGTGTTTTTTTGTCAAGCTCAAAAACCGAGCCTGAGTTAATGACCTCAAGGTCACCGAAAATTCCCGTAACTTTTTCAAGCACGGCTTTGTTAAGACGAAAGTTTTCATCCTCGTCACTGCACCTGTCGGTGTAGTAGTCGCAGAAGATGCATTTTCTGTAAACGCAACCGCTTCCACGCAGAAGAACAATCTCCCGATTGTTCTTTTCATTAATAATACTGTATCTCTCCATACTCTCTTTCCGACACAAAAAAAGCACCCACACAAAAGAGGGTGCAAAAAGGGCGTAAAAAGCCCTGTGCCTTTCTCCTTAGTTTTGATAGAAGGAGCAGCCTATCGGCGTCCTTCCGGCAGGATGGTTACGAACTGCCACACAGTATGCTATCACAAATTCCGTTTTATGTCAACTGCAATTTATTATTGCATTATATATGTTTAAGAGGTATAATGAAAAGCGAAAATCAAGTGCAAAGTAACTTCTTGAGTGACTTTGCAGGCTCAAAATTCCATATGGGAAAATTAGCGAATATTGTCATAAATTCCCGAAAAAAACAGCCTATTTTCTTGTATTTTTTAGTTGACAAAGGGACAAACCTTTTGTATAATAATAAACAGCGTTTTAATATGTGTCTATGCTGTCAAGAGGTGCAGATATGCTTTTTGAGCTTAAATCCGTCTTTCAGAATGACGGTGAAGAAAAACAAGTTGAATATAACCTTGACTTGTCAGGTCTTGATGTTGACGGAGTTTATCCATTCAAAACTCCCGTTGTCGTGACTGCCAAAGCAACAAACAGAGCAAGTTTGATTACTCTTGTAATCAATGCACACTTTGATTACAGCCGTGACTGTGACCGTTGCGGTGAGCCTTATACAAGAGAGATGAATATGAGCTTTGAACACAGGCTTATTCAGACTCTTGCCGATGAGGAAAATGATGACTATATTGAAACACCTGATTTTACACTCGAGCTTGATGATGTTGTAATTTCTGACATTTTTCTTTCGCTCCCGTCAAAGAATCTTTGCAGGGACGATTGCAAAGGTCTGTGTCAGATTTGCGGACAAAACCTCAACAACGGTGAATGTTCCTGTGATAAGCGTCAAACGGATCCAAGACTTGAGATACTTAAACAGTTGATTGACTAAGATAAATTTTGTAAGGAGGTTTTTGTAATGGCAGTACCCAAGAACAAAACATCACACGCAAGAAAGAGCTCAAGACGTTCAACAGTATGGAAGATTAATGCTCCTGAACTTACTGCTTGTCCTAACTGCGGTGAATTAACAGCAGCTCACAAGGCTTGCACAAACTGTGGTATGTACAACGGCAGACAGGTTGTTGTAAAGAAAGACGAACAGTAATTTTTATTACAAACATTACGGGCGGCAGTTATCTGTTCGCCCTTTTGTTTTGCAAATTTTACCGTATATACAAAAACAATTTGCAAACCTGTTGATTAAAAACGGTATTTTGTGTAGAATAAAAGTGTATGTAAAAATGTTTTGCGAGGTGAAGGTGTGGCTGTTAAAATTTTTGATGTCACAACCGGCAGTCATGCCGACAAAGCAGGGATAAAAAAAGGGGAAACCCTCCTTTCAATCAATTCAAACGAGATTGTCGATGTTCTTGATTACCGATTCTATCAGGTAAACCGCAAGCTTACTCTTGAGGTTGAGGATGAGAACAAAAATGTTCGTACCATAGAAATGACCAAGGGAGAATATGAGGAAATCGGTCTTGAGTTTGAAACCTATCTTATGGACAAACAGCATTCGTGCCGTAATAAGTGCATTTTCTGCTTTATTGACCAGCTTCCGAAGGGGATGCGTGAGTCGCTCTATTTTAAGGATGACGACAGCCGACTTTCGTTTTTGTTCGGCAACTATATCACGCTGACAAATATTACAGAGCACGAAATTGACCGAATTATAAAAATGCACATAAGCCCGATTAATGTGTCGGTTCACACAACAAACCCCGAGCTTCGTTGTAAGATGATGAATAACCGCTTTGCAGGCGATACATTGAAATATCTCAAACGCTTTGCAGACGCAGGAATAACGCTTAACTGTCAGATTGTTTCCTGTCCCGGAATT
Organism: Ruminococcoides sp.; assembly: GCF_057037865.1. Classification (NCBI taxonomy): domain Bacteria; kingdom Bacillati; phylum Bacillota; class Clostridia; order Eubacteriales; family Oscillospiraceae; genus Ruminococcoides; species Ruminococcoides sp. Next base: position 96,325 of record NZ_DBLZMS010000007.1, read on the forward strand.
AATGACGGTGACGAGCTTGTCAGAACATTGACCGATCTTGAAAACCTCGGGGTTAATATGACTGCGATTGTTCCTGTCGGACTTACACGCTACCGTGAAAACCTTTATCCGCTTGTTCCTTATAATAAGGAAACGGCAGGGCAGACAATTGATATAATTGAAAAAATGGGTGATGAGTGCGTCAAAAAGCACGGCAGACGAATTTTCTTTCCGGGTGATGAATTTTACCTCCTTGCCGAAAGAGAAATCCCGTCACCCGAATTTTATGAGGACTTTTCCGCTCTTGAGGACGGAATCGGTATGATTGCGTATCTGACCGATGATGTCAGCTGGAAGCTTGAAGAGCTTGATGCAGACGAAAGCCTTTGCCATAAGGTAACAATTGCCTGCGGTGAGGGAGTGTTTCCGTACATGAAGCGGATTATGTCGATGATTAACGAAAAATTCCCGAATATAACTATAAATACAAGGGCGATTAAGAACAACTTTTTCGGCGGCGGAGTAAATGTGTCGGGACTTGTCACAGGCGGTGATCTTATTGATCAGCTCCGTGGCGATGACCTTGGTGACAGGCTTATTATCACGTCATCAATGCTCCGTTTTGAAAACGATTTGTTTCTTGATGATGTTTCAACAGATGATGTTGAACGGGAACTCGGTGTAACTCTTGTTCCCGTCAATAACAACGGAAACGACCTTGTAGAGGCTGTAATTGCAGGAAAGGACTGATAAGATGAACAAACCCGTAATTGCCGTTGTCGGCAGACCAAATGTGGGAAAGTCAACGCTTTTCAATAAACTCATCGGTCAGAGATTGTCAATTGTTGACGATACTCCCGGTGTTACCCGTGACAGAATATACGGTGAGGTGGAATGGTGCGGAAAAACTGCCTTTATTGTTGACACAGGTGGTATTGAACCGAAATCAGATGATATTATTCTTGTGCAGATGCGCCGTCAGGCTCAGCTTGCAATCGACACGGCTAATGTTATTATTCTTGTAACAGACTGCAAGTCGGGCATGGTTGCAACAGATATGGATGTTGCGCAGATGCTCCAGAAGTCGGGCAAGCCTGTTGTGCTTTGTGTAAACAAGTGCGACACACTCGGCGAACCGTCACCTGAATTCTATGAGTTTTATAATCTCGGTTTAGGCGATCCTATCGAGGTTTCAGCCGTTCACGGTTACGGTACGGGCGACCTTTTAGACAAGGCTTTTTCAAGCTTTGATTATGATGAAAATGCGGAAGATGACGACACAATCATCAATGTTGCGGTAATCGGAAAGCCGAACGCAGGCAAGTCATCTCTTGTAAACAAAATCACAAACGAGGAACGCTGTATTGTGTCCGATATAGCAGGCACAACCCGTGACACAATCGACACGCTTGTTGAAAATAAGTACGGAAAGTTCAACTTTACCGATACCGCAGGACTTCGCCGTCAGAGCAAAATCTATGATAATATCGAAAAATACAGTATTATCCGTGCAAAAATGGCTATTGAACGCAGTGATGTGTGCGTTATTATGATTGATGCGACAGAGGGCGTTACAGAACAGGATACCAAGGTTGCAGGTCTTGCGCATGAGGCAGGCAGAGCGTGTATAATTGCCGTAAACAAGTGGGACGCTGTCGAAAAAAACGATAAGACAATGCAGGAGTTCCGCAAAAAGCTTGACGCAGATTTTGCGTTTATGTCATATGCGCCAAAGGTATTTATTTCCGCAAAAACAGGTATGCGTATCGACAGACTGTTTGAATATATCATAAGCTGTAATGACAGCGCAAACCGCAGAATCAGAACAGGTATGCTCAACGAGCTTCTTGCACAAGCTACAACAAGAGTTCAACCGCCGTCGGACAAGGGTAAGCGACTTAAAATTTTCTATATGACTCAGGCTTCCGTAAAACCGCCGACATTCGTTTTCTTCTGCAACAATGCACAGCTTTTCCACTTCTCATATCAGCGTTATCTTGAAAACAGAATCCGTGAGGCTTTTGCTCTTGAGGGTACGCCGATCAAAATTGTGGTAAGAGAGAGAGGAGAAAAGTAATGGAGCATATTTCGGCAATTTTAGCAAACTGCTGGTGGATGATTCTGCTTTCGGCATTGATTGCATATCTTCTCGGCAGTATCAACACGGCTGTTCTTGTCACAGGCATTGTGACAAAGGGCAAAAAGGATATCCGTCAAATGGGCAGCGGCAATGCAGGCTTTACAAATGTACTGCGCAGTGTCGGTAAAGTTCCGGCAATCATCACCATTGTGTGTGACGCACTGAAGTGTATTATCGCCGTGCTTATCGGAGGTTTCATCTTCTCGTTTGCATCGGTTGCATTTCAGGGTGAAAGCCCTATTTTTATAAACGAGCTTATCAACTGCGGAAAATATGTTGCAGGTATTTTCTGTATTCTCGGACATTCATACCCCGTGTATTTTCACTTTAAGGGCGGCAAGGGTGTTGTAACCGCCGCCGCTCTTATGCTGACAGAGGATTGGCGTGTATTCATCGCAATTATTGTAACTTTTCTAATTATCTTCCTCTGCTCAAAAATTATATCACTTGCAAGTGTTCTCTGTGCGATTCTCTATGCGCCTTACACCTTTGCAATGACATTTATCTTTGACTTCATAATTTACAAGGATTATTCTCTTACATATGTAATCTTTTCAACTGCGGCGGCTCTTTTAATCGGCGTTTTCGTTCTTGTAAAGCACAAAGAAAACATCAAAAGACTTCTTAAAGGTGAAGAAAAGAAAATTACAGCCAAAAAATGACGGCAGTATTGACCGAAAAGTGATTTGGTTGTACAATAACTTTGGTATGATATTTGTTATATTTTAAATATTTCTGATACGGAAAATAAATTATATTGAGAGGTTGAATTAAAATGTCAGATTGTATTTTCTGCAAAATCGTTGACGGCTCAATTCCGTCAAAAAAAGTTTATGAAGACGAAAAAATTCTCGCTTTCTATGATCTTGAACCACAGGCTCCCGTTCATGTGCTTGTAATTCCAAAGGAACACATCTGCTGTGCAGACGCAGTTAATGAAGAAAATGTCGGCAATATTGCTCACATTTTCACTAAAATTCCCGAAATTACAAAATCACTCGGACTTACAAACGGTTACCGTATTGTAAATAACTGCGGTGAGGACGGCTGTCAGAGCGTAAAGCATATGCATTTCCACATCCTCGGCGGCAAAAAGCTCAATGGCACAATGGCGTAAAAGGGGACTGCAATAATGGATACATATAAGATTAATATTGAAGGACTTGACAGAGAACTCAGAAAATTTCCTGTAAACGATAAGCTTGATATTGCCGCATTTATTATGTTTGGTGACATTGAGATGACAGAGGTTGCCGCAAGAGAACTCCTCAAGCGTGTTCCCGAACACGATGTTGTTGTGACTGCCGAAGCAAAGGGTATTCCGCTTTGCTATGAAATGGCTCGTCAGGGCTGCAGAAACTATGTTGTCGCAAGAAAAAGCGTTAAGGTTTATATGGGCAATCCTATCGGAGTGACCGTTAATTCAATCACAACAAAAAACGAACAGAAACTCTACCTCGGCGAAGATGATGTAAATCTTCTCAACGGCAAGAGAGTTCTCCTTGTTGATGATGTAATTTCAACAGGCGAAAGTCTTCACGCTCTTGAAACGCTCGTTGAAAAAACAGGCGCAAATATCGTTGGCAGGGCATCAGTCCTTGCCGAAGGTGACGCTAAGGACAGAGATGACATTATATTCCTCAGCGAACTTCCGCTTTTCTTTAAGTAATACTGAGTAATTATAAAATCAAATTTAAACAGCTGTTGAAGTGTGCAGATTATACCGTCCGCATATTTTGACGGCTGTTTTCCTTTTTTATACCATAGATATAAAGTGTAAAAATTAAAGTGCAGAAATTGTTCAACTTATAAATGATTGAATAGAAACAGTGGTGAATAGATAATTTAATGAGAAGAGATATCAGCAAAATTAACAAAAATAAAAATATTTTTTAAAAATAATATTTATATTGACAACTGAAATTCTACATGATATTATAAAAATACCAAAAACGATATACTTGATATGATGAAAATTGACTAATTGTTTTTTGCAGATAAAAATAACCAAATAAATAATAAAAGGAGATGCCATTATGAAAAAAGTATGTTTATGCCTTGCTTTTGTGTTGGCAGCGGTATGTATTCTATGTTCCTGCTCTGATTTACCTGCACCAAGTACCTCTGAAACCGTGAATCCTTCCGTAGATGTTACTTTGAAAAAGTGGGAAGATTGCGGAGCGAGTATTGATAAAGCGGAAGAAATTTCCAGAATTAAGTTTGGCGAAAGTTTGAAAAATATTGTAAGTGTAAGAGCTATTCCATACACGGCGATCGAAGTGGTTTGTTCGTTAGATAAATCTGCCTCTGACAATACTGTGACCTTGCGCAAGGCTGTCAGCTATGCTGTAAAAAGCAGTGAAAATCTCAGCGGAGTCAATACAAACGGACTTTCTCCCACAATGGCGACTTTTGAAATTAAGGGTGCGAATTTTGTAAATGAAAAAGGTAAAACTGTAGTAGGAGAATATAATGATAACAATTATAAATATTCTTTTTATTGCAAAAAAGGATTGAATGGTAACCGAGTGTATAATTATATTAAAAAAATGATTACTGAATAAGGATTGATTTTTATGAAACGGCTGTTTGGACTTATAGGATTTACTTTCCTGTTTGTCCTTTCAGCCGTTTTTTATTCGGATTTTAATGAAATTGTCTTTGCGATTATCGGCTCATTGGGATTGCTTTCTGTTGTTGTCGGTATATTTTTAATTGCTTCAAAGAAAAATAAATCATTCGGCAAGTCGCTGTGCGTATTTGCTTTTGCCGTAATATATTCTGCGGGCAATATGATCACCTATTCCGAATATATTAACAACACGGTCATAAATAAATATTCTGATAAAGAAATTACAGCAAGCGGATATATCTGTGATGAAATCATCACCACCGATTCATCATGCAGTTTCGTAATCAAAACCGACAAAATCAACGGTCAGCCGTCAGATGCGAAAATTCAGATTATTTCGTACTCAAATGTTGATGCAGAGCCTTTTGAAAAGGTCAACTTCACGGCTCATACATACAAGAATAATGTAAACTCTCAAATCAGTCACGGAATTTTTCTGAAAGCATATTCCTATGACGGCTTCAAAATTGATGCGACAGGGGAGAAAGTGTTTGATTTATATTCATTTGCCGTTGAGGTTAGAATGACAATGAAAAATTCACTTGATATGCTGTTGCCGGAGGATTATTCAACGCTCTGCCGTGCCGTTCTTTTGGGCGAGAAAACAGCTCTTGATTCAAGTGTTAAAGATGATTTTTCATTGACAGGCACTTCGTTTTTAATAGTGGTTTCTGGAATGCATCTTGTTATAATCACTTCGTTTGTATTGTTGTTGGTGAGAAAATTAACAAAAAACAGATTTTTAATAACAGGTTTTACCACATTCACGGTTATTGCCTTTATGGCTGTAACGGGCTTTGCGCATTCGGTTGTCCGTGCCGGAATTATGATGATAATTGTGTCGTTTGCATCGTCAAATCTCAGAATAGCCGACTCGCTGAATAACCTTGGTTTTGCCGCAATTGTTCTGACAGCTTTCAACCCGTATGCCGTAGCCGATATCGGTATGTTGCTTTCATTTTCGGCAACGACGGGCATAATTCTGTGGTCAAGACCGATTGAACGCTCTGTGCTGAGATTCTTTCACTACCAAAACAAGCGTAAGGACGGTTTTGTCGGAACGGTTGTCTATTATATCAAAAGGCTGTTTAAAATCTGCGTAAATATGCTGTCGGTTTCAGTATCTGCATTTCTGTGGATTTTGCCGATAACCGCTGTTGCATTCAACAGAATTTCCCCGACAGTCATACTCGTTTCTCTGTTATGTGAACCGTTTGTTTCGGCACTTTTGGTGTGTTCTCTGTTGTGTTCGGTACTTTTTATTTGCCCGTTCATATCATTTTTTGCATACCCGTTTGGACTCGTTTCGGGATTATGTTCAAAGGCAATTTTGTGGTTGGTTTCAACTTTTTCACAACTCCCATTCAGCACAGTTAAAACCCATTCGCTCTATTGGTTTGTGTGGATAGGTGTCAGCGTACTTCTCGCAATCGGCGGATTGTTTGTAATAAATCGAAAATTCTATGTCAGAATTTCTGTTTCGGTATCAATTTCGGTCCTCGTAATCGGAGCGTCGCTTAATGTGCTTTTAACAGCCGATAACGGCGAAATGAAAATCTATAATGTCGGCAACGGTGTTTTTGCAACAGTCAACTGTCCCGACAGCTGTTCCGTGATTTCATGCGGAGGCAACAGAGCAAGCGCAGACGATGTGACTGCCGATATCAGCGAAAGCTATTCCGATATTGAATATATGATAATTCCAAATCAGAATAATAAATATTCTTCTCTTGAACGCTTTGCGGTCACAAAATTTGACTTAAATAATATTTTGGTATATGATAATAACATTGAAAAGCAAAATCTTTTGAACGCTTTTGACGGTAACAGCCGACAGACTTTCGGCGGAAACAGTCATTTTACGCTGAATCTTTCCGATACGGTGACGGATGAGGTAATCTGCGTTGACAACACAATGTTTCAGTTCATAAAAGGGAAAAATATGACCGTATTGTTTGTGCCGACAGATGCAGACCTTTCAAATCTGCCCGAAAAGTATCGCAATCCCGATTGTTTGCTGATTGATTCCGTCCCAGAAAATTTCGATTTGATATCATGCGATACCGTGATATTTTCGGGATTGGAAAAGCAGTTTAAGAAAAATTATGATTCTATTAAAGAAATCAGTTCAACCGTTATTTCAACATCTGAAAGGAACATAACGGTCAATCTGAACGGAGGATAAAATGCCGCGCATCACCGAAGCAGACCTGAAAAAACAAATTAAAAACAAAAGCTTTTCGCCTGTGTACCTAATCTACGGTTCGGAGCAGATGTTTGTCAAAAGTTACACAAAAAAGCTTTGTGAGGCTGTTGCAGGCAAAAATCCGTCCGATTTTAATTATCATACATTCAGCGGCGACATCGATTTTCAGGAACTTGCCGCATCCCTGCAAATAATGCCGTTTATGGCAGAACGCAACTGTGTTGTTGTGACCGACATTTACTTTGATAATATGGTAAAGGATAGGCTTGATACTCTTAAAGAGCTTACAAGCAGAGCATGGGACGGTACGGTTCTCATAATTTCAATGCCGACTTATGTTCCGTCAAAGAATAAAACTTCCTTTACAGCTCTTATAAAGCGTGTTGAAAAAATCGGCAGCGTCTGCTGTTTTGAAAAAATCAATTCACAAATTATCGAAAAGTATGTTGCAAAGTGGGCAAACGAAAACGGCAAGCTGATTTCACACCTTAATGCGTCAAAGATTATTTCAAATGTCGGTGATGACCTCAATCTTCTGAAAAACGAGGTCAACAAAATTGCCGCATATGCAAAGGGTGAGGAAATTACCGACAGTGATATCGACCTTTTGTCAACCGTAAACCTTGAAGCAAGAACATATGATATGGCTGACGATGTTATTAACGGCAGAGGTGACAGAGCGTTCAGAAAGCTTGACACACTTTTCTGTCAGCGGGAAGAACCGATTAACATTCTCTATGCACTTTCATCCGCCTATGTCGATGCGTATCGTATGCGTGTTGCAGATGAATGCTCAGTCAGTAAAGAAACCGTGGCGAAAGATTTTGCCTACAAAAATCGTGCGTTTGTGTTAAACAGGGCGAGAACCTCCGTTTCAAGGACTTCAACCGAGTCACTTCGGAAAAGCCTTGATGTGCTTGTTGAAACAGACGAAAAGCTGAAATCAGTTTCCGTTAATCAAAGATTTTTAATTGAACAGCTTATTTCCCGTTTGCTTTTGATTGCAAAGGAGGGCAGAATCTAATGCTCAAAATCCGTGAGGCTGTCATAGTTGAGGGTAGATATGACAAGATAAAGCTTTCATCAATTGTAGATGCTCCGATAATCGAAACCAACGGTTTCCGTGTTTTTTCCGACAAAGAAAAGCAGTCGCTTATCCGCAAAATTGCCGAAACAAGGGGAATACTCATAATGACCGACAGCGACGGTGCAGGTTTTGTAATAAGGAATTTTCTTAAAGGCTCGGTCGATAATTCAAAAATTAAAAATTGCTATATTCCTCAAATCAAAGGCAAGGAAAAACGCAAGGCAAAAGGCGGTAAAGAGGGGCTTTTGGGTGTTGAAGGTGTCAGCGATGAGGTTATAATAAATGCAATCCGCAAAAGCGGTGCCGAGATAATCGGTGAAGAAAATAATATTCCCGAAAGGAAAATTACTAAAGCCGATCTATTTGTCCTCGGACTTACGGGAACTGAAAATTCAGAAATAAACCGCAAGAAGATTCTTAAAAAACTCGGTCTGCCGTCATATCTTTCAACAAACGCATTTTTGACCGCAATTAACTGTCTTTATTCTCTTGAAGAACTAAAAGAGATGCTCTGACAAAATAAAAAATTCATAGGTTAAATAAATCACCTGTTTCGGCAAAAACTAAAACAGGTGATTTCTTATGAAAAAAAGTTTACGGTTGCGTAACGATTGCATTCTCTTTTCAATAGGCGGAGCAGGCTACGCTCTGCTTGAAATTTTGTGGCGGAGAAAAACTCATTGGTCAATGGCGGTTACGGGCGGAACTGCGTTTGTGTCGCTTTTCAGATTTTACAAGCGCTTTTCAAAAATGAATATGCTGCAAAAATGCATATCGGGAAGTGCGATAATTACCGCACTTGAATACTGCTGTGGCTGTGTTGTCAATCTGAAATTCAGGCTTAATGTCTGGGATTATTCAAACTGCCGACTTAATTTAAAAGGGCAGATTTGTCCGTTTTACAGCACCCTGTGGGCATTTCTTTGTATCCCCGTCAGCGCATTATGCACTTCTCTCTGCAAAAAAATACAGTAAAAAACAGGAGCAGTAAGTAAAAATACTGCTCCTGTTATGTTTTATTTATTCAGACTTTTTGTTCTCGCTTTTTTCATCGGATTCGTTTTCTTCGGAAGTGTCGCTTTTCTTGACAACAACCCGTAAAATACGCTGATCCTTAACCTCCATAATGGTAAACTTAAAGCCGTCGGCCTCAATGTTGTCACGCTTGTGGGGGATTGTTCCTGCGTGTTCAAGAATATAACCGCCGACCGTTACGCTGTCACATTCAAGACTGTCCTCGTCCATATCAAACAGACCGAGCATATCTTCAAGCTCCATATCACCGTTTACAAGGAACTCGCCCTTGCCGATTTTGTAGTAGTTATGCTCAATTTCCTCGTCCTCGTCCCATATTTCGCCGACAATTTCTTCGAGCAAATCCTCCATTGTAACAATACCGAGTGTTCCGCCGTATTCATCCGTAACGACCGCAAGATGAATTTTTGTGCGTTTGAATGCATTAAGGATTTTTGAAAGCTGTTGTGTTTTGAACACAAAGTAAGGTGGCTGCATAAGCTCCTTAACATCGGGCGCTTTACCGTCTGCAAGTCGTTCGAGATAATCTCTTGTATGGAGAATGCCGACAACATGGTCAACCGTGCCTTCGTACACGGGAATTCTTGAATAGCGGTTTTCAATGATGATATCCTTGATTTTTTCAGGCGAGTCATCAACGCTGATAAATGTGATGTCAACCCTCGGAGTGAGAATTTCCTCGGCGGTAGTTTCGTCAAAGTCAAGTGCGGAGCGAACCATCTCGCTTTCGCTCTCTTCAAGAACGCCTTCTTCCTCAATGCTCTCAACAATGTATTTAAGCTCATTTTCAGTAACTGACGGAGCGTCACCGCTGCTGCCTGCAATCTTTAAGGCAATCATTTTGAATCGTGTGAAAATCCACACAAGCGGTGTAAGAAGTGTCATAAGTCCTCTGAGCAATCCGGCTGTTTTGAGTGAAAAGGCATCGCAATGTTCCTTTGCAAGACATTTCGGCACAATCTCACCGAATGTCAGAACAAGAAAAGTTGTTGCACCCGTTGCAATTGCCGAGCCTGCGTCACCGAAAAGATTCATACACAGCACAGTCGCAATTGAAGAACAGCTCAGGTTTACAACATTGTTGCAGATGAGAATTGTTGTAAGGGCATTGTCGAAATGCTCTATTATGTAGAGCGCTGCTGCCGCTTTTTTGTTGCCGTCATCCTTGTAACGCTGAACACGCACCTTGTTTACAAACGAAAATGCGGTTTCAATCGCCGAAAAGAACGCCGAAAGCAAAATAAGAACTAAAATGACAACACCCATAATTATGTCAGATGTCAACTGAATATCACTCCATAACAACTTCCGACAGGTTCTGTCGGAATAATATTTCTTTAATACTACTATAATTCTTTTAAATAATTATTACTTATTAGAAATAAAGAAATAAAATTATTGAAATAATTTTGCTGTAATGGTATAATAAGCACTAAAGGCTTTTTACAATTGAACAATGTGGCTTGTGCGTCTTATTTTTTGGTATGCATACATTTTGCTTGCAATTTTGGTGAAACTATTCTCGGAGGTGCATACAATGCCACAAAAATCAAAATCTTCAAAAGTCTCATCAAAAAAAGGGAACTATGTTAAAAATCCTGCGCCGGATGATGATCCGCAAAAGCTTGCAAACGACAGCCCCATAAGTGAAGAACAAACAGACCGAATCGGCGAAACAGGTTCTGTTCTCACAACTCATAAGGACTGTGTGCTGCATTGCCTGACGATTATCGGTCAGATTGAAGGTCATTACATTCTTTCGCAACAAAACAAAACCACAAAATACGAGCATGTCATCCCTCTGCTTGTTTCGGTTGAGGAGGACGAAAGAATTGACGGACTGCTTGTGCTGATTAATACAGTCGGCGGAGATGTTGAGGCAGGTCTTGCAATTGCCGAGGTGATTTCGGGAATGAAAAAGCCGACCGTTTCCATCGTACTCGGCGGAGGTCATTCAATAGGAATTCCGCTTGCTGTTGCGGCAAAGAAAAGCTTTATTGCAAAGAGTGCGTCAATGACGGTTCATCCCGTCAGAACAACAGGCCTCACACTCGGAGTTCCGCAGACCTTTGAATATTTTCAGCGTATGCAGGACAGAATCACAACCTTTGTTGCCGAAAATTCCAATATTACAAAAGACCGTTATAATCAGCTTGTGCTTAACACGGGTGAGCTTGTAATGGATATCGGAACTATTCTTGAGGGAGAAGAGGCTGTTGAAGAAGGCTTGATTGACGAGGTCGGAACAGTTTCCGACGCAATTGACGCTCTTTATGATTTGATTAAAGAAAACAAAGAGAGCAAGCCAAAGTCTGCAAAATCACGCTCAAAAAAGCAGGAAAAATAATTTCGGGCGTTTTGCCCGAATACATATATATTGTGACGCTTATGATTTGTATGAAATCTTAATTATGCCAACCCATACGGCCTTTCAGCGTACAAATAACAAAGAAGATTTGTAAAACTTATTTTTTGGAGGGAATACATAACCATGTCAATTTTAGATGCTATTATTCAGGGGGTTGTTCAGGGACTTACCGAATTTTTGCCCGTATCAAGCAGCGGACACCTCGCAATCACACAGCACATTCTCGGTGCAGGCACAGGCGAAAGCAATCTTTTCTTTAATGTAATGCTCCATGTCGGCACACTTGTTGCCGTTGTTGCATTCTACCACAAACTTGTGTGGGATCTTATCAAAGAATTTTTCCTTATGCTCAAGGATATTTTCACGGGCAAGTTCAAATGGAGCAAAATGAATTATAACCGTAATCTCGTTGTAATGCTCATCATCGGTCTTATACCGCTGTTCTTGCTTTTTCTGCCAATTCCCGGAACAGATATGAAACTCAAGGACCTTGCAGACCGGCTTTCCGCAAGTCCTGTTCTCATAGTAACTGCCTGTTCGCTCATTCTTACAAGCGTACTTTTAACAATCGGTATTATCTGTAACCGCAAGAGTGTTGCCTCAACTCACAAACATCTTGCAACAAAGAGCAATGCCAAGGCAACAAGAGATAATTTTAATGTTGTTGACGCAATCCTTGTCGGTGTAACACAGGTTTGTGCCGCACTCCTTCCGGGACTTTCCCGTTCAGGCTCAACACTTTCGGTCGGTGAGATGAGAGGAATCTCAAAGCAGAAGGCACTTGACTACACATTCGTACTCGGTATCCCGTCAATCCTTGCGGCGGCACTTCTTGAGGGTGTGGATGCAATCAAGTCACCCGAAGGTTTAAGCAATATTGAATTTCTTCCGCTGATTATCGGAATGGCGGTTTCCGCAGTTGTAGGCTATCTTGCAATCGTAATTTTTAAGTGGTTCCTGAAATCCGACAAAATGGAAATTTTCGTAATCTACACAGCGATTGTCGGTGTTGCATTTATTGTAATTTCAATCATCGAAATGAACACGGGCGTAAACCTTTTCACAGGTGCGCCAATTGCATAAATTTTAAATGGAGTGATTTTATTGGCAGCTAACAAAAAAACAGCTGACAAAACTAAAAATACTGCGTTGGGAAGAAAAAAGACTTCTTCAAAAACCTCATCAAAAGGTGCAAAAACTGCAAGCAGAACCAAAGCATCCGCTGTTCCGAAAAGGAGCAGCGGACTTTCGCCGCGCGTAAGAGCAATCCTCTATGCCGCCGTTGCGGCTGTTTTTGTCTGCATAATTTTCATAAAAGGTTCAAATGTCTGGACAATGATACGCAGTTTCTTTTTCGGAGTTCTCGGATTCGGAATTTTTCTTGTTCCCGTAACACTTTTTTATTTGTGTGTTATGACCGAAAAGGAGAAACAGGTTGCACGCTATAAGCTGAAGCTTTTCCTTTGTGTCGTCATAATTCTGTTTATCGGTGCGTTGATTTACGCAGGCAGCGGTGCAAAATATTCTGATATGAACTTTTTTGCGTGTCTTGGCAATCTGTTCAAGGATGCCTCCGACACCTCAAGGTATATGACTTTCGATTGCGGAATAATCGGCGGACTGCTCGGCTATCCGCTTGTTGTCCTGTTCGGCAGTACAGCCGCACTTTTTACAAGCTTTGTTGTAACAGCCGCACTTATCCTTATTGTTGCGAACATTTCCATTAAAGATATGACAGCGGCGGCGTCAAGGACAGCCGTACATATCCGTGAAGCAGGTGAGGAAAGGGCAAGAGTTCGCAGAGAACGCAGAGAAGAAAACCGTGAGAGAAAGCTTGCCGAAAGAGGCGATATCGACATTGCGCTTGAAGGTGAAAACAGAAAGTCCTCGGGAAGTTTTATTGACATTCCGCTTGATGACAAAAAGACAAAGGTCAAGAAAGCAAAGTCGGCAGTAAACGGAATTGACACGGATATTGCCGATTCAAAGGAAGAAAATGCCGCAGACAAGGATCTGTCGCAGGATCTCATCAACATAATCAATCGTGCAAGCAAGCCTATGGGCAAAAGTGCCAACAATACGGTTTCTGCAATTGCAGAGGATATCTCAAACGAAAAGTCAGCTCCTAAGGCTGAACAGACAGAGGTCAAGCCTGATGCCGAAACTGAGAACATCGTCAAAAAAGCACTTCTCAAAAGCAAAAAAGACAACAGTGAGGAGGCCGGCGACGAAATTGCGGAACAGCTTGACAGAGCTGTTCGCTCCGATAATTCTCAAAAAGAAGAAAAGAAGTATCAGTTCCCACCGATTCAGTTGCTCAAACCAAAGCTAAATTCCGATGACAGCGATGCAATGGAAGAAATGCAGAATAATGCCAAAAAGCTTATTGATACCCTCACAAGCTTTGGCGTAAAGGCAAGCATTGTAAACATCTGCCGAGGTCCGTCCGTAACACGCTATGAGTTACAGCCTGCCCCCGGTGTTAAAATCAGCAAAATTACAAATCTCTCTGATGATATCGCACTCAGCCTTGCCGCAAACGGTGTTCGTATTGAAGCGCCTATTCCGGGTAAGGCGGCAGTCGGAATTGAAGTTCCGAACAAGGTTGTAAGCATGGTAACAATGCGTGAATTGATTGATTCGGACAAGTTCAGAAACAGCAAGAGCAAGCTCACAACCGTTCTCGGAAGAGATATCTCGGGTGAAATTGTTGTTACCGATCTTGCAAAAATGCCGCACTTGCTCATTGCAGGTACTACGGGTTCAGGTAAATCCGTGTGCGTAAACTCAATTCTTATGAGTATTCTCTACAAGGCAACTCCCGATGAAGTAAAGCTGTTGCTTATTGACCCGAAAATGGTTGAATTTTCAAAATATAAGGGTATTCCGCATTTGCTCATTCCCGTAGTATCCGATGCCAAAAAGGCGGCAGGTGCACTTGCTTGGGCAGTAAACGAAATGCTCCAGAGATATAAAATTTTCTCCGAATACGATTGTAAGGATATTGATTCATATAATTCTCTTATCGAAAAAAATATGAATTATATGGAGAAAAATCCACCTGTTGTTAATGAAGAGGGAGAAGAGGTTCAGCCTGTTCTTGAAGTGAACGGACTTCCCGTTGCCAAAGAAAAAATGAGCCGTGTCGTAATTGCTATTGACGAGCTTGCCGATTTGATGATGGCGGCTCCGAGCGAGGTTGAGGACTCAATCTGCCGACTTGCTCAGATGGCTCGTGCCGCAGGTATGCACCTTATCCTTGCAACCCAAAGACCTACCGTTAATGTAATCACAGGTCTTATCAAGGCGAATGTACCGAGCCGTATTTCACTCAAGGTAAGTTCAAACACAGACTCCCGTACAATTCTTGATACAGGCGGCGGTGAAAAGCTCATCGGCCGAGGAGATATGCTGTTTTTGCCTGTAGGTGCTCCAAAGCCTATTCGTGTTCAGGGTTGCTATGCTTCCGATGAAGAAATCGAGGGTGTAACCCACTACATAAAGAAAGCATATTCTGCTCAGTATAATTCTGAAATCGAAGAAAAAATTAAAAGAATTGCTGCAGAAGAAATTGCTCAGGGCAAAAAATCGGGTGATTCAGATTCATCATCTGACGAAGGTCTTGATATTGACAGCAAAATGGAAGAGGCAATCAAGTGCGTAATTGAAGCAGGACAGGCATCAACCTCACTCTTGCAGAGAAGACTCAAGGTCGGCTACGCAAGAGCAGGCAGAATGATTGACGATATGGAACAAATGGGAGTTGTAGGCCCTCATCAGGGTTCAAAACCGAGAGATGTTCTCATGACCTACAACGAATGGCTTGAACGCAGAAATGCACTTGAAAACAGAGCCGATTAAAAATAAAGGAGGGTTCAATATGGCTTTTTTACCGATGAACGCAAAAGAAATGCGTGATCGAGGTTGGAACGAAGTCGATTTTGTATATGTTTGCGGTGACAGCTATGTTGACCATCCGTCATTCGGTGCGGCAATAATCACGAGAGTTCTTGAGGATTGCGGTTACAAGACAGCATTCCTTGCACAACCTAATTGGAAAAATGATGATGATTTTACACAGTTCGGAAAACCAAGGCTCGGTTTTATGGTGTCAGCAGGCAACATTGACAGTATGGTTGCCCACTACACGGTTGCAAAGCGTAAAAGACATGATGATGCCTATACGGCAGGCGGTAAAAACGGCAGGCGTCCCGACAGAGCCGTCACAGTTTACTGCAACATAATCAGAAAATTATATCCTGATTCTCCCATTATAATCGGAGGTCTTGAGGCATCACTCAGAAGATTTGCTCATTATGATTATTGGAAAAACGAGGTAATGCCCTCAATTATTTTCGACAGCAAGGCAGATTTGCTTGTGTACGGAATGGGCGAGCTGCAGACAATTGAAATTGCAAAAAGACTTTCCGAGGGCTATCCTGTTGAATCGCTTTACGACATCAGAGGTGTTTGCTATAAAATTCGTACAGACGATTATGTGCCAAAGTCGGTTGTCGAACTTCCAAGCTACGAGCGTGTAAAAGAGGACAAGCGTGACTATGCAATTGCATCACGCAGGGAGCTTGAGGAGGCTGATGCGGTAAGGGGCAAAACCCTCATTCAAAGGCACGGAAAGTATATTCTTGTGCAGAATCCTCCGATGCAGCCGCTTGACACAAAACAGCTTGATTATGTCTATTCTCTGCCGTATGAGCGTTGGTATCCAAAGTGTTATGAAAGTCTCGGCGGCGTACCCGGTATCAACGAAGTATTGTTTTCAATCACACACAACCGTGGTTGTTTCGGTGCTTGTAATTTCTGCTCACTCGCTTTTCATCAGGGCAGAGCGGTAACCGTCAGAAGTGAAAAGAGTATTATTGAGGAGGCTGAAAGTTTTCTTGATAATCCACGATTCAAGGGCTACATAAGCGATGTCGGAGGACCTACCGCAAACTTCAGACTTCCGTCATGTGAAAAGCAGAAAAAGCTTGGACTTTGTAAAAACAGAAGATGTCTTGCACCGACACCTTGCCCGAATATGCAGGTGTCACACACGGAATATCTTGATATTCTGCGAAAGCTGAGAAATCTCAAGGGGATTAAAAAGGTGTTTATCCGCAGCGGAATCCGTTTTGATTATCTTATTGAAGATGAAAATGACGAATTTTTCCGTGAACTTGTAAAGTATCACATCAGCGGTCAGCTGAGAGTTGCCCCTGAGCATTGTTCGGCGGCGGTTCTTGACAAAATGGGCAAGCCGCATATTGAAAGCTACAAGCGTTTTTGTAAGATGTTCTACGATTTTACGGGCAAGGAAAATAAAGACCAGTATGTAGTGCCGTATCTGATGAGCTCACACCCCGGTTCAACACTTTCGGATGCCGTAGAACTTGCACTTTTCTGCAAGCATGAAAACATTCACCCAAAACAGGTTCAGGACTTCTATCCGACTCCGGGTACAATTTCAACGAGTATGTTCTATACGGAGCTTGATCCGTACACTCTCAAAGAGGTTTATGTTCCGAAGTCTGAAAATGAAAAGGCAATGCAAAGGGCGTTGCTGCAGTATTTCATTCCCGAAAACAAACCGCTTGTAATCAAAGCACTCATCAAAGCCGGCAGACGGGATTTAATCGGTAACGATAAAAAATGTCTTGTAACTCCGATGGCTGGACAAACGCAGGGCGGTTATTCAAAACAGAACAACAACCGCAATTCGCAGAATCAGAAGGGAAGAGGCAAAAACGGCAAAGATAAGTTCGCAAAGTACAGACGAAAAAACAAAAAGAAATAAAATCTTTTTCATACTGAAAATATCGGTATGCGTACTTTTCATTGCCTGTGTACTGCTTGTTTTATTCGGAAAACCTCTCGGAATTCCCGATTGGAACGATGTCTATACATTTTTTGGGATTTCAGCCGATATGGAGTCCGATTTTTCTGTTTCGTTTATCAATGTCGGTTCGGCTGATTGTACGCTGATTAAATGCGGAGATAAAAGCGTGCTGATTGACGGAGGAACAAATCTTGTGACCGATAAAATTACTGCCTATCTCAAACGCAGTTCGGTAACTCATCTTGATGCCGTAATCGTGTCACACCCCGACAGCGACCACATCGGTTCGCTGCCCGATATCATAGATGAATTCGGTACGGATGTTGTTTATTTCGGAAAATATTCCGACAGCCACAATATACCCGAATACGAAAAACTTGTTAATTCTATAAAAGAAAATAATATAAAAACCGTAATTCCGGTTTCAGACAAACCCGTTGAAATCGGAAATATGACCTTTAAATTTTATCAACCCGAAAAGGACTTCGGCAACACAAACGATAATTCGCTTGTAACAATGCTTGAATATGACGAAAAGCGATTTCTCTTTACAGGCGACATTTCGTCAAAAAGGGAAGAATCAATGGTTAATTCCGACAAAGAATTAAAATGCGATGTTCTCAAGGTTGCACACCACGGCAGTAAGTATTCTTCAAGTGAAGATTTTCTTGCAAATGCAAGCCCCGAAACCGCTGTAATAAGCGTTTCGGCTGACGATACGGCACTTCCCGATTACTATATAACAGCCTTGCTTAACAGCGTGTGCAAAAATGTTTATCGGACAGACAGCGATAAAACCGTTATGATAACAGTCGAAAACGGTGAGATTTGCACCAAAACTCATGCCTGAAAGGTTGACTATAAATTAAATAATGTTATAATATTATTGTTTAACTGACAAAAATCGAAAGGAATTTTTAAATATGGGAGTATATGAAGAACTCGTAGCCAGAGGACTTATCGCTCAGGTTACGGACGAAGAAGAAATCAGAGAGCTTGTAAACAGCGGTAAAGCCACATTCTATATCGGCTTTGACCCGACAGCCGACAGCCTCCATGTAGGTCACTTTATGGCTCTTTGCCTTATGAAAAGACTTCAGATGGCAGGCAACAAGCCAATTGCACTCGTAGGCGGCGGCACAGGTATGATCGGTGATCCGTCAGGCAGAACAGATATGCGTCAGATGATGACAAAGGAAACAATTCAGCACAATGTTGATTGCTTCAAAAAGCAGATGAGCCGTTTTATCGACTTTTCTGAGGGCAAGGCTCTTCTTGTAAATAACGCAGACTGGCTTCTTGATCTTAACTATGTTGAGCTTCTCCGTGATGTAGGCGCTTGTTTCAGCGTTAATAATATGCTTCGTGCAGAATGCTACAAGCAGAGAATGGAAAAGGGACTCAGCTTCCTTGAATTTAACTATATGATTATGCAGTCATACGACTTCTATGCCCTCTATCAGAAGTACGGCTGTAATATGCAGTTCGGCGGTGACGACCAGTGGAGCAATATGCTCGGCGGTACAGAGCTTATCAGAAGAAAGCTCGGCAAGAACGCATATGCAATGACAATCAATCTTCTCCTCAACTCAGAGGGTAAGAAAATGGGTAAAACCCAGTCGGGTGCAGTATGGCTTTCAGCCGAAAAGACAAGCCCCTACGATTTCTACCAGTATTGGAGAAATGTTGATGACGGCGATGTAATCAAGTGCCTTAAAATGCTCACATTCCTTTCGCTTGAAGAAATTGATGAGCTTGCAAAGCTTGAGGGCAGTGAAATCAACAAGGCAAAAGAAATTCTTGCTCATGAGCTTACAGAGCTTGTTCACGGCAAAGAGGAGGCTGACAAGGCTCAGGAGGCCGCAAGAGCAATCTTTGCCAACAAGACAAATACTGACAATATGCCTTCAACAACTCTTACAGAGGCTGATTTTGCAGACGGCGAAATCGGGATTCTTGACCTCATGAAGAAGTGCGGACTTATCCCTTCAAACGGTGAGGGCAGAAGACTTATTCAGCAGGGCGGTGTTTCTGTTGACGATGAAAAGGTAACAGATGTTTACGCAAAGGTTGCAAAGTCTGATTTTGAAAAAGGCTATGTTGTAATCAAAAAGGGTAAAAAGGTTTACCATAAGGCAATTCTTGGCTGATTTTGAAAATTAAATAAGGGGATTAGGGCAAAATGAAAAAGTTTTTTTCGGAGTTTAAGGAATTCATAATGCGTGGAAATGTGCTTGATCTCGCAGTCGGCGTTATCATCGGTGCGGCTTTTCAGGCAATCGTAACTTCTCTCACAAGCGACATCATTTCGCCGATTCTCGGTATCTTCGGCGGTGTCAACTTTGATCAGTTTCAGGTTACAATCAACGGCGCAACAATTATGTACGGTAAGTTTATCACAGCGGTAATCAACTTCCTGATTATGGCTTTCGTAATCTTCCTTATCGTAAAGCTTGTCAACAAGGTTATGTCACTCGGCAAAAAAACTGAACCCGAAGAAGCTCCCACAACAAAAAAGTGTCCGTTCTGTTTCAGTGATATTGATATCAAAGCCACAAAATGTCCCCATTGCACAGGCGATATCATCGACCTTACAGAAAAAACAGACGACAAAAAATAATATCGTTGTTACATAAACAGATATTACACAACTTAACAACCAACAAAAAGCCACAGTAGAAAGTTAAAATCTACTGTGGCTTTTTAAATTGAAAATTATGATTGAATGTAATATGTTACCTCTTGCACAATCTATGCCGTAGGGGCGTTCATCGGACGCCCGCAAGTAATTTAACAGAATATCCGATAAATATAATTCTATAAATGTGCCAAAATGATTGACAAACCGTAACAACGATAATTAAAATAAAAAATCGCTTGTTTTGTGTTTACACCCAAAACAAATGGCGAACACGGTTCGCCGCTACTGTTTGACAATTGCTTTGCAATATTAATGCTAAAATTCCCTAAAAAATATAATATAAAAGCCACGGCAAAATTTCCGTGGCTTAAATTATTTGTTGCTATTGCTGTTTTCGTTATTCTCATCATCTTCAAACACGATTATATCTTCAACCCTGCATTTGAAAATCTTGCACAAATCATCAATCTTAGTTGTGCTGATCCCCTGATTTTTCCTCAGTCTGTCAATTGTCGCACTGCTGATGTTGTGCTTGTTGATAAGAGTGTAGGTGCTCTCATTACTTTTCTCCAAAGTTTCCCAAAAGGGAGTGTATTTTATCATTAAATCACCTGTATTTAAAGGTAATATAAGATTTTGCACTTGACAATAGTTATAAATATGACTATAATACAAATATACAATAATATGCACACCCAAACAATAATTATGCGTATATTGTACAAATAAATAATTAGGGGGAATAGAGATGAAAAAGATAATTTCTGTTATGTTATCAATTAATATTGTGGTTTTGCTGTTTGTTTTTTCTGCGACTTTTTCTGTAGGTGCAATTACGCAGTCAGAATTTGATAGCAAGATAAATAGTTTGCGTTCACAGTACCCGAATTATAGTACTTGGGCTAATCAGAGTTTTGATGGTGGTACTGAATGCTATGGCTTTGCAAGACTTATTGGATATAATGTTTTTGGCTCATATCCATCTTCTTGGTCAAGAGTGTATAGCATTGATAATGTGAAAAAAGGTGACATACTTCAATACGGAAATACAAGCGGCAGTGGACACACTGTTTTTGTTACAAATGTTTCAGGTGATACTATTACTTTTGTAGATTGCAATGGTAACGGTAATTACAGCGGTTCATCTTATGTTAGATATTGTGGTATAAAGTGGGATAATACGATTAGTAAATATGGCAAGATGTTTAATAAATATAGCTTTTCTTATCTATTATCAAGTCCTCAACTTGACTCCGATATTACGACTGTTGATTTAGGTACGGATTTTTATGCGTCAATAACACATATTGCTTCATGGAATCACTTAACAGTTGAGGATAATAACAATGTTGATATTTGTTGGGAAACATATAGAGATAATCAATATTGGAAATTTTATAGACAATACGATGGTAGTTATAAAATTGTGTCAGCTAAGAATGATAAATGCCTTGATGTGGAAAATGGAAGCAGTGATGATGGTGCTAATATAGGCGTATATGAAAATAATGATACTGATGCCCAGCGTTGGTATATATATAAGTGCGGAAATGGTTATCAATTGAAACCAAAATGTTCTGACTGTGTAATGGAAATGAACGCTTGGAATTTTTATCAAGGGGTTAATCTTGTTTGTGGTACAAAAGATAATTCTGATGCAGAAATTTTTTCAATAAATAAAAGAAATTTTGATGAGCTTGCTGAAACTACATTGAATTATTCTGACAATAATGGCTCAATTACCTTTTCGTGGGATACTCCAAAATGCACATCTAATTATAATTTAAAAATATATAATGGTAATAGTGTGTGGAATGGTGAAGCTCCTATTAATATATGGAATGTACAGGAAAATAGTTATAATATAGAGTTAGGAGAAGGCACATTTACAGCTGTTTTACAGACTTATAACGCAATTCAAGATTATCATGAGTGTAAATCAATAACATTTACTACAAATGTTAGTAGTTATTCACCTATAAAAACTGTTGTTTCAAAAGGACACATATACGAATTGTATGATAAACCAACATCTTGGGAAACAGCAAAATTGGTGTGCGAAAATAAAGGTGGTCATTTAGCTACAATTACATCATCTGAAGAACAAAAGGTTATAGAAAGTTTAATTCGCTATGGTAAGAGGACATTTTACAATGTAGGTGCTACAAATCTTGAAAATATAAATGAATGGAAGTGGGTAACTGGAGAATCAATGAGCTATACAAATTGGGCAATTGGTGAACCAAATAATGTTGCAAATATAGAACGATATCTATCCGTATTTAATAATGAAAATTATCTTGCTCAGTGGAATGATACAACTAACGCTTCAACATCAGGGGTTTCTAATGGCTTTATTTGTGAATATGATGGATTAGCTTGTGATGTAGATTTAGATGGTTTGGTATCAGTTACTGACGCAACATTATTGCAAAAGTATGTTGTGGGTATAGCAACGCTTACTGATGACCAAAAGTTGCTTGCTGATTGCAACGGTGACGGAGTGATTGATGTTAGAGATGCTACATACATTCAGAAAATTATTGTAAAAATACCCGTATAAAATTTAAAAAATTCATAAATATTTTCACTCAACAAAAAGCCACGGCAGATTTTTTACTTTCTGCTGTGGCTTTTTAAATTGAAAATTATGATTGAGCGTAACATTGTTACTGTCTGCACAATTTTATATTAAAATACCAAAAACAAAAATACAATTCCGCAGAGGATTGCTATTGCTGCACCGACTATGACATCACGCACATAATGCACTCCTGCACACACTCTTGACACGGAAATTATAACCGCAATGAAGAGGTATGCAATTCCTGCCCACACATTGAACCGCAAAATTGCCATTGCAATGATGAATGCACTTGCGGTGTGGCGGCTCGGCATACTGTCGGGCTTGCTGTTCTTTGCAAAAACAGGCGCAACTCCGTACCGCACATACGGGCGTTCTTCTTTTATGATAATTCGCAGAAGTGTTATTCCCAAAAACACCCCCGCAGGCACAGTCAGCGACTTTAAAAACAAATCTTTTTGCCATAAAAATGTATATACAAGCAAAATCGGATAGCTTGCAAATACTGTCAGCGGAAAAATTTTATATACGAATTTCAACACATTTTTTGCGGATTTGTTATTCTTGAAGAAATCGGTCAGTTTAATATATTGTTCACGGTTAATTTTCTACATCTCCCAATGCTTTTTACACTCCGATTTTAACATAACCGTTACACTATTTCAACATTATATTTATCAAACCAGTAGTCAAGTTCGATTATATACGCAAGAATCTGCGGTGCTTTCATCAGCTGACCGTACCACGGATTTGTGATTTTATCGGGATTTTCAATGATATCTTCAATTCCTTTTCGGTTAAGCAGTTCGTTTAGAATTGAACGCTTTTTAAGAATTTTTCTAACCCTTTTTACACACTCATTGAAGTAAATCGGATTGTGCGTTTTCGGGTACGGGCTTTTCTTTCGCCAGCAAATTTCTTCGGGCAGAATATCCTCAAAAGCCTTTCGCACAATTCCCTTTTCACGGTTGCCCCATGCCTTTAATTCCCACGGCATATTGTACGCATATTCAACAAGTCTGTAATCGCAGAACGGCACTCTTACCTCAAGTCCGCTGAACATTGAGCATCTGTCTTTTCGCTCAAGCAGACATTGCATAAACCAGTAAAAATTCAGGTAGAACATCTCTCGCATTCGCCTGTCAAGGTCGGTGTCGCTTTTAAGCTTTGGGGCAAGGCTTATTGTGTCAAGATACCTTTGTCTGACATACTCCTCGCCGTTTTTCAGCACACCGTCCTTGAGAATGCTCCTGCGAATATCCTGACTTTTTGACCACGGAAAACAATCCTCAAAAAGTATTTCATGGTTGTGATACCACGGATATCCGCCGAAAAGTTCATCGGCACATTCTCCCGAAAGTGCAACGGTGTAGTTTTGCTTGATTTCTTTGCAGAAGAGCAAAAGTGACGAGTCAACATCAACATACCCCGGCAAATCCCTTGCCTGAACACTTTCATAAAGTGCGTCGCACACAAGCGTGTTGTCAAGGACAATTTCCCTGTGCTTTGTGTCGGCATTTTTTGACATCATCGAAATAAATTCGTAGTCGGGAGTAGGCTGAAAATTGCTCTTTTGAAAATATTTTTCGTTGTCACGGTATTCAACCGAGTAGGTGTTGATTTTGCCGAGTTTGTGTTCCTTGTTGTACATTGATGCGGTCTTGACAATTATACTGCTGTCAAGCCCTCCTGAAAGGAAAAAGCACAGCGGAACATCACTCACAAGCTGTCGCTGAATTGCATCAGTCAGCAGATATCTCGTCTTTTCAATGGTAGTTACTTCATTGTCTGTATGCTCTTTTGCCTCAACGGTGTAGTATTTTTTTCGGCGAAGCTTTGAGTGCCTATACATTGCACATTCGCCCGGATTAAGCTCAAATACTCCCTTGAAAACTCCGAACGAAGGCGTTCTTGCAGGTCCTAAAAAGAAAATTTCATTGAGTCCCTGTTCGTCAATTTGAGGCTTTACAATCTTGCTTGCAAGCAATGCTTTTATTTCTGACGCAAACAGCAAGCCACCGTTGTATTCATAGTAAAACAGCGGCTTAACGCCGATTCTGTCCCTGCACAAAAACAGAGATTTGTCGCTTGTGTTGTAGATTGCAAAGGCAAAAATTCCGTTCAGCTTTTTGCAGCAGTCCGCACCGTATTTAATGTACGATTTCAGCACAACCTCCGTGTCGCTGTGACCTCTGAAATGAAAACCCGATGCTTTCAGCTCCTCACGAAGCTCGGCTGTGTTGTAGAGTTCGCCGTTATAGACAATGACATAGGTCGTGTCCTTGTGACGAACAGACATCGGTTGTTTGCCATTTTCACGGTCAATTACAACAAGCCGCCTGTGCATAAGCGCCGCCCCTCGGTTAATGTACAAACCGTTTTCGTCAGGACCTCGCCTGTCAAGCGTTTCAGACATTCTGTTGAGCAAATCGATTCTTTCGCTCATATCCTGTGAGTGGTCAATCCATCCTGCTATTCCGCACATAAAGTAACCTCCGTCAATTTTGTTTGTAATTTTTGAGTGAATATAAAAAGCATAAAGCGGTAAAAAGCAAAGCCGCTCCCGAAAGGACAGTTCCTCCGAAAAAACTGAAATTTTCAACCGTTGATGTTGAAAAAACATCGGTTGTGACGGAGAAAAGTTTTATTCCTAAATGCGTAAGCAATGCGGTGATAAATCCTTGCAAAATTCTGCAAAAGAAAAATAACATTTTATTAACCTTAATATTTCCAAGTGCCGAGAAAATCTGAAAATGTACGCAAAGTCCGCTGAATCCTGCCGAAAATGCAACAACCTCAATCGGCAAATCTTTCGATACCGCAGTAACCGCATTGCAAACTTCCGTGAGTATCAAAAACGGTTTTTGAATATTTTCATCCGTAATGTGTGAGCAGAAAATCTCAGT
The DNA here is from genome assembly GCF_057037865.1 of Ruminococcoides sp. Lineage (NCBI taxonomy): Bacteria > Bacillati > Bacillota > Clostridia > Eubacteriales > Oscillospiraceae > Ruminococcoides > Ruminococcoides sp. The sequence continues at coordinate 121,739 of NZ_DBLZMS010000007.1, forward strand.
AAATGCCGAAAACAGCACCACAAATGCACAGATTGCAAACATTCCTCTTGCACCGTCAAGAACAGACTTTACAAGTGCGTCACCTTTTTGCGGAGTGCTTATTAATATTTCCGAATTGGAATTATCATCAAGTTTGTTTCTGCAAACGAATTTTAAAGCAAATCCAAGTATAAAAACCGAGATGCATTGGGCGGCAAATATAATAAACCCGACTTCAATGCTTGAATAAAGCTGTACACCGATAAAATTCACAAGAAACCCCGGTCCCGAACACACCAAAAACAGACCTGCCCGTTTACACTCACTTTCACTTGCCGCACCTTTTTTATAAAGTGAATTTACCGTCTTTGCACCAACGGGATAACCTCCGACAAGCGAGAGAATTATTGCCGATGCAAAGCAGCCGTCAAGTCCGAAAAGCGGTTTTGTCAGCCATGAAAGATGTCTGCCGATTTTTTCTGCAAGACCGCTATCTGTAATATATGAGGCAAGCACCATGAAAGGGAAAAGTGACGGTACAAGCGTTGAAAGGCACAAGCCTATGCCGTTTTCAGCACCCTTTGAACATTCTTTTGAAAACAAAAGAGCCGTAATGCATAAAAGAAAAATTCCGATTGATTTAAAAATATTCACCGCCTTTACGGCACTTTTACTCAGGAACATATTAATCACCAATTAATATATATGACGGCAGTTGCATAAAAATAAATGAGAAACGAAAACAGGGGAGATTTTTTTGCCAAAGAAGAAACGAATTGCCGATAAAAACGAAAGATTGCCTTCTCCGATGTTTGATATGGGAACAATGCCGTATATAGAGATGCTCGGAAACCGCAGAATAACCGTTGAGGGTTCAACGGGGATTTTGCTCTATGACAGCGAAAGCATAAAAATTAATACCTGCAAAACCGTAATTTCATTTTGCGGGAGAGGAATGACATTGAAGTGCATTTCAAGCTCCTGCGTTGAAATTGAAGGCTTTGTAACCGATATCAACTTTCTTTCGTGAGGTGAAACTATGCTCCTTAAAATAATACGCTTTCTCAGAGGAAGTGTGGACTTTACCGCAAGCGGAAAATTTCCCGAAAGATTTATGAACATAACCGCAAAAAACGGTGTGAATCTCTGGAATCCCGTTCCGAAAAAGAACGCAATATCAGCCTCAATGTACCTTTCCGACTACAAAAAAATCAGAATCCTTGCACGCAAATCAAGGGTTAAAACAAGAATAACAGCCAAACACGGACTGCCGTTTATTATTAACCGCTATAAGAAGAGAACAGGACTTTTTGCAGGTGCGGTATGCGGAATTATTCTCTGTATTTTTCTTTCAAATTTTATCTGGTCGGTAAAAATTTCGGGTACAGAGGAAATCAGCAATACATATCTTGAATCGTTACTTGGTGATAACGGGATTTCTGTCGGTGTGTGGAAAAACAATCTCGATACAGATCAGATAGAACGCAATATTCAGCTGAAATGCGACGATATCCGCTGGATGAGCATAAACATAACGGGCAGTCTTGTCACGGTTGAAGTTAAGGAAACCTACAAAAAGCCTAAGCTTGACACCTCAAAAAATCCTTGCAATGTAAAAGCCGTTAAGGACGGAGTCATAACACGGATTCAGGCATATAACGGCAGACCTGTTGTTACAAAGGGCAGCGGAGTTGTGAACGGTCAGATTCTTGTCAGCGGGCTTGACGAAACCAAGCAGGGCGATATGCGTTACTTAAGAGCAAACGCAAAGGTTTATGCCGACATTACCGAACAGCAAACGCTTTCAATTCCGAAAAAAGTAACCTACAGTTACGCTGGTGAAAATTATGTTGACAGAAAAAATTTCAGATTTTTATGGCTTGATTTTCCCTGTAACCTTGCCTTTGAAAACTACGACAATTTTGTAAGCACAGTTCACGGAGAAAATCTGTTTATAAATGATGTTGTTCTGCCGGTAGGACTTAAAATCAGAACCGACCGTGAACTTGTAACAACCGAAAACTTTGTAAGTAAAAACAGGGCTGAGGAGATTGCAAAGGCTGATTGTATTCTCTATGAGATTTTTACAAAGAATAAAAGCAAGGTTATTTCAAAACAAATTTCCGTTAAAGAAAATAAAGGTAGCTACAGGGTGACAACAGATTATATTTTTAACGAAAATATTGCAGATCAGGTTGATTTTGATGTGACAGAATAGAAAAGTTGTGTTATAATCAATTTGTATGTTTTGCTTTGAACGACTGAAATTTTGCAATCGGACACAAACGGAGGGATAGCTATGAGAATTTTATGTATAGGTGATGTTGTAGGCAGTATCGGTTGTGAATTTCTTCGCAACAATCTTCCCACGCTCAAAAAGGTGAAAGGCGTTGATTTTGTAATCTGCAACGGTGAAAATTCCGCTGACGGCAACGGACTGACTCCCGTGTCTGCTAAGCATCTTTTTGACAGCGGAGTTGATGCAATTACACTCGGCAACCATTCTTTCCGCAGAAAAGAAGTCTATGACTGCCTTGACTCAAATCCCTTCATTGTCAGACCAGCCAATTTTCCCGAAAATTCAACACCCGGCAAAGGTATAATTAATGTTGACACAGGGCGAAGGATTGTGTCGATTATAAATATTATGGGTAATTCCTATATGGATAACAACCTGAATTGCGCTTTTGAATGTGTAGATAAAATGATTAAACAGGCTGAAAGCAAAATCATAATTGTTGATTTTCACGCAGAGGCAACGGGTGAAAAAAGGGCAATGGGTTATTACCTTGACGGCAGAGTTTCCGCAATGTTTGGAACACACACCCATGTTCAGACCTCTGACGCACAGGTCCTTCCGAAGGGAACCGGCTACATAACCGACACGGGAATGACGGGTACAATACATTCCGTTCTCGGTGTAAAGAGCGAAATTATAATTGCAAAGCTGAAAAATAAGCTTCCGCAGCGTTTTGACCTTGCAAGCGGAGAATGCAAAATGGAATGTACGCTTTTTGATGTTGATGACAAAAGCGGAAAGTGCGTTTCAGCCGAGTCAATGCGTATTGAATAACACAAATCAGCATAAAGTAAATTGTTTCCAATTGTCAAAAAATATGAAACAATCCCGATTAAGTCGGCTTTTTTTGCAGATAATTAGTGTATTATACTATTGCAAAAAACAAGCTGATAATGTATAATGTTATAATGTGAATTATTGTAAAACTGCGTTTGTCGGTGTAAAATCGGCTTATGCAGTTGATTAAGAAATGTACATTAAAAGGATGTGCCTAAATGATAAACGGACAAATTCTCAAACAGGCTGTTATTTCCGGTGCGAATAATATTTCAAACCAAAAAAACAGTATAAATGATCTTAATATTTTCCCTGTACCCGATGGAGACACAGGTACAAATATGTCAATGACAGTCAATGCGGCTGTTGCAGCGCTTGAAGATTTTGACGGTACCTGTGCAGGTGATGCCGCAGGTATCACAGCCTCTGCAATGCTCCGTGGAGCAAGAGGCAATTCGGGTGTTATCACTTCACTAATCTTCCGTGGCTTTGCCCAGGGACTTAAAGACATTGAAGAAGTTGACGGCAAAAATCTTGCCGCAGCACTCGGAATCGGTGTTGACGCCGCTTACAAGGCTGTTATGAAACCGACAGAGGGAACAATTCTCACGGTTGCAAGAATGGCTTATGAGGCAGGTATCGAAGCCGCTAAGTATGACAGAGATGTTGTGTCTGTATGGCAGACAATCGTTGACAAGGCTAACGAGGCGCTTGCAATCACTCCTCAGCTTTTGCCTGTGCTTAAAAAAGCAGGCGTTGTTGACGCAGGCGGTAAGGGTCTTTGCGTAATCTTTGAGGGTATGCTCTCTGTAATTAAGAACGGCATTATGATTGAAGCTGACGATGACACAGCTCCTGCAACCGTCAGCACATTTGAAAGTGCCGCCGCTGAATTTGACGATGACATCAGATTCACATATTGCACAGAGTTCATCGTTGGCAGAAATGCCGAGATTGAAACTGAAATCGGCGAGCTTCGCAGTTATCTTGAATCAATCGGTGATTGCGTAGTTGTTGTAAATGATGATGAGATTATCAAGGTTCATGTTCATACGGAACAGCCGGGCAATGCTCTTTCAAAAGGACTTGAGTTCGGTCAGCTTCTCACGGTTAAGGTTGAGAATATGAAGGAACAGCACAAGAATGTCAAGTCAACAAAGAAAAAGGCTGAAAAGGAAAAGTTTGTTCCCGCAGAACCTGAAAACGATTTCGGCTTTGTTGCAGTTGCCGCAGGTAACGGTCTTAGAGACCTTTTTAAAGACCTCGGTTGTGACAATGTTGTTTCGGGCGGTCAGAGTATGAACCCGAGTACAGACGATATCTATGAGGCAATTATGGCAACTCCTGCCAAGAATGTTCTCGTTCTTCCAAACAATAAAAACATCATTCTTGCCGCAGAGCAGACAATCCCGATGGTAAAAGACAGAAATGTCATCATTGTTCCGACAAGAACAATTCCGCAGGGTATGACGGCAATGCTCAACTTTGATCCCGAGATTTCTGCCGAAAGCAACGCACAGCTTATGACGGACGCACTTGCGTCTGTGGGCACAGGTCTTGTAACCTTCGCCGCAAGAAGCAGTGAATTTGGCGGTAAAAAAATCAAAGAGGGCGACATTATCGCTCTTGAAAACGGCAGGCTTACAATCACAGAAAAGAGCACAGTTAAGGCTCTTGTCAAGCTTGCAAAGGATATGGTCAGCCGTGACACTTCATTCATTACTCTTATCTACGGTGAGGATGTAAGTGAGGAAGAGGCAGAAAAGGCATACGGAGAGCTTCGTGAAAAGTTCGGTTCAAGAACCGATATTACTCTTGTAAAGGGCGACCAGCCTGTTTACTACTTTATTCTCAGTGTAGAATAAGCATTTAAATCGGATTTTTTCAGGGAGCATAATTTTTACGGTTATGCTCCCGTTTTGTATAACGGAGGTGCGGTATGACATCACTTTATAAAACTCCCGTTACAAATTTGAACGGAATAGGTGAAAAGCGTGCCGCACTTTTTGCAAGACTCGGGATTAAAAGCGTTGGAGATTTGATTAATTTCTATCCACGCACATACGAGGATTGGAGCAACATCAAGCATATTGACGAGCTTGAATATGGTGAAACCGTCTGCATAAAGGCTGTTGTCGCAACATCTGTAAACGATACCCGAATAAGCGGCGGAAGAATTATTTCCAAAACCGCAGTCTATGATGAAACGGGTTCAATTCAGCTTGTGTTTTTTAACAATAAATACATCAGCTCAATGCTCAGACAGGGCGGAGAATATTTCTTCTACGGAAAAATCTCATCCGACAGCTACGGAATGCAGATTGTATCTCCGACTTTTGCTCCTGCTGTCAAGGGAACACAAATCCGTCCGATTTACAGACAAACGGCAGGACTTCCGAGTAAATCGGTTGAATCAGCCGTACGACAGGCACTTTCAATGCTGCCGTCAAAAATTAAGGATCCTTTGCCCGATGCCATAAGAGAAAGATTTGACCTTTGCTCACTCAGACAGGCGTTGTTTGACATTCACTTTCCGAAGAACCGCCAACAGCTTGAAGCAGCCCGAAAAAGGCTTGTTACCGAAGAGCTTGTTGTGCTGAACCTCGGAATGAGAAATCTGCGTGACCACAGCAGAGGAGTAACCTCTCTTGAAATCACAAAGGATTATTCAAAAGAATTTGAATCGCTTTTGCCGTTCACAATGACAAATGCCCAAAAACGGGCGGTGTCGGACTGCATAAACGATATAATCAACAAATCATCTCCGCTGAACCGACTTGTTCAGGGCGATGTAGGTTCGGGCAAAACGGCTGTGGCAGCCTCGGTCTGCTACACGGTTGCCAAAAACGGATTTCAGACCGCATTCATGGCGCCGACTGAAATCCTTGCCCGACAACATTACAAAACATTTCAAAAGCTTTTTGAAAATACGGATATCAAGGTTGGTCTGCTGACAGGCACACTCAGGGAATCCGAAAAAAAACAAATCAGAAAATCACTTGCAGACGGTTCGATTGATATGGTAATCGGAACACACGCTCTCATTACCGATAAAACCGAGTTTAAAAATCTTGCGCTTGCCGTAACCGACGAACAGCACAGATTCGGCGTTGCGCAAAGAGCAAAGCTTCTCGGCAAGGGCAACAATCCGCATCTGCTTGTTATGAGTGCCACCCCGATTCCGAGAACACTCGGACTTATCATTTTCGGCGACCTCGACATTTCAATAATTGACGAACTTCCGCCGTCAAGAAAACCCGTGAAAACCGTGTTGCGAACTTCTGCAATGCGTGGCGGAGTGTATGACTTTATCCGCAGTGAAGTAAAACACGGCAGACAGGCGTATATAGTTTGTCCCCTTGTTGAAGAAGGCGAGCTTGACGATGTTGCGTCAGCCGAAGAATATGCCGCAGATTTGATGTTGCGGGAATTTCCTGACATAGCAGTCGGCATAGTTCACGGACAGATGAAGTTTGATGAAAAAGACGAGGTTATGCGTAAGTTTGTCGAGAATGAGTATTCCGTTCTTGTTGCCACAACGGTAATAGAAGTCGGCGTTGATGTTCCGAATGCTACGGTTATTGTGATTGAAAATGCCGAAAGATTCGGACTTTCACAGCTCCATCAGCTGAGAGGAAGGGTTGGCAGAGGCAGTTCGCAGTCCTATTGTATTCTCATCAGCGACAAGGGCAGTAAGACAACAAGAGAACGGCTTGAGGTCATGTGTTCAACGAACAACGGTTTTGTCATTGCCGATGAAGATTTGAAAATGAGAGGACCCGGCGACTTTTTCGGTCACAGACAGCATGGACTTCCGCAGATGTCAATTGCCGATTTTGCCGACACAAAAAGCCTTGAACTTTCTCAAAAAATTGCAGACTGCATAATGGACCGTTACGGCGATATCCGAAACGATGAAATACGATTGTTAAAAGCAGAGGTAGACCGCCTGTTTGAGCGTGGCGGACAAAATGCTTTAAACTGAAAAACTATAAATGGGAGAATTAAGTAAATGAGAAAAACCATAACCAAAACACTTTCACTTCTCTGTATGCTTTGCATCATTATCTGTTCCGCTTTCACATCGGCAGGCGCTGCGTCCTATCCTAATGATGTAAAAACCGAGTCGGACTCAATCCTTCTTGTAAATATGGATTCAGGTCAGACCGTGTATGAAAAAGACGCCGACTCAAAGCGTTACCCTGCATCAACAACAAAGATTATGACCTACATAATTGCGGTTGAAAACATTGCCGATCTTGATAATACAAAAATTCCGATTAAGCAGTCGGTTCTTGATGTTCTCAAAAACACAGGCAGTTCCCTTGCAAATGTTGAAAATCATGTCGGCAAGAGTATGACTGCAATCGATTTGCTTTACAGCATGATGGTTCCCTCGGGTAATGATGCCGCAATGGTTCTTGCCGATTATATCGGAGAAGGCAATGTTGATAACTTTGTCAAGCTGATGAATGAAAAGGCAAAGGATCTCGGTTGCGAAAACACTCATTTTGCAAATCCTGACGGACTTCACGATCCCGACCACTATACAACCGCCCGTGATATGTACAAAATCACAACCTATGCTCTCACTCTTCCTCGCTTTGAAGAAATCACAAATACCTGTACATACACTTGTGACGGTGACGATACAGCCCTTGTAACAACCAACTACCTCATTGATGCCAACCGTGGCGGTGAGTATTACTATATGTATGCAAAGGGCATCAAAACGGGTACGACTAACGAGGCAGGCAGATGTCTTGTAACGACAGCGTCGGCAGACGGCTATTCATATATGGCAATTCTCCTTCACGCACCGTATGAGGAAGGTGTGACCGAGGACTACGCAACAATGACCGATGCGGCAGACCTTTTCCGCTGGGCGTTGACAAGTCTTGAAATGAACACGGTAGCCACCTCGTCAAAGCCGCTTTGCGAAGTAAAGGTTAACCTTGCATGGGGCAAAAACAGTACATTGCTTTATCCCGAAACCGACCTCAGTGCAATTGTTCCGAAAGACTGCACAGATGAGAATATAATTATTGAACAGGATGTTCCCGAAAGCGTTGACGCACCGCTTGACAAAGGCTCGGTAGTCGGCAAGGCAACAATCTATTACAAAGCAGATGCAAACAGCGAAAAGCAGAAGCTTGCCGAGGTTAATGTTGTTGCAGGCGAAAAGATTGAACGCAGCGGAATTCTCTATGTGTTCAACATCATCGGCACAGTATTCCAGTCCTATTGGTTTATCGTGATTATCGCTCTTATCATTCTCGTTCTCATCATTTACCTTATTATTTCAAAAATTCACGGTAAGCGTAAAAGAAAGAAGAGAAATGTTAAGCATTACCGCAATCTCTGATGCAATAAAAGTGTAATTAAATTGTAAATTTTCGATACTTGAAATTTGAAAACGGTATGTTATAATTATTTTAGGGAATAATTATTCGGAGGTTTTCATATGAAGTGTCCATATTGCAGTTATGAAGAAAGCAAGGTTATCGACTCTCGTTCTGCCGATGACGGCGAAAGAATCCGCAGAAGAAGAGAGTGCCTGAGATGCGGCAAACGCTTTACCACACATGAGGTGATTGAAACTGTTCCGATAATTGTTGTTAAGCGTGATAAATCCCGTGAGGTTTTTGACCGCAACAAGCTTACAGGCGGAATTCTCCGTGCCTGTGAGAAGCGTCCCGTTTCAATTGAACAGATTGAAAATATGGTCAATGATATTGAGGCTCAGCTTCAGTCAAGCCTTGACCGTGAAATCACTTCAAAGCAAATCGGTGAGCTTGCAATGGATCAGCTCAAGAATATTGACGAGGTTTCATATGTCCGTTTTGCGTCTGTTTATCGCCAGTTCAAGGATATTAACACCTTTATGTACGAACTCAATAAGCTTCTTACTGAAAAGAAATAGTTTCTTATAAAGAATAATTCCGATACTGTACAGCCTTTCTCGGTTGTACAGTATTTTTTTGCGATGTACCGTCGCTCTCCGTTTGTGCAGATAGTTTGCAATATCAAAAACATACTATGCCCGAGCGTAAGTATAGCGATTGCTTTTGCAATTTTAAATAGAGGAGTTCATCGGATGCCCACAAGTAACAGCAGAATATTTAATCTAAGAGTGTTGTACGGAAAGCAACCTATGCAGTTAATTAAAAATTATACGAAAAAATCAAAAATGCCTCTTGACTTAAAGTCAACTTCAGGGTGTAATATATTCCTGTAAAGTAAAAAACAAACTGAAAAATAGTAAAAATTCTGAAACAAAGGAGATTTACAATGGCAAAGTTAATTGCATTTTATTCACGAGCAGATGAAAATTATTTCGGCGGTCAGTACCGCTATGTAAAAGTCGGCAACACCGAAAAGGTTGCAAAAATGATTTCAGACCTCACAGGAGCCGATATGTTTAAAATTGAGCAGAAAGTTCCGTATTCCGCAAACTACAAGGAATGTGTTGCTCAGTCGGTTAAAGACCTTAAATCAAAGGCAAGACCCGAACTTGTTTCATTGCCGAATCTTGACGATTACGATGAAATTTATCTCGGCTATCCAAACTACTGCGGAACAATGCCTATGGCGGTTTATACTTTCCTTGAAGCATTTGATTTTACGGGCAAAACAATTCATCCGTTCTGCACTCACGAGGGAAGCGGACTTTCAAACACAGTCAATGATATTAAAAATACTGCCAAAGGTGCAACCGTAACAAACGGACTTCCCGTGTTCGGAAGTGATGCCGATAAGGCAGAAGGCATTGTTAATGATTGGATTAAAAAAATTTAATTGCACAGGGAGATAATATTATGAAAATTGCAGACAAGTATGAATTTGAAAAGCAGAATGCATTCGGCACAGGCACTCCCAACACAGCTTATGCAAAATATTTTATCGGAGAGTCATACCTAAATCCACTTACAAAGCCAGAGGACGGACTTCACCTTTTAAATGTAACATTTGAACCTGGTTGCCGTAACAATTGGCACATTCACCACGCAAAGAGCGGCGGCGGTCAGCTCCTCATCTGCACAGCAGGTGAGGGTTGGTATCAGGAAGAAGGCAAAGAGCCTGTAAGCCTTACACCGGGTAAGGTAATCGTAATTCCAGCCGAGGTTAAGCATTGGCACGGTGCTAAAAAGGACAGCTGGTTCTCACACATCGCAACCGAAATGCCGGGCGAAGAATGTTCAAACGAGTGGTGTGAACCCGTAACCGATGAAGAATATAATAAACTCGGTTAATCGAAAGGTGGTTTCTGAATATGAAAAAAGTTATCGTTTATTATTCCTATCGTGGCAACACAAAAAGCATTGCCGAGATGATTCAGAAAAGCACGGGTGCTGACATTGCAAGAATCGAAACTGTTGTTCCGTATGACGGAGACTACAACTCGGTTGTAAATCAAGGACAGGATGAAGTAAACAGCGGATATTGTCCCAAAATAAAACCGCTTAATATTGACCTTAGCAAGTATGACGAGGTAATTCTCGGAACACCTGTTTGGTGGTACACTTTTGCCCCTGCAATGCACACATTTCTCAAGGAAAATGACCTTTCGGGCAAGACGGTTTATCCGTTTGCAACCAACGGCGGTTGGATTGGTCACACATTCAAAGATTTTGCAAATGCCTGCGGTACAGCCGATGTAAAGCAGGGAATGAATATCCGTTTTGATGAATCGGTTCTGCGTACACCAAAGTCTGAAATTCAAAAATGGATTGATTCAATTAAATAAGCCTTTCTGTAATGCGGTTCTACCGCAAAAATAAAAAAACTGTACAGCCTTTTTCGGTTGTACAGTTTTTGTTCTATATACTATTGTTTGCCCGACCTAACATTGTACGAATTTGCACAATTTGAGCCGTAGGGGATTGTTAATCCTACCCGATAAAGCCTTGAACGAACACAATAACAATCAGCACGGGGAGTGCGTATTTAAGGTACGGCTTCAGCACTCTTGAAAGTTTAAGACCTTTACCCGTGTTACATTCTTCAAAGTAATTGTCAAAGCCCCAGCCGAATTTTGTTGTGCAGAACAGGAGGTAAACCATTGCGCCGATCGGAAGAAGAAGGTTGCTGACAACGAAGTCCTCAAGGTCAAGCACACCCTTGCCGAGAATGTTGAAGTCGCTCCAAATGTTGAATCCGAAAATACACGGCAGACACGCAAAGAACATAATAATTCCGTTGATGATTGACGCCTTTGTTCTGCTCATGCCGAATGTGTCGGTAAGAAAAGCAACAAGGTTTTCAAATACGGCAATAACCGTTGAAAAGCTTGCAAATGTCATAAACAGAAAGAAAAGCGTACCCCAAATCCGACCGCCCGTCATATTTACGAAAACATTCGGAAGCGTCACAAAAATAAGGGCAGGTCCTTGGTCGGGCTGAACGCCAAATGAGAAGCAAGCAGGGAAGATGATAAGTCCGGCAACAATTGCAACAAAAGTGTCCGATGCACAAATCTGAACAGCCTCACCGTAAAGCGTGCGGTCTTTGTTCATATAACTGCCGAAAATTTCCATTGATGCGATTCCGAGTCCGAGTGTGAAGAATGCCTGACTCATTGCGGATGTGATTACCTTGCCGAGTCCTACATCTTTAACCTTTCCAAAATCGGGAACAAGATAAAAGCTCAATCCTTCTCCCGCATTTGAAAGCATCATACTGTTGATTGCAAGAATGATAATCAGCGCAAGCAACGCAAGCATCATAACCTTGCTGACCTTTTCAATGCCCTTTTGAAGTCCTCGACTGCATACAAAAAATCCGAATACAACGATTATCGCAAGCCATATAATCATCTCAACAGGCGATGTCATAAGGTCGTTAAACACTCCCGAAACCTGTTCTGAGTTCATTCCGCTTTTAAATGTTCCCGTTGCAAATTTATAGAAGTAATCTAACATCCACCCCGAAACAGGTGAGTAGTTCACTAAAAGTGTACCATCGTATGAGTCAAAACAAATTATACATAAAGAAGTATGTCGAATTATAAATAGTTATGTTACGAGCCAGTAGGCTCTTTTTTTATACCCAAATTTAGGTCGTAAAAGTCTATTAACAGGTAATTTGTATAAATATAAGTATTTTATATTGCCAGATTTTACAAAAATAAAACAACGTTCAAAATTATATTTACAACTTTGCATAATGTGATATATAATAACACTATGCAAAAAATATATGCTAAACCAATAACATATTCACCGTATAACCAAAGTGAGGTGATAAAAACAATTTTTAGTAAAAATTAAGAAGAGGTGATAGTTGTAAAAAGAAAATGAGATTGTTACAGGTGAGCCTGATGAGGGTGAATCGAAAACAAGATACAAGAAAAGAAAGCGAACAAGATGAAATGTAAAATTCATCAAAAACAATCGCTCTATGGTTAAGTTTGTCGAGATAAATAGGTCATTTAGAGAAAATTTCTCCAAATAAACGGATACATATTGACTTTTTTGTAATTCTCCTTTACAATATTAAATAAGAAGGAGAGATTGATAATGCTTATTAAAGTGACAGTTGAGAATTTTAAATCGTTTTCTGAACCAACAGAGATGACTATGATTTCTTCTACAAAAATTCAAAAAGGCACTGATCATAGGGTTAAAATTAAAAGTACGAATATACTTAAATACGCAGTAATCTATGGTGCTAATGCGGCAGGTAAATCTAATCTTATTGATTTTTTTTGGTTTTTGAAAAGTACGCTTAATGATACAATTCCTATGGTAGCTACAAAATGGTTTTGTAAATGTAAGGAAGAAAATATAAATAAGAATAGCTCGTTTGAAATTCAGTTCACGATTGGTGATAAATTCTATGCTTATGGTTTTACGGCTTTATTAAATCAACGAAGAATCACATCTGAGTGGTTATATGAGCTTTATCAAAATGGTAATGCAAAATGTTTATTTGAAAGAAATGAAGAAGAAAAATTTCCACACTTGGGCGAAGATGTAAAATTAAACAAAATTGATGAAGCAAAATTCAAAACATATACTGATGATTTTGATGGTAATGAATCAATTTTGTTTCTTACGGAAATGAATAGAAACAAAAAATATTCTGAAGACTCCAAGCTGGTTTTCTTCAAGGAGGTTTATAGTTGGTTATCACAAAACATAATTATCGTTAAGCCTAATACTTCTTTTGATAACTTTCAATATTATAATGATGAAACATCCTTAGAGTTAATCAATAAATTAATAAAAACCTTTGATATTGGTATTGATAAAGTTAGAGTTGAAAAAACTGATTTTGAGGAATTTAGAAAAGCTTTACCGGCTAAGGTTTTTGATTTAGTTATGAAGGACATACGAAACAAGATGGCTCACAAGTCATTATATTCTTCGGCACGAATGACCATGAGAACTGACAAAAGCTTTTTTACTGTTACTTTGGATGACGATGAACCGATTGTATCTACTTTGAAACTCTATCATGGAAAATCATTTTATGATTTTAATTTCGATGAAGAATCAGATGGTACAAGAAGAATTTTCGATTTACTCGATATGTTACTTAACAAAAACGATGACATTATTTATGTTGTTGATGAATTAGAAAGAAGTCTTCATCCAAAACTTACAGAACATTTTCTTGAGCTTTTTATGAATTTCCATAAAGGCCATAAAACTCAGTTGTTGTTTACAACCCACGAAGCATCTATTATGGAGCAAAAGCTTTTTAGACGTGATGAAATATGGTTTGTTGAAAGAGATGGAAATAACACAAGTAATGTTTATTCGTTGGATAAGTTCAAAGAAAGATATGATAAAACATTGAGCAAAGCTTATCTTGAGGGGCGTTATGGTGCAATTCCTGTGTTTTCTAATTTTGATTTGACGGAGGAATAAATATATGGCACCGGTAAGAAGTTATTATAATTGGAATCAAAGAAAGAGCGACACAAATGAGGCTATAGAGCCTTATAGAAAGTATTTCTTTATTTGTGAAGGTGCAAATACTGAAACGTGGTATTTCGAAAAGCTGGTTGACTATAAAAAAGAATTGGGAATTAATCCTAATATTGATATTTGCTTTCTCGAAAAGACTCAACAAGATAAGAATATATCTTTCCCCAGAAGACTTATAGAGTTTGCCGAGGAGCAAAAACTTAACTCAGATATATCTTTTGATGCTGAAATGGATAGGATGATTATCGTTTTTGATGCAGATATTTTCGAAGAAAAAGTTAAGAATTTTGATGAAGTTGTAGCATTTGGAGAAAATAATAATATACTTGGTATATCTAATCCTGCATTTGAATTGTTTTTACTTTTGCATTATAAAGATGCTTATGAGAAATATATTAAACCAAATGAAAAGGAGATAATTTCTAACGAAAAGGTAGGAAATCAAAGATATATAAGAAATTTGTTTACTCAGGTGTCTGGTATTAATCCAAAGAAAAATAAATCTATAGGAGAACTGGTTAAGCAAGTTGATTTTGCAATCGTTGAAGAATGCAAAATTAATGAAGATATCCACCAATGCTCAGGACAGGTAACTTGTAACATTGCAAAGATAATCAATGATATTCGCAATAACAAAGCAATTTAATAATACGCAAAAGAGTTAAGTCAAGAAATAAAAATTTCTTGGCTTTTCTTTTTGCGATAAAATAACAGAAATGGAGGTATGAATAAGTGCCATATATAGACCCTAAAGTAGTGCTTGAAGCAAAGAAAATGAACTTGCTAACCATTCTTAAAAACTTTGAGCCACACGAACTTGTAAGACTTGATAAGAACAATTACACCACACGAACACACGATAGCTTGAAAATTTCAAACGGAAAATGGATGTGGCTTTCTCGTGGGATTGGAGGTACAACAGCTCTCAATTATCTAATTGAGGTTAAAGGTTATAGCTTTATTGAAGTGGTGGAAACAATCACAGGTAAACAGGTTGTAGTTGTTCCAAAACCTATCAAACAGGATAATAAATATTATGATAGACCACTTCTACTATAGTGGTTCAGTTCACTATAAAATGATTAGATTTTTTGTCTTGACAACTGAACCACTATATTCTATAATGGAGATGAAGTGAGTCCGGTGTTTTAATATTTCAAATCTTGAAAACTTTTAATTTTTTATTAACAGGAGATAAAAGATGAAGAAACTAAAAAAGATGATTGTGTTGGGTATGGTCGTTCTTTCTTTGATGTCTGCTCTTACTTTTTCAGTATTCTCTGCCGGTAATGTTTCAGATACAATTATCAACATTAGTGCGAGAAGTAACAACGGAGGTACTCCGTGCAGATCTATTTGGCGTGAGAAGAAAGATTATACATCTGTTTGGTGCGAAAACAAGAGCACATCAGGAGGTTCTCTGAGTGCTTGGGTTCAGCGTACAAATAATAAGAATACTTCCTCCGTAAAAACTGTAGACAGATATTACGGTTCATGGAGCTATAATGGGGCAACTAAGAATATGAAAAATTTACCAAAGGGTACATATTATTATTTGCCTAACTATGTTAAAGAAGACGGCTATAAATATGCTACTTTGGGCTACATTATGAATAAGGAAGCTGTGAGTTACCACATAGCATGGAGTCCTGACAGCATATAAAATATTTGTGGCTTTGTAAGTTATGCTCTGTGCCTTTTAATGAAGTTTTGACTTTATATATGCGCGCAGAGCATGACTTTTAGACTGCGGTAGGGAGTTGCTTATAGAGGTGTTTATATATTGAATAAAAAAATAACAACCGTAATTATTTTGATTATCATCTGTGCTTCATCTATAATAGTTTCCATCTTATACTTGATAAAAAACGATATTATTGACATCAACGATATATACACTAATGCTGATGCAAAAAACACACAGGTTGCAAATGGAAGTAATATCTCTTCCACAGAAAATTCAGCGTTGGGCTCAAAAAGTTGTGTTCTGCTTGAGGAAGGTGCTGAATACGATACTATGTACGACGATAGAACAAGCATTTATGTTAAATTAAATGATATAAGCATTTCAAAAAACAAAGCAGAACTTCCCGAATTTGACACATTTGAGGACTGGGATGAAATTAAAGATAGCCAAGGAAATATTACAAATGAATATTCATATGTAGTGCTTAACATTACAATGATGAATAAAGGAAATGAAAATGTGGAGGTATCATTGAACAGCTTACTTTTGCATTTTGGTACAGACGGTGGATATAACGAAGCACGAAGTTTTAATTCAAGTGAGAAAAAGACTTCAAAAAATTATTTTGTAGAAAAACTTGAACCCGGTAAAAAATTGAATGTTAATGTAGCATATGTTGCTGAGGACAAACAACTTAATGAGTACAAAGACCAACTTTATTTGATGACAGTGCTCTCAGGCAATCCTTTAGGAGAAGGAACTATGCAAGTCATCAAATCCGAAAAATAATAAATGGAGAATGATAAAATGCAAAGAATGATTAAATTCGAACTGAAAAGAAGTTTTAAAAACAGGCTGTTTTTAATTTCTTTGCTAATTTCATTAGCATTGGTAACATGGTATTCGATTGAAAGAATACCATACTGTGTGCAGTTGAATTCTGAATTTTTAAATGATGAAAATTTAATGGGATTTTTTGAAATTTCATATACAAACTGGATTGGCAGTCATAATATCTATCTTCAGCAAAACATTTTTTATATGGCTATTCCAATTCTCGCCACTTTGCCATTTGGAAGTTCCTTTTATGATGATATAAACAGAGGATATGCAAGAAATGTGTGCGTTCGTGCCAAGAAAAAATATTATCTTGTGGCAAAATACATAGCTGTTTTCGTAAGTGGTGGTTGCGTGGTTGCTATTCCAATGGTTCTTAGTTTTCTCATTTCTTCAATATTTTTACCGACAATGCTTCCTGAAGCATCTTATACATTTACTAACATATATCCTGCGTATAAGTGGGCTGATTTATTTTATGTGCAACCGTTATTATATACATCGATATATATTTTTATCACATTTTTGTTTTCGGGAGTAACAGCAAGTTTGTCATTGTTTATTACATTCTTTTTAAACAGAAAATTTGTGACTTTTGTTTTTCCTTTTTTCATTTACATTTTTTCATCATTTTGTCTTGAAATGTTGGGATTTGATGCCTACAGTATCAGAAATCTTGTCACGACTACAAGTGAAAGTGGGACTACCTTTTCTGTAACAATTTTATTTTTGATTTTCTTTTGCCTTTCATTTTTTCCGTATTATTTTATTGGAGCGAAAAAAGATGTTTTTTAAAGCGTGTAGAAAAACTTTTGTTGCAATGACATATTTTAAATATTTGGTTGTTTTCTGTTTACTCTGCAGTTTTGTATTGTTTTACTTTTTTGCTTTTTTAAAAAAAAATATGATGGATATAACAGACAACATATGTATGGCAGATTTTGTGGAAGCCGCCGGGGGTCACACGACAACTATCTTTTTTGTACCAACCGCCGCATTACTTTCAACGATATTTTCCGAAAAAAACAGTAACTTTACAAATGCCTATATTCGCTTTAGATTTAGAAATACATTGGTTGTCAGAAATAGTTTGAAAGTTCTTGCTTTTTCTGTGGCTTTTTGCATTTTATTCCTCGTCGCAGTTCTTGGTATGTCGAGATTTTTTTCACGAACAGTAATTAATTGGAATTCATATGAAAGCTATTATTATCTGTGTGAAGGATGCATAAGCAATGTAGGCTTTGCAAAAGTAGTGATGAAAACTTTTGTATGTCTTTTAATTCCTACAATATTTTTTTCTGAATTAATATGTGCTTTTGGCTGTATAATAAACAAAGTATTTCCGTTCTTAGTGACGGTCACAACATGTATTGCAGTTTCATTTGATGGTGATTGGAATATTGACTTTTGGCTCTTGATTTTTGGGACAATTATAGTATTCGTACTAAATTTATTGTTCATGAAAAGAAAGGATTTTTTAAATTGAAAGTTCGTCTTTTTTTTCGTTTGCTTTCGCATGATATAACAGAGGGAATCATACATAATCGTAAATTTTTTATTTTTGCTGCGTTGCTGTTCATATTTATTGATTTCGTGTATTGGCATAATATTAGCTTATATTTTAGTGATTATAATTCGGTTGTAGACTGCGGTGTTCTGGATTTTTTTATGAATGTTTTTGCCGGATGTGACCCTTTTGATCCGGAGGCAAATAAGGGTGTAGATATTCCCATAACGTGGTTTTCTTTTAATGTACTTCCTTATTTGTTTGTGGGATTATACATTACAAACGATTTGCAGACAAGTGCCGATACCTTTATTTTGCGGGTAAAATCCCGATATTTATGGTGGTTGAGTAAAATAGTTTGGTGTGTTGTTTCTTCAACTTTGTACTATTTACTGTTTTTTGTAATTTCGACAGCTTTTACATTGTTTTCCGGTAATTTTTCATTAACTCAAAACAGTTTAATAACTGAAGAATTTTTGGAGCTAAGCACTTATGGAAAAAGTATGACAGAAATTTTCATTTCCTCAGTACTGTTACCTTGGATGATTACAACTTGTCACATGACATTTGATGCAATTATCAGTATTACATTTGGACCTGTTGTCGCGTTTTTGATGATAGTCTGCCTTATGACCACATCTGTGTTTTATTGCAGCGAATTTTTGCCGTTTAACTTTTCAATGTTGATAAGAACTGATTTTTGCGCCATAAATAATATATCAATATATACAGAACTGGAGGTTGCCTTTTTAATAATCGTTATATGTTTATTTTTAGGCTTGCCAATTATCAAAAGAAAAAACATTATTTAAAGTAGGAGAGATTTATGAATATAGAAATTTGTAATTATACAAAAAAGTTATCAAAAAATCTTGTACTGGAAAATATAAATTTATCACTTTCCGGAGGAAAAATTTACGGTTTTGTAGGTAAGAACGGTTCGGGGAAAACTATGCTTATGCGTGCAATTTGCGGACTGATTTTACCTACCAGTGGTTTTGTAAAAATAAATAACAAAATCATAGGAAAAGACATATCGTTTCCTGATAGTGTTGGGGCTTTAATTGAAAATCCGGGGTTCATTTCTGAGTACTCCGGTTTTCAAAATTTGAAGATTCTCGCTCAAATACAAAAGAAAATAGACGATAAAAAAATAGTGGATACTATGAGAATGGTAGGGCTTGACCCAAACGAAAAGAAGAGTTTCCGAAAATATTCACTTGGTATGAAACAAAAACTTGGAATAGCAGCAGCGATGATGGAAGACCCTCAAATACTTGTTTTAGATGAACCTTTTAATGCGTTGGATGAAGCTTCATGTGAAAATGTCAAAAAAATGATTTTGTCCGCAAAAGTTCCCGATAGAGTTGTGTTGCTGTCATGTCATGACAAAAATCAGATTAACGCTCTTTGCGACGAAACTATAGAATTAGCGCAGGGTAAAATCATCAGGAGAGATAGTCTTTATGAGAAAGAAAAATAATTTAAAAGTTATTGTAACGCTCCTTATTGTAACAGTATTATGTATATGTGGTGTCATTAGGTTTTTTAGTATCAATTCAAAATATCCGCAAAACGAAAAAGTTGTATATAAAATGGGCGATTCATTTGTTTGTCAAAATGCAAAATTCACTATAACAGATACATACATGCTTAAGCGTATGGACATTATGAATGATGATGATTTATCAGAATATTTGGAAGAAAATTCTGACTATTTGAAAAGTGAAGATTTGAATCTTGGCTTAATAAAAATTATAATTTCCAATACAACAGATGATGAAATAACTGTTGATTTAACAGCTTTTCATATTGAATCAGGTGCTTTTTCATTACAATTTTATTACCCGCTCGTTATGTATTACAATGATTGTGGAATGTATATTAAACTTTCAAAAGGTGAACAAAAAACGTTTATTGCACCCGTTCCTATCTCTTCTGAACAATTTCTCAATTATGATTCCACCAATATTAGAAACAGAACGTATTATTTGGTATCATCTTTATATCCTCAAAAAATAATGTCAGAAGTCAAATTTAATTAAATTCAAGATATTTAAATTGGTCAAATAAATAACAATGTTGGTTTAGCATAATTAGTGCTGAATTACTTGGACATTGAAAAGTTGCCTCGTTGTATAATCATGACGAAAATCTGATTAACGCAAAACTGCAATACAGCAAGGTGTCGTAATCCGTTTCTTGTTCAAGCTTGAAAAAATATTTAAATTTCCTTTTAACGGTAAACTATTGTTTTTTCTCTTGTGTTCGTGCCGCATTGTATTTCTCGTCTGAGTTTGGTTGCAACGGCGGCGGGCATATTCACGGGCAGCTTGCACATTGATTTCATCATTCAGTTTGCCGTCAATCTCACTGTGCGGCGATATTAAAAACGGAAGTGGATTTCTTTTCATTTTGAAGTCCCTTCCGTTCATTTTTCTTTTCGTTTATCTGCTTTACGGCGGCTTTATACCGCGCCAAAGTTTCCTTTACAGACTTTGAATAATCCGTTATGCTCCACTTGCCGGTTTGAGTGTGTCGAATATGATAGTTGATGATTATCAGCCTTTCACGCAGGGTTGGTGGTGATCTGTTGACTGAGCCTGCACAATCTTAGCAAAGCATTGCTGTGCTTGGATTCAAATACCTTGTCACAGCCCTTGCAGCTAAGTGAAAACGGCTCGCCAACCTTGTGTTTTCTCGCCTTTATCAACTGATAGCATTCCCTGCTTTTTAGACGGGCTGTTTCAGCTGCTTCTGCCGCTTAATTTCTTCCTCGCTCAGCTGAGGTTGAGGAATTTCAAACTTGCCGATGAAATTGAGATAGATTTCAACCTCCTGCATACGTTCTCCGTCAATATAATACGGAGCGTGAACTAAAATTTTGTCGATAAACTCATTTATCATCGGCGTAGTAAGCTCGGAAAAATCGGTGGTTATACATCTTTGCACCGCAATCGGCACAATAAACAAGACCCGTCAGCGGATTCGCCACTCCGGTGGTGTCAACACGTCTCGGCGTTTTTGTCAGTTTCTGAGCAAGCTCCCAAGTTTCTCGGTCAATGATTGCTTCGTGCGTGTCATTGAATATCAGCCAGTTCTCCTGCGGATTTTTCACTGAGCTTTTGTCCTTATATGATTCCTTGTGCGTACGGAAATTTACGGTGTCTCCGCAGTATTCCTGTTTTGCAAGAATACTGCGGACAACATATCCGCTCCAACTGAACGGGTGGGTAAACTCCTTTTTGTTTTTCCTTATTCCAATTCCTTTTTTGTAAAGTAAACAGCCGGGGTTTCAACCTTGTCATCAAACAGCGTGCGGGATATGTAATAAGGTCCGCAGCCTTCTATTGTGAAATGGAAAATTCTGCGGACGACTGCAGCCGCTTCCTCATCAATCAGCCAATGATTTTTGTTGTTCGGGTCTTTCTTGTAACCGTAAATAGCCGAGTTGGTTGTCGGCTTTCCCGATTCGTGCAGATAGTTTGCAATATCAAAAGCATACTATGCCCGAGCGTAAGTGTAGCAACTGATTTGACGGTTATGTTACAAAAACAAATCCACATCTAAAAGGTAACACAAGATAACAAAAAACTGTACAGCCGAATATGGTTGTACAGTTTTTAGTTTTATATGTTATTTTATAGGAATGTAACATTGTACAAATTTGCACAATTTGAGCCGTAGGGGATTGCTAATCCTACCCGATAAAGCCTTGAACGAACACAATAACAATCAGCACGGGGAGTGCGTATTTAAGGTACGGCTTCAGCACTCTTGAAAGTTTAAGACCTTTACCCGTGTTACATTCTTCAAAGTAATTGTCAAAGCCCCAGCCGAATTTTGTTGTGCAGAACAGGAGGTAAACCATTGCGCCGATCGGAAGAAGAAGGTTGCTGACAACGAAGTCCTCAAGGTCAAGCACACCCTTGCCGAGAATGTTGAAGTCGCTCCAAATGTTGAATCCGAAAATACACGGCAGACACGCAAAGAACATAATAATTCCGTTGATGATTGACGCCTTTGTTCTGCTCATGCCGAATGTGTCGGTAAGAAAAGCAACAAGGTTTTCAAATACGGCAATAACCGTTGAAAAGCTTGCAAATGTCATAAACAGAAAGAAAAGCGTACCCCAAATCCGACCGCCCGTCATATTTACGAAAACATTCGGAAGCGTCACAAAAATAAGGGCAGGTCCTTGGTCGGGCTGAACGCCAAATGAAAAGCAAGCAGGGAAGATGATAAGTCCGGCAACAATTGCAACAAAAGTGTCCAATGCACAAATCTGAACAGCCTCACCGTAAAGCGTGCGGTCTTTGTTCATATAACTGCCGAAAATTTCCATTGATGCGATTCCGAGTCCGAGTGTGAAAAACGACTGACTCATTGCAGAGGTGATTACCTTGCCGAGTCCTACATCTTTAACCTTTCCAAAATCGGGAACAAGATAAAAGCTCAAGCCTTCTCCCGCATTTGAAAGCATCATACTGTTGATTGCAAGAATAATAATCAGTGCAAGCAACGCAACCATCATAACCTTGCTGACCTTTTCAATGCCTTTTTGAAGTCCTCGACTGCATACAAAAAATCCGAATACAACGATTATCGCAAGCCATATAATCATCTCAACAGGCGATGCCATAAGGTTGTTAAACACTCCCGAAACCTGTTCTGAGTTCATTCCGCTTTTAAATGTTCCCGTTGCAAATTTATAGAAGTAATCTAACATCCAACCCGAAACAGGCGTGTAAAACATCATCAAAAGGTAACAGCCTATCATACACAGCCAACCGTGAATGTGCCATTTGCTCTTTGGCTTTTCAAGTGTTTTATAGCTTAATACGGCACTTTTTCTGCTTGCTCTGCCGACTGCAAGCTCCATTGTCAGAACGGGAATTCCCATAAGCACAAGAAATGCAAGATAAAAAAGCACGAACAATCCGCCGCCGTTTTCGCCCGTAACATACGGAAAGCGCCAGACATTGCCTATGCCAATCGCACAGCCTGCACTTACAAGGAGAAAACCTGTTCTCGACTTAAAATTTTCTCTTTGCATAAATATTCTCCTTAAAAATACTGTCACTTTAATTATACAAACTTTTCACCGATATTTCAAGGAATAAACTTTTTATTTATGCAATTTGACAGGGATTAAAAAGCTTTGTATACTTTTATTGACAGAAACATTTAAGTCTTGTTTAAGGTTCGAAATAACGATTGTATTTTAATTCTTTAAAATAATATTTAAGAACACAAAGTATTTTAACAGTACTTTGTGTTTTTTTGTGACAAAATTCTCCGAAATAACAAAGTTCTGCTATAAAATGTAATAAAAGTGTAATAAATGCTATATCTATATTGAAAATTAATGAAACAGAAATTATAATTAAAATACAATATAAAACATAAAACATATATTTGGAGTTTGATAATGAAATTAACGAATGTGAATTTTCTTGCAAAAGCAAATGCCAAGATAAATAAAAATGAAAAGGGAATAAAAATTGTTTCCGCATTGCTTGTAATATCAATAACCTTGATTTCGGCATTTTCAATTACCGTCACAAAAGCTGTAAATGAGTATAAAGAGGATTATCGTGCAAGAACACTTGAGGTTGACCCTTGGTTAAGCAAACTTGACGATAATGTTATAGAAAGTATTAAAAATACTGAGCATGTAGTTGATATTTTTCCTCTTGAAGGAATCAGAAATGATTCGTTCAGTGTAACACAAACTTCAAATCAAGAATTTCAGAACAGAATTGATGATAAAGGAGATACCCATATTTATATATGGTCATTATTGGGAGATGAAAAACGCAGTGTTATTGCAGGAAAAACTCTTGATGAATCCCCTGTGTTAAGCTGTTTTATCCCCAATTAGGTGTAAAACTCTGCTCGATGGCGGGCGGCGGCGTACAAAAAATCTATATGGTGTTGTTAAGAGAACCGTCCCGGCGGGACAGGTCAGGCAGTGACCTGTTCCACCTCCGGGATGGGTTTGAGATTAAAATGAATTTCGATAGAAATGTGTCTTGTTT
>NZ_DBLZMS010000008.1:0-129530 GCF_057037865.1 Ruminococcoides sp.
ATAATTAATGAACAAGCAATTATCTCCATAACATAGGTTGACATTTGAGGGAGATTTAAATTTATTTTACTAAAGCATACATATATAAATGAAATTATTAATGCACATATTATTGGTGTAAATGAAAAAATAAAAAAATAACTCACCGATTCACATATAGCTTTAAACTTATTCAAAACTATTCCTCCTATTAAAAACTAATTTTGTATGATAACAAAACTGATTTTTGACAGAAAGTATGCAGGGGTACTATAGATATTTAAAAACAATCTGTCTATTGAATCAAACAAATTTATGATGTAATAGTATTTATTCATAAGAAATTTCTTTCCGAAAAAAATAATCAGTCGATTGATGTGTGATTAAATTTACTGTAATCAATTCCTGTGCTTTTCAAATTATCAAATTTAGAATATTTGAAATTGTTATTGCAATCGACCATAATAACGGTATCATTGTTTAACAATTCCATTATAACATAATCATTCGAAGAATAACAATCCTTAATTTTATCAGCAAGAAGTTCTTTTGAACCGTTCAGAACATCCTCACCTTCTATCATTCCGCTTGCGTCAACCATATTTTTATCAATGACTTTAACACAATCCTTTTCGCCATCAGCAAGGTTGTGCCAAACAAGAAGCGTATCGTTTATTTTGACTGCATATCCATCACGGTTAACCGAAAAATGTTCTCCTACTTTAAGATTTTTATAAGATTCATAATCATCAATCGAAGGATCACAGGCGGATAATAAAAAAAGGATACATAAAGTACTCACTATTGTACAAACAACTTTTTTAAACATAAAAACACTCATTATCATTTTCAATATATTTCAGTATCTTTTTGACAACACTAAAAATTTTCTTCATAATATTTTAAAAATTCATCAGCCTGTCCGTCTGGATTTGCTGATTTTATGTATTTTGTAATACTGCAATTGCCGTACCAAACCGAGATATATTTTTATTACGGATAAAAAAGCTCTTTAGGCAACAAAAATGTGTAAGGTGCGGTTACTATTGCCATTGTAAGGGATGCAATTATTTTCTGCTTTTTAGAAAGTCCTTTATTGTTAAATGACACACGATAATTAAAAGCAAAAATAAAAATACTGCTAAACAGAATACCGCTGACAATAAACAAAACTCCGTAGACGCTGTCATAACAGGAGTGGTTAGTTGCAAGATATATTCCCGAAAGAATTTGTTTTCCGATATCGTTGCCCTCGTAATATTCCGCACCTGATCCAATAGATATTGCCATTAGATACAGCACACCTAAAAAATCAGAAAGAAATCCAAACAGAAATACGGGAATTATTGATTTCTTATACAATTGCCAAGTGAATTTCTTGTAAATAAAAATTGAAATTATTAAGAGAACTATTGAATCTATTATGAAATTCCCTAAGGCTGATACAATCCAAAGAATGGGAACAAAGAAGAACAGCATAAACGGCGGCAAAATCATATTGTATAATTTAACATCTTTTTTCATAATATCACCTTCTTAATGATTATTTTCAGTTCACTATATACCAATTCGGTTTATGATAACAAATCAGCTTATTGCGAGCTGATCTTGCACAAATAAATTTTTAAGGCAATCTCCCATAGTATACTTCCTATCTGATTTCGATATTTTAAATACAAAGTAATATTATCACCAATGAAATGCAATACAACAACATCAGCAGTATATGCATTACAATTAGTTTGCATTTATAATTTTGGATTGATGTTACTTTTATATTTTGATTTTCCGATTTTATAAAATCAGAAATATTGTATGCCGTATGATACACTATACCTATACCTAAACACACATAAATAAAACAAATGAGGAATGCAGACTTGACACCAAAATATATTAGAAAACTACAGGTAATCGGCGGAATAATTGCATAAACAGTCGGCAAAATCAAAGGCTTTTTCAAGGTATGGTAATACTCCTTTTTATTTTTCTTTTCTGCATATGCAACAGCCTTCATAGGGTTGTCATATTTCCTATCCATAAATTTTGCATACTTTGAAATTTGAATAAAAAAGAGAATTCCGCAGAAAATGGAGCAAGCAATTCCGAACCATACGCACAAAAGAAGTTCGTTTGCTTTTTCTTCATATGTGAGATTATTTACAGATTGACCGATTAAATCGGAATCAAGCAAAATAGGTATAATTGAGCCGATTAGCAAGCACCAAATTGCCGTTATACCGCTTGCAAGCCACTTTTTCATGTTATCCGATGAATACATTTTAAACAGCCAAAACAACATAATTAAAGTTACAGCTATTAAAACAATTGAAACTGAAATTTCAAAAGGGTTATGACTTACAACAAACCTTGACACAAACTGAATCGGCAAACACAGACTTGTCAAAAAGATGTTTTCGGTACAACTCATCAAGTTTACAATAAAATTAATTATCGTAGACATTATAATGAATAACAACAAAAGTAAATGAATTTTTTCTACCGACTTAATATTTTTGTAATTAAAATTTTTCATAGTTAACACCATCATTTTAAAGAATCGTAAATGCGATTGAAATTTGCAATTTCTTTCTCATTATACGGTGAATCGGGGTTGTATTCATACATTGACAAAATCCACTCAATCAGCGTGATATCATTGCTGTTTTTAACAAGGCAATTGTCGAGCAAATATCTAATTACTGTTTCACGATTGTAGAAAAATGTACCTGAATACATTAGATAATCACACAACAGAATTGTATGCTTGGGTGTATTCTCATTTGAAACCACATAAAGAAGATAACAGAACATATCTCGGTTATCAACCGATGAAAATTCTTTTTCAATGTTCTCAAGTGTATATTCAAAGTCGGATTTTTTAAGTTCGTCATATACAAACTGAAAATCTCCGTGTTTGATTTTATTTTTTAATTCTTTAAAATTCGGCATAATATCACCTCATTAAGAGTTCAATTTGTTATATTCATTAATTGCAATATAACTAAACAAATCATTCCCGTTTATAAGACACAAAACGCAATTGGCACAAATGATTAGACACATCACAATTGCTATAATATCAATACCAAAAGCTAAAGTGTGTTTTTTAGTTATGTACTTATTATGCAGTCGAGTTGCAACTAACAAAATTATTGAAATTAACACAACATAATGAATAGCTTTTATCGTACCTAATATTTCATTTGCACCCATAAGTGTAATAATTGTCAGATAAATACTTTGTGATATTAGCAAAACAAATGTAAGAACAGATACAAAAACCGACTCCGTTTTCGGCATTTTTTGACTACCCTCAGACAGTAATTGTTTGCAAACAAATACATCTAAAATCACCACAACGCACAATACTGTTGCAATGCCAATTTTCATTGCAACAGAAATAAAAAACGGATGCAAGAACAATATGAAATCAAAAGCAATACCGCTTATTAATAAAAGAGTATTCAGAATATAATAGCAATTTAATTTGGTTTTCATAACTCTCTCCTTAAACACCAAATTTTGATAAGTCTATATTACAGCAAATATCATTAAGATATTTTATCAGCATATCATACTTCTAAAATCAAAACAGATATTATAATTTTAACAATTTAATTATAACTATAAAAAATCCAATATGCAACAAATTATGCGGCTTTGTCGGCAAATTTGGAATATATAACAAGGAAGAGTGAATAATTTTAGCAGTAATGACCGTTAAAAATCATCATGCTTTCTTACTGTATTTTCATGAATTTCAGCTTATTGCAAGCTGATCAATTAAGTAACCTTTCACCCATGAATTAGCCAATCCTCGAGGCAAAATGTAGTTAATTGTGTAACAATACAAGAAATTCTTTGTTGCAAGCAGTTCGTCACAGTCGCATTTGCCAGCAATTTTAGCAGGTTTATTAGAGCCAACTTCGAGTTTCCATATACCGTTATAGGGGCTTTCAACCGTTTTGCGTATTATTGCCGATTCTGTTTTCTCGGATATGTAGTAAACACAATCGTTATTGGATGTAATAAATTTAACATCGGGATGCTGAATTGTCGGATAATTTACATCTTTATCAAGACATACATTGTTTACGGTTTGGGTTTCATCGCAAAAGAAATAGAAAGTATCTTTGCATACCGTTACATAGCGAATTCCGTTTACATAATTTGCATTTTTACTTTTGAGCAATTTGCAGGATTTCAGGTCATATTTTTTGAAAATATACTGCTTTCCTACTTTGAAGCTGTAACCGTATTCATCTGTTTTATCCTCAAAAATACGCTCCGCAATATAGAGATTGCCATCTGAAATATTTATATAATAAATCTGATTATCAAACTTAATATCCCCTATATTTTCAAGAGTATCAGAGTCTTTCAATATTACGGAATCATTCTTTGTGTAAGCAATAACTTCATTGTTACAAACAAAACTTCGGCAATCGGTGTCTATGATTTTTCGTGTGTTTGTTGTTGTATCAAGACAGCAGAGCTTATTGCCGTTAATATAGAATAAATTATCGTTAATCAGACAACCGTTTGAAGGCAATTTTACGGTTGAATTGTTTTTTGAATCATAAGCCGTAACCTTAGTTTTTCTGTAATCTGCCGCTGCAAGCGTTCCGTCATTATAGGACAGGTAACTGTTGTTAAAATATGAATCCGTGTCGGAATCGTAAACCATATTAAATGAAGGATTATAAAAGAAAAGCAAATATGCAAATACAATGCATGCAACTGTCAATACGGATATTAAAACGAGAGTACATTTCTTTTTCATAAGTAATCCTCCTCTGAAAAAATTACTGTTTCAGCTGCTTATAAAAACGCTTTCAAAACGTTCTTTAGCGTCTGTAAATTTACCTTTGGTAACTATAAAGAAAGCTAAATTTATAATCAAAATAAATACAATTGAAATGATCATTGCAAGGCACAAATTTGCAAGACTAAAGTATGTAATCAAACCAAATAATACTCCCGCCAAAGAAAATAAAACAGCCAAAAAGTAATATATTTTGTTTGATTGCAAAGTCAAATTTACTTTAAGGTTTTCGTCAAGCTGTTTTGTTTGAATTTTTATTAATGGAGCTAATATGCCCTCACGGGAAAGTAGTGATGTAGATGTAACTTTTAAATCAGTAATATTTTTAGGGTTATCACAGTAAAATTCATATCCATTATCGTATGAAGAAGAACTGCAATTAAAAGCAGTATGCTTTTTGAGTTTATCGTAAAATTCAGTTTCGGAAATCTTAATAATATATTCAAATGATTTTTTCATAC
Organism: Ruminococcoides sp.; assembly: GCF_057037865.1. Taxonomy (NCBI): domain Bacteria; kingdom Bacillati; phylum Bacillota; class Clostridia; order Eubacteriales; family Oscillospiraceae; genus Ruminococcoides; species Ruminococcoides sp. The sequence goes on from NZ_DBLZMS010000008.1 coordinate 5,269, forward strand.
TTCTCCCTCATTTCCAATCAAAGGCATTTTTTGACAACACAAGTTCTGAGTTATATGTAACTTCTTTCAATACAGGCAGAATTTTATTGTAGTCCTCTGCGTATATAAAAAGTTCGGAATGGCAGGTCGGTTGCAAAATGACCTTACTGTTCGGAAGATACAAATCTATACAAGCGAGATACCTGAAGTTATTTTCTACGATACAGTCTATAATCAAATCATCTTCGGAACATTTGAGTGCGTAGCTTTTATTCTTTTTTATATAACTTCTGAGATTGTTATAGCAATCATAGCTTTTCTTATCCGACCAACTTTCAAACAGACATTCTTTTTGCGAAAATTTATTACCGATTACGATATAATCGTTTAAAGCGGAAACTATCTTTTTAATTGCGTCACTGAATAAATTTGCGACACGGTAAAAATCCGCCTTATCTGATAACGAGGCGTCATTATCAAAACCACCGTCCCAGTATTTTTTATATGTAATGTAATAAATTTCTTTCTGTTTGTAAATTTTTCTTTTAAATTTAATTTTATCTTCGCTGATTTTTATCATTTTACAATATCCTTCCGAACAATAGGGCTTACATAGGAAATATAAACTTACTTTACCTCTTTGCAGTTTTATTATACTATTTTAAAACAATATTTGTCAAGATTTGTATTAGTCATTTTAATACATTAATCCCGATTTTTTAAATAAAAATCGGGGAACAGAAATTATTTTATCTGTTCCCCGAATGTGTTTTATAAAATATTAAATTCAGTAAATTATTCTTTTACAATGTTTTCAAATGTGTGCCAACCGAGAACTGCACATTTTACACGGGCAGGCATATGAGAAATGTCAGACAATGCTCCGCCCTCCTCAAGCTCTTCAATTTCTTCGTCAGTTGCTTTGCCTTGAATCATTTTAAGGAAAATATCTTTCAGATGTTCGGCTTCATCAACTGTTTTGCCGATGATCAAATCAAGCATAATATCGGCTGACGCCTGGGAAATTGCACAGCCGTCACCTGTAAACGAACCGTCTGTAATCACACCGTCTTTGATATTAAGATTAAGCACAATGTCATCACCGCAGCTTGGATTCACACCCTCAAGGCTTGCCGTTGCCGTATCAAGCGGATGTTTGTGCATTGGATGAAGATTGTGATCGGTCAGGATTTCATTGTAAAAGCTTCTGTTATTTTCCATATCCCATTCTCCTTCTGACAGATGACACGCTGTTCAAAAATGCATCAATGTCATCTTTCGTATTGTAGAAATAAATGCTTGCCCTTGTTGTTGACGGAATGCCTAAAAATTCCATCAAAGGCTGTGCGCAATGGTGTCCTGCACGGACTGCAATACCGTCAGCGTCGAGAATACTGCTGACATCATGCGGATGAACTCCGTCAATTGTAAAGCTGATAATTCCGCAATGCTCTTTCGGATTGTTGCTTCCCTGAATATTGATGTGAGGAATTTTCATAAGTCCGTCAAAGGCTCTTTTGGTAAGCTCTTCTTCAATACCGCCAATTGTATCAAAACCAATATTTTGAATATATTCAATTGCGGTTTTCAGCCCCCATGCGCCAGCCGCATTTACCGTTCCTGCCTCGAATTTATGCGGTAATTCGGAATAGATAACCTTGTCCCTTGTAACGGAATCAATCATCTCACCGCCCGTTAAAAACGGCGGCATTTTTTCAAGAAGGCTTTCTTTGCCGTATAATACACCGATTCCGAAGGGTGACATAAGTTTGTGACCGGAAAATGCAAGAAAATCCACATCAAGCGACTGAACATCAACGGGAATGTGCGGAACGCTCTGTGATGCGTCAAGCACAACAACTGCACCGCATTCCTTTGCAAGCTCTGTTATACGCTTTATGGGAGTTTTGCAACCGAGTACATTTGATATGTGAGTTACTGCCACAAGCCTTGTACGCTCCGAAAAAGCCTGTTTCAGCTGTTCTTCGGTAATTGTGCCGTCAGGGTTGCATTCAATGTACTTTACCGCTGCGCCCGTTTTTTCTGCAACAACTCTCCATGGCAACTGGTTGCTGTGGTGTTCCATTACAGTGACAAGAATTTCGTCACCTTTTTTAAGAAAATTCATTCCGTAGCTGTAGGCAACAAGATTGAGGCTTTCGGTTGCATTGCGTGTAAATATTATTTCACGCTCCGACCTTGCATTAATGAACTTTCTGACTGTTTCACGGGATTGCTCATAACATTCTGTAGCTTTGAAACCCAAATCATAAAGTCCACGCAGAGGATTTGCATTGCATTTTTTGTAGAACTCCATTTCCGAATTTATAACCGATTCAGGTCTTTGAGCAGTTGCGGCACTGTCGAGATAGGCTACAGGATTTTCTCGCAAAAGCGGAAAATCTTCCTTAAAGTTTTTCATTTGCATAGCCTGTAACCTCCTCCAGACAGGATTTTGCAAGCGTTTCAAGCTCCTCATCACCGATTTTTGAGCATAAAGCGTCAAGCTTTGCACGAGCCATAAGGTTACAAGCCTCTTCTTCGTCAAGACCTCTGCTTGCAAGATAGAAAAGCACATCATCAGACGGTCTGCCGATTGACGCACCGTGGTTGCCCTCAACATCCTCTTCCGCACAAAGAATGAGCGGTACGGTCTGATTGATTACATCTTCACCTAAAATTAGAACATCTTCGTTCTCGTCACCCTTAGCACCCGATGAACCGAGTTGGAAATCAATTGTACCACGGAATAATTTATGTGCTTTATCTCTCAAAACACCGCCGGCATTCATTGAGCTGACGGTCTTTTTGCCGATATGCTCGGCAACATAGTTCATATCAAGCAACTGCTCGTCCTTGCAATAGTAGCCGACATTGAGGTCAAGATTGCTCTGTCTGCCCAAAAGCGTTGTCTTTGTGCCTGTATAGGTTTCATTTCCGCCGATAAAAAGCTGTAATATCTCTGCGGCTGCATTATCTTCACATTCTGCACCGACATCGTTTATAAAGCGGAAATTTTGCGAAAGGAGATTAAGCTGTACGAGTCTGATTTTTGCGCCTTTTTCAGCTTTAAATTTCGTTCTTACGGCACAAATACCGTTTGCATTCCACGCTGACTGCATTGTCATAAACACGGTAAGCTCTGTGTTTTCGGGAGCGTAAAGTTCTACATCTGCAAAAGCGTTTTCACCGTTTTTGCAATTAAAAAACAGCTTTTCGCTTTTTGTTTTATCAGCCGATATTCTGATTTTTTCAGACTGTGATATTTTTGAGATTTCGTCAATCTCCTCGCCCATACCTGTCTGAATATTTGCAAATGAATCCCAAATTTCCGAATCGGAATTGTTTATATATTTTTCGATTATTTCTTTTTGAACAGGAATACTGTTCCAACCGTCAACGGGAATATTTCGGATTTTTGCCCGATTCACTCCCAATCGGTTCCAAGTGGGTGACGGAAGAAAGTTCACTGTTAAGTCTTTATTATCAACCATAATGTCCTCCTTATCCGATACTGCCCTTCATCTCAAGTTGAATGAGATTGTTCATTTCAACCGCATATTCAAGCGGAAGTTCCTTTGACACATTGTCTGCAAAACCGCTGACTATCATCGCCCTTGCATCCTCTTCACTAAGACCTCTTGACATGAGGTAGAATACAGCCTCATCGCTGATTCTGCCTATTTTCGCCTCATGACCGATATCTGCGTGCGGAGTTCTGATATCCATTACAGGAATAGTATCTGAGCGTGACTTTGAATCAAGCATAAGCGACTGACACGAAACGGCAGATTTTGCATTTTCGGCAGACTTGTTTACAACAACGGAGCTTCTGAATGTGCTGATACCGCCGTCCTTTGAAATTGACCTTGTGTTCATAAACGAAGATGTTTCTTTGCCGATATGAACTACTTTTGCGCCTGTATCAAGGTTCTGTCCCTTGCCTGCAAATGTAATGCCCGTAAACTCCATTCTTGAACGGTCACCTTTTAAAATTGTCATCGGATAAAGGTACGACACATGAGAACCGAATGAACCCGATACCCATTCCATAGTACCGCCATCTTCAACAAGCGCTCTTTTGGTGTTAAGGTTGTACATATTTTTTGACCAGTTCTCAATTGTTGAATATCTGAGTCTTGCATTTTTCTTTACAAAAAGCTCAACGCATCCTGCGTGAAGATTTGCTATGTTATATTTCGGAGCAGAACAACCCTCTATAAAATGCAGGTCTGCACCCTCGTCAACGATAATGAGCGTGTGTTCAAACTGACCTGCACCGGGTGCGTTAAGTCTGAAATATGACTGCAACGGAATTTCTACCGATACTCCCGGCGGAACATATACAAACGAACCTCCTGACCATACTGCACCGTGAAGTGCGGCAAATTTGTGGTCATTCGGACGGACAAGTTTCATAAAATATTTTTTTACCATGTCGGCATATTCGCCCTTTAACGCACTCTCCATATCGGTATATACTACACCCTGTGAGGCAACCTCTTCACGAACATTGTGGTACACAAGCTCGGAATCATACTGCGCTCCGACACCTGCAAGGGACTTTCTCTCTGCCTGAGGAATACCGAGCCTTTCAAATGTATTCTTGATATCTTCGGGGACTTCCGACCATTTTGCGGTCATCCTTGTGTTCGGACGGACATAGGTTGCAATATTGTCCATATTAAGTCCGTCAATGGGCGGTCCCCAGTTTGGAACTTTGAGTTCATTATAAATTTGAAGTGACTGCAAACGGAAATTCTGCATCCACACGGGATCGTTCTTTTCCTTTGAAATTTTTTCTACAATTGAGGCATCAAGACCTGATTTGATACGGTAGGCATCATTTTCTTCGTCTTTGATATCGTAGACACTTCTGTCAACATCATCGACATATGTTCTTTCTTTCATCTTAATACCTCCGTCAGAACTTTTCTGCATAAAGTTCAAGATACTTCTCAAAACCGTGTTCATTGATTTCATCAATCAACGATGCGTCGCCTGTTTTAACTATATGGCCGTTTACCATAATATGGGTATAATCAACTTTGAGAGATTCGAGAATACCTGTGCTGTGTGTGATGATGAGCAATGCACCGTCACGGTTTTTCTGATAGTGTTCAACACCCTTTGAAACTGTGCGAACCGCATCAACATCAAGACCCGAGTCTGTTTCGTCAAGAATTGCAAGCTTTGGATTGAGTAAAAGCATCTGCAAAATTTCTGCTTTTTTCTTTTCACCGCCCGAAAAGCCTACATTTAGATCACGCTCGGAATATGACGGATCCATCTGCAAAAGCTCCATTGCCTGTCTGAGCTCTTTTTTAAAGTCCCAAAGGCGGATTCTTTTGCCACGGTTCTTTTCAAGAGCATTACGAATGAACGATGAAAGTGAAAGCCCCGGAACTTCCAGAGGACTTTGGAATGAAAGAAAAATTCCGTCCTTTGACCTTTTATCGGGTGTTTCATCGTTAATGTTTTTTCCGTTAAAAAGTATTTCGCCTGAATTAAGCGTATATTTAGGACTGCCCATAAGTGCAAATCCGAGCGTTGACTTGCCTGCACCGTTAGGACCCATAAGCACATGCGTTTCACCTTTGTTTATACTAAGATTTATATCGTGCAGAATTTCCTTTTCCTCTACACTTACAGTCAAACCGTTTACATCAAGTAATTTGTCTGCCATTTCATAATCCCACCTTGTTATATTATCAACCCACCAAAGTAGTGGATAATTAAAATATAACCTTTTCAACCCATTTTGTCAATGGGTTGGTATTGCATTTTTATCATTTTTTGTATATAATCAAGGTATATAAGCAAAACAGGCTTACAAAATATGCAAGCCTTGCCAAAAGGGGATAATTTTATGCTGATTTCAAGTAAAGGTCGTTACACGCTGTATGTGCTTGTCGATCTGGCAAAAAACGGGCAGAACAGATACATTCCGCTCAAAGAAATTGCAGAAAGACAGAATATTTCCAAAAAATATATGGAAGGCATACTCAAAACCCTTGTTGACCGCAATCTGCTTGAGGGCGTAAAAGGAAAGGGCGGCGGCTATAAGCTGACCAAAGAACCAAAAGATTATTCACTCGGTGAAATTCTCAGGCTTACGGAGGGCGACCTTGCGTCTGTCCCATGCACTTCAAAAACTCACGAACATTGCAATCATATGGAATCGTGTCCCTCACATCCTATCTGGCAACAGCTTGACAATTTAATCAACAATTACCTTGACAGTGTAACTCTTGCAAATTTACTTAATAATGAATAAAATAAATACGCACAACCTCTTTGCTTTTGTGAAGATAATGTGCTATAATAACAATAGACAGATATAATTTAAGTTATTTTTGCACAAATTAAGCTGTCACTACGAATCTATCAGCAAAAGCAGGTGATTTTATGGCATTCGATACATTTGACGAGGGTATTAATCCTGGTGGAATGAGAAGCAAAAACGAAATTAAAACCTTGATATGTTATTTGTATAACTCTGTAAAGGAAAATATAGACAAAGGAATTGTCATACAGGCAATTCTAAAGCAGGGACTTGCCAATTATTTTGAAACAAGTTCCGCCTTTGACGACCTTGTTACAAACGGTAACCTTGTGCCTGCCGATGATGAACACAAAACATATGCGCTTACGGAAAACGGTGTTGAAATTGCAAAACAGCTTGACAGCATTCTTCCGTACTCTATCAAAGAAAAGGCATACGCTTGTGCGGTTAAGCTCCTTGCCGTAAAGAAAAATGAGATTGAAAACAAGGTCGATATTGTAAAAAGTTCAAACGGATTTACTGTTAAATGTTCTGTATCCGGCGGTGATATGGATTTAATGAAGCTTGATGTTTATGCTCCCGAAATGGAACAGGCTCTTATTCTCAAAAAAAATTTTCTTGACAATCCGAAAAAAGCGTACAAAATTATGCTTGCACTCCTGACCAAAGATAAAGAAACCGTCGGTGAGGCTCTTGAGGAACTTTACGGCATTGTATAAAATTTCATACAAACAATTAAGGGGCTGTCGATGTGACCGCCCCTTCTGTGATTATTCAGAAAAAAAGATTAAGACCGAGCATAAGCGTTACTCCGGGTATTCCTCCTATTATTGATACCAAAAGCGATAAAAGGCTTATGGGCAAAGTTACGCCCGTAAAAGCTCCCGTCAGATTGACCGCAAACAATGTTGCCGCTCCCAAAGTCATTGAAAGCAGAGAGCGTTTGAACGGGTGCTTATTTTTGCCGAGAAAGTGCAAGATTGCGAAAGTTATAAATGTTACAAAAATAATCAGACATATTCCCCACCAAGGCATTTTTAACAACTCCATATAAAAAGTAAAACCGCCAGAGGATTGCCCTGACGGTTAATTTTATGCTGATTATTAAGTTAATATGCTTACAGTATACCGAACTTTGAAAGCACATTAAGTGCAATTACAAAAATTACGAATATTGCAGCAAAAACTTTTGTCCAGCGTGAGAGGAACGCATCAATCGAACGAGCCTTATTCTTTGAGAAATAAGAATCGGCAACACCTGTTACAGCACCGATACCCTGCTGATTACCCTCCTGAAGGATAATTACAACGATAATGGCAACAGATACGATTGCGAGCAATACGCCTAAAACAATGCCCCAAATGCTCATTTTTATCTTCCTTTCATTTAATAAATACGAATAAAACAAATCCTGCTTTAATAACTGTTTTATAATACCACATAAACACAGCTTTTTCAAGAGATATTACAAGATTTTTATTAATTTTTTCAAAATCAAATCAGCGAAAGCTGTTCGTCTTTTGAATCATCGTTCACAGGCAACGCACCTCTTGCAGGAAGTGAACCTGTTCTGTAACGCTTTGGATTTGTAAAAGTACCGTCTTTATAGCGTTCTATGCTGAAAAGTCTGTGACCTTTTTTGGGCTTAAGAACGGCAACACCCTGTGTTGAACGGGTTGTTTTGAGAGCGAGTGCGCCCGTGTGAACAAGGAGCATATTTCCCGATGACGCCTTGAAGAGTACCTCTTCATCCTCAGGCATATAGAGAAGTCCGACAAGCGGAGATTTGTCGGAATATGCGCCAGTGAGCTTTTTACGGTTAGTCTTTGTTGCGTAGGATTCAAGCGGAACTTTTGCGGCCTTGCCGTTTTCAAAAGCAAAGAGCAGCATACCCTTGTAATCTTTTGTAACAACCATTTTCACAGCATTTTCGCCTTCATCAAAGCCAAGCTTTGCGGCAACATAGTCACCGAGTACGCTTGCCTTTGTCTGTGCAAAATCATCAGCCTTTGCCTTATACACCTGACACTTGTCTGTAAAGAACAAAAGGTCGCAGTTGTTTGTGAACTCAAGCTCCTGAATAATTTCGTCACCGTCTTTGAGCTTTTGTTCACCGCTCATTCTGAGCGACTGCGGAGTAATCTTCTTGAAATATCCCTCTTTTGTAAAGAAAAGATTAACAGGATAATCGGGAATTTCGACTGTCTCTTCCTCATACCTTGCAACATCGTCATAGATTATGATACTCTTTCTCGGCTGACCGTATTTCTCGGCAATTGATTTGAGTTCTTTGACAATGATTGTCTTGATTCTTGCCTTGCTTTTTAAAATTTCGTCAAGCTCGGCAATCTCTTTTTCAAGGTCTTCAAGGTCTTTTGTACGCTTTAAAATGTATTCACGGTTAAGATGACGAAGTTTTATTTCGGCAACATATTCAGCCTGTATTTCGTCAATTCCGAATCCAATCATAAGGTTTGGCACAACCTCGGATTCTTCATCGGTTTCACGGACAATCTTTACTGCCTTGTCAATATCGAGAAGAATTTTTTCAAGACCTCTTAAAAGATGAAGCTTGTCAGCTTTTTTGTTGCGGTCAAAATATGTTCTTCTTCTGACGCACTCAATTCTGAAAGCAATCCATTCTTCAAGCAACGCCTTTACACCGAGAACTCTCGGAACACCTGCAATAAGCACATTGAAGTTGCAGGCATAGGAATCTTCGAGTGTTGTAAAGCGGTAAAGCTTTGTCATAAGCTTGTCGGCATCAACGCCACGCTTGAGGTCAATTGTAATTTTAAGTCCGTCAATACCTGTTTCGTCACGAATATCGGAAATTTCCTTGACTTTACCCTGCTTTACAAGGTCGATTACCTTTTCAATGATAACCTCACAAGTTGTTGTGGCAGGAATTGAAAGAATATCTATACAGTTTGCAGACTTGTCATAGACATACTTTGCACGGAGTTTGATACTTCCTCTGCCGGTTTCATAGACTTGATTGATGACATTTTCATCATAGATAATCTGACAACCGCCTGTAAAATCAGGAGCCGGCAGAGTTGACTTTATATCATGGTCGGGATCACGGATAAGTGCCGCTGTTGTTTCGCAGATTTCACGCAGATTGAATGAGCAGATATTTGACGCCATACCAACGGCAATACCTGTGTTTGCGTTTACAAGCACAGACGGAAATGCAACCGGCAAAAGTGACGGTTCTTTCATTGTATTATCGTAGTTATCTACAAAATCTACGGTATCTTTGTCTATATCACGAAACAGCTCGTTGCAGATTGCATCAAGTTTTGCCTCAGTATAACGGGATGCCGCCCACGCCATGTCACGGCTGTAGAATTTACCGAAATTACCTTTTGAATCTACATACGGATGCAAAAGTGCCTCATAGCCCCTTGAAAGACGAACCATTGTGTCATAAATTGCAGAGTCGCCGTGAGGATTGAGCTTCATTGTTGCACCGACAATGTTTGCCGATTTTGTTCTTCCTCCGTTCAGAAGTCCCATTTTGTACATCATATACAGGAGCTTTCTGTGCGACGGCTTGAACCCGTCAATTTCGGGAATTGCACGGGAGAGAATTACGCTCATTGCATACGGCATATAGTTCTCTCTGATAGTGGAAACGATTGGCTGTTCCACTACTTCACCCGCACCGTTGATTACACCGTGAGTTTTTGACGGTGAAGTTCTGCGGGGAGTCTTTGAAGATTTTTTCGCCATTTATTTCCACCTCCAATCAGCTTACATCAAGCTGGTCAATATATTCGTTGCCGTGTTCTACTATATAATCTTTTCTTCCCTGAAGATTGTCACCGAGAAGAACATCAAAAATTTCCGCTGTCTGTTCTGCATCGGCAGGAAGAACCTTGATAAGTCTGCGTGACTCGGGGTTCATTGTGGTAAGGTTCATCATATCGGGTTCGTTTTCACCAAGACCTTTTGAACGCTGAATTGTGAATTTCTCATTGCCGAGCTGTTCAATGAACTTATCCTTTTCAACTTCATCGTATGCAAAATATACATCGTTTTTGGATGTAATTTCATAAAGAGGCGATTCGGCAATAAACACCTTGCCTTCTTCAATGAGTGTAGGTGTAAGTCTGTAAAGCATGGTAAGCAAAAGTGTTCTGATCTGGAAGCCGTCAACATCGGCATCGGTGCAGAGAATAATTTTGCTCCAACGAAGTGCGTTCATATCAAAGCTTGAAAGATTCTTGTTTGCTTTTGACTTAACCTCAACGCCGCAACCGAGAACCTTGAGCAAATCGGTAATGATTTCGCTCTTAAAAATCTTATCGTAGTCGGCTTTCAGGCAGTTAAGTATTTTTCCTCTGATTGGCATAATTGCCTGAAAATCGGGGTTTCTTGCCTGTTTACAGGCACCGAGAGCAGAATCACCCTCTACTATAAACAGTTCACGCTGTTCCGTGTCTTTACTTCTGCAATCGACAAATTTTGCAACACGGTTTGTTATGTCGAGATTGCCCGAAAGCTTTTTCTTTATGTTAAGTCGTGTTTTCTCAGCATTTTCACGGCTGCGCTTATTGATAAGCACCTGTTCGCAGATTTTTTCTGCCTCAAGCGGATTTTCAATAAAATAGACTTCAAGACTCTGACGGAGAAATGCAGTCATAGCGTCCTGAATACCCTTGTTTGTAACCGCCTTTTTGGTTTGGTTTTCATATGATGAAACACTTGAAAAAGACGAAATAACGCACACAAGGCTGTCCTCAACATCGTCATACTTGATTTTGCTTTCGGTTTTGTTATATTTATTATTCTGTTTTAAGTAGCTGTCAATCTGATAAACAAAGGCATTCCGCACCGCCTTATCGGGAGCGCCGCCGTGTTCAAGCCAGCTTGAGTTGTGGTAGTATTCGGTGAGATGCACTTTATTTGAAAATGCAACCGAGATATCCATTTTGCACTTATATTCGGGCTTATCGTCACGGTCACGGGTTTTAACCTCGGTTTCCCAATGCTGAATTGAGCTGAGTCCATTTTCACCGACTACCTCGGCAACATGGTCAACAATACCGTTTACATAGTTATAGCTTGTCGTATCAAAGCTTTTGCCGTTTTGATTGCGGAAAACAAATTCAATTCCTGCGTTGACAATAGCCTGTCTTTTCATTATGTCAAGAAAATATTCGGGCTGAATGTCGATATCCGTAAAGACTTCGAGGTCGGGTTTCCAATGAATTTTTGTACCCGTATCCTTTTTGCTGTACGGCTCTTTTTTGAGCTTGCCGACAATCTCGCCTTTTTCGAAACGGAGAGTGTATCGGTAGCCGTCACGGCGGATATCAACATCCATATACTCGGAGCTGTACTGGGTTGAACAAAGACCGAGACCGTTCATACCAAGGGAAAATTCGTAGCTTTCACCCTCGTTGTTATTATACTTGCCGCCGGCATAGAGTTCGCAGAAAACCAGTTCCCAGTTGTAGCGCTTTTCGTTTTCGTTGTAGTCAACGGGAATTCCTCTGCCGTGATCTTCAACCTCAATTGAGCCGTCGGAATAGCGTGTAACTGTGATTTTTTTACCGTAACCCTCTCTCGCCTCATCTATTGAGTTTGAAAGAATCTCAAACACGGAGTGCTGACAGCCGTCAATACCGTCCGAACCGAAAATTACGGCAGGACGCTTACGGACACGGTCGGCACCCTTTAGCGTTGTGATACTGGTATTATCATAATCGGTGGTTTTCTTTCTTGGCATTTTACTCTTCCTTTATCATTTTTCACCACGCAGTTTTTTGATTTTATCACGCAGATATGCGGCGTGTTCAAATTCAAGCAACTTTGCGGCAGCTTTCATTTCCTTTGTCAGTTTTTCTATCAACTGTTGTTTTTGTGCCTTTGAAAGCTTTTTTGTATTTTTAAATTCACTGTCATCGTGAGTAGAAATTTCAAGTATATCGCTGACCTTTTTGACAATAGTCTTTGGAACGATGCCGTGTTCAACATTATATTTATTCTGAATTTCACGGCGGCGCTGTGTTTCGGTTATTGCAACCTTCATTGACGGCGTTACGCTGTCGGCATACATAATAACCGTACCCTCGCTGTTTCGTGCGGCTCTGCCGGCAATCTGAATAAGCGAACGGGTTGAACGGAGAAATCCCTCTTTGTCGGCATCAAGTACGGCAACAAGAGAAACCTCGGGAATATCAAGTCCTTCACGCAGAAGGTTGATTCCGACAAGAACATCAAATTCTCCGAGTCTTAAATCACGGACAATCTCCATTCTTTCAACGGTGTCAATGTCATGGTGCATATAACGAACCCTGATACCCAGCTTTTCAAGATATGCGGTAAGGTCTTCCGCCATTTTCTTGGTAAGGGTTGTGACAAGTGTTCTTTGATTTTTGGCTGTACGGATATTGATTTCTGACACAAGGTCGTCAAGCTGACCTTCGGTAGGTCTTACCGAAATTTCAGGATCAAGAAGTCCTGTAGGTCTGATAATCTGCTCTGCAACAACAGCTGATTTTTCAAGCTCAAAATCGCCCGGTGTTGCGCTTACATAAACAGCCTGATTTATTTTTGAATAGAATTCGTCAAAGTTGAGCGGACGGTTATCAAGTGCAGACGGAAGTCTGAAGCCGTAGTCAATAAGGCTCTTTTTTCTTGCATAGTCACCCGCAAACATTCCCCGTACCTGTGGAAGCGTTACATGGGACTCATCGACAAAGAGCAGAAAATCATCGGGGAAATAGCTTAAAAGCGTGTACGGCGATGAGCCCGGCGCTCTGCCCGACATTATTCTTGAATAGTTCTCGATACCCGTACAAAATCCGATTTCCTGCAACATTTCCATATCGTACCTTGTACGCTGTTCAAGTCGTTGTGCCTCAAGGAGCTTTCCGTTTTCACGAAAATATGCAAGTCTTTCCTCAAGCTCCCTGTCAATTTCCGCAAGAGCCTTTTTCATCTTATCTCCCGACACAATGTAGTGGGACGCAGGATAGATTGCGGCATGTTTCAGAACAGCTTTGAGTTCACCCGTAAGCGGATTGATTTCGGAAATTCTGTCAATTTCATCTCCGAAAAATTCGACACGGATTATAGAATCGTTTGATGCGGCAGGGAAAATTTCAACCACATCACCACGAACCCTGAATTTATTACGGGTAAAGCTTACATCATTGCGTTCATACTGCAGTTCAACAAGCTTTTTTACAAGCTCATCACGGGACTTTTCCATTCCCGGACGAAGTGAGATTACCATATTTCGGTAGTCAATAGGATCGCCCAGGCTGTATATGCAAGAAACCGAGGCAACAATAATTACATCTCGTCTTTCGGAAAGTGCAAGCGTTGCGCTGTGGCGGAGTTTATCAATCTCGTCATTGATTGAACTGTCTTTTTCAATATAAGTATCCGTCTGTGCAACATATGCCTCAGGCTGATAATAATCGTAGTATGACACAAAATATTCAACCGCATTTTCCGGAAAGAACTCTTTGAACTCACTGCAAAGCTGAGCCGCAAGAGTTTTGTTGTGTGCAAGCACAAGTGTCGGTCTTTGAACCCTCTGAATAACATTTGCCATTGTAAAAGTTTTACCCGAACCCGTTACACCGAGGAGCGTCTGTTCACGGTTGCCTGCATTTATACTGTTTACAAGCTTTTCGATTGTCTGCGGCTGGTCGCCTGTCGGCTGATATTTTGAATGAAGTTTAAATTCCATAATACACATCACATTCCAAATACGGATTTTTTTATTATGTTTCCTGTTACACGGCTCTTTATTACAAAAGTCCTGTAACAGAAAACATATCCGAACAAAATTTCGATTTTAATTATAGAACAGATGTTTTAAATTGTCAAATGTTTCTTTTAAAGAACATTATTACTTTTCATAATAGAAGATATTCCCCGCAAGCCTGCTTTCACGGAGAGAAACATAATCATCATCGGTTATTATAAAATGGTCGATAAGTTCAACTCCGACAGTTGCAAGCGTACTCTTCAAAACTATTGTTGTGTCAAGATCGCTTCCCGAAGGCAGAGCCGTTCCGCTGGGATGATTATGTGCTATAAACGCAGTTTTGGCATTGTGACGAAGTGACAAATCAACAATTTTTCTGACGGGCATATCGGATGAATTGAGCGAACCTTTTGAAATTATATCAAAATAAATCATCTTGCCCTTTGCATCACCGAGCATGAGCGCGACACATTCGTTTGTTCGACCGATAAATTTTGCTTTAAATATTTTACCGAGATTTTCATAGTCGATGATATTATCATGCGACATCTTTGATTCGGTATAAAGCCTTGCCATTTCGGGCAACATTTTGAGCAATGCGGCGGCATTTTCAGACAGACCGAATTCCTTCATAAGCTCGTCAATCGGAGCGTCACACACTCCGCCGACAGTGATATAACGGTCAAGCAGACGATGTGCAAGAGGATTTGTGTCCTTTCTCGGAATAGCATAGTAAAGGAACATTTCAAGAGCCTCGTGCGTTTCAAACACATCAAAGCCGTTTTCTATGAACTTTTTACGCATTCTTTCACGATGACCGCTGTGTTCGTTATCGGTTGTCCGTGCCATATTATCCCCACCGCAAAATAAGTTTTTTCAAACTTTTGGGGCGGATAAAACCGCCCCGACTGATTAATATTAATAATTAAAAGCTGTTATTCCTTTACGCCGTACTGCTCATAGTAAGCGTCAATAGCGGCTTTGAGCTTGTCGTCAATAATAACCTTGCCCTTGTATTCCTTGTTGTAAAGGTGTTCAACAACCTCTGCCATTGTTACGATTGCAGTTGTTTTAAGTCCGTACTTTTCTTCAATCTCGGAAAGTGCGCTCTTTGTACCCTTGCCACGCTCCATACGGTCAACGGAAACAACAAGACCGATTGGGTTTACATCGCCCTGAGCCTTGATAATCGGGAGAGTTTCTTCAATTGAAGTGCCTGCTGTTGTAACATCTTCGATGATAACAACCCTGTCACCGTCATTGATAGGACTGCCGAGAAGAATGCCCTTGTCACCGTGATCCTTAACTTCTTTTCTGTTTGAGCAATAACGGATATCCTGACCGTATTTTTCACTGATTGCGATAGTTGCGGCAACAGAAAGCGGAATGCCCTTGTATGCAGGTCCGAAAAGAACATCAAAATCAAGACCGAACTTGTTGTTGACAGCCTCTGCATAATACTGACCGAGACGGCGGAGCTGAGCGCCTGTTCTGTAGAAACCTGTGTTTACGAAGAAAGGAGTTTTTCTTCCGCTCTTTGTAACAAAATCGCCAAATTTGAGAACCTGACAATCAACCATAAATTCAATGAATTCCTTTTTGTAAGCTTCCATCAATAAAACCTCCGATACAAAATAGCTTTCGGACAAACATCTGTAATATCCGACACTTTTACATAATTCAACATTGTAAATTCTACCACAATATCTCGTTTTTGTAAATGACAGTTACACAGCTGTAATCAATCGTAATGTTATGTTAAAACAGAAAAAGACTTCGCAACAGAGTACGAAGTCTTTTTTGATATAACTTTAATTACCACTGAGAACAAATCTCCCAGTTATCCAAAGATGTTGCAAAATCGCTTTCATTTTCAACGATTCCACCGGTATAGAAATATACGTCTGTATAACCGACAATATATTTTTGTATGGTAGTGCTCTCTTTGACAGTTATGGGAAAGGCATTCCAATTCACTCTTGCTCTCAACTTCTGTGCACAGTTAAAATCAACCACACCTACTATATATTTTTGAACAAGCGTAACATCTAATACATTAACAACTCCGTCACCGTTAACATCACCGAGAACAATATTCTGACAGGTCATTGTATTAAAAACTTCCAATAACTCATAGAAACATTCACTTATGTATTTCTGTTGTTTAATAGTATAATCTTTATCTAAAATTCCCTCGCCATACTCTTTAAGTTCAAAATTCGGATTGTTAACACTAAGGGCATTAAAAAGCTTTTCTCTTTTTTCAACAAATGTATTCCAAATTTCGTCAGAGTACCAGTTATTATCGTTTTTCTCATTAACAGCATAATAGCAAGTATAGCCGGCACCACTTGGTCTTATCCACGGATTCTCATAAAAATCCTTTAATTCATCATATTTATTTTGTAATTCTATACTCTCCGTTTCTTCCGATAAAGATAAAATTTCTTCCGCCAACTTATAACTATGGTCATAATAGTAATATGCATACGGCTTTTTTTCACCGGTAGATGAAATATCCATCTTTACTTTTAACGCATAATTATAAATATACGAATAACTTTGTGACACCGCTGAAACAGAAAAAACGGCGGTGCTTGCAATTAATAATACAGCAAGTAATAAAGCACTTATTTTTTTAATACTCATAACAATTCTCCTTTCAAAAAAGCAAAAAATAAACTCACGACCATACAATAAATCGGTTATAATTTTATTGTATCATTTAAGACAGCGATATCTAATTTCATTTTCATAATATCACTTTCAACAATATTTGTCAATAATTACAAGAAGAAATTATAGAACATTTAAAATTTTATTTAATCAAACAAAATTGTACACCAATTCTTTTGCCGCAAGCGACAAAATTACGCTTGACTTTATAGAACAAGTGTTCTATAATTGAATAAAAACAAATGTTCGAGGTGATGCGTTGTGAATATTAATTGTGCCGTTGACAAAAGCAAATATAAAAAGGACAGGGTTATTCTTCACAGCGACTGTAACGGATTTTATGCGAGCGTTGAGTGTTTGCATCATCCCGAAATCAGAAACAAACCTGTTGCCGTGAGCGGTGATGCGGAAAATCGGCACGGAATTATTCTTGCTAAAAATGAGATTGCGAAAAAGTATAATATAAAAACAGGCGAGGCAATCTGGCAGGCAAAGCAGAAATGTCCCGACCTCATAACCGTTCCTCCACACTTTGATTTGTACAAGCGATTTTCAAAAATGGCGAGGAGAATTTACAGCGAATACACCGACAAAATCGAGCCGTTCGGACTTGACGAAGCATGGCTTGATGTTACCGACAATAAGAATATGAACGGCAAAGAGATTGCACTCGAAATTAATCGCCGTATAAAACAGGAGCTCGGAATAACCGTAAGCATCGGAGTCAGCTTTAATAAAATTTTTGCCAAATTCGGAAGTGACTATAAAAAGCCTGACGCTATAACGGAAATCACACGAGAAAATTACAGAGATATTGTGTGGAACTGTCCTGCAAAAGACCTTTTGTATGTTGGCAGAGCAACGGGCAGAAAGCTTGAATCTATCGGCATTTATACGATTGGAGATATAGCAACTGCCGATGTTACGCTGCTGCGGTCATATCTTGGAAAATGGGGTGACCTAATTTACGGCTTTGCAAACGGATACGACTCTTCCCCTGTTGCCCATATGAACGAAAACAGCGAGGTGAAGTCAATCGGTAACTCAACCACAACTCCGAAAGATATGGTAACCTTTAACGATGTAAAACAGGTTATATTCGTTTTGTGTGACAGCGTTTGCAGAAGAATGCGTGAACAGGGATTTATGGCAAAAACGGTTTGCATTACGATTCGTGACAACGAGCTGATGTCATTTAACCGACAGCACACAACGGAAATCCACACAAATCTTACAAAGGATATAACAAATACGGCTATTGAGCTTTTCAAAAAAAGCTATAAAATGGAAAAGCCGCTGAGAAGTATCGGGGTAAGCGTTACGGATTTTATTCACGATGATCAGCCGCATCAGATGAGCCTTTTGCGTGATGAAAAGCGACTTATTCAGAACGAACAGCTTGACAAAACACTTGACAGATTAAAAAAGCGATTCGGCAATTATGCTGTTCGCCCTGCCGTTTTGCTCGATGACAAGGAGCTTTCGGATTTTAACCCAAAGGAGGATCATACAATTCATCCTGTCGGATATTTATGATAACGATGCATCTTAGGCGAAAAATTAAAGATGTTTCTCTGATTTTAATGGAGGTAACAAGCTATGAAAAAGTATGTTAAAGTTACTGCCACATTTGATTGTGACGGAGATCTTATCCCCGAATATATTGTGTGGGATGACGGAAGGAGATACCGCATTGACAAAATTTCCGATGTGCGGTATGCGGCGTCTCTCAAAGCAGGCGGTGCGGGAATACGCTACACCTGCCATATCCTCGGCAAAGAACGATATCTGTTTTTGGAGGAAAACAGGTGGTTTGTCGATGCCAAACAATAAGCGGAGGATTATATGCATAAGGTCAAAGCAAAGGGAATTTTATCTGCCGCAAACGGCATGAACATTTACAGAGGATGTCAACACGGATGCATTTATTGTGACGCACGCAGTAAATGCTATCAGATGAATCACCGATTTGAAGATATTGAGGTGAAAGAAAATGCCCCGGAATTGCTTGAAAACGCTTTAAAAAGGAAACGCAGAAAATGTATGATTGGTACGGGTGCGATGAGCGATCCGTACATTCCCCTTGAAAAAGAACTGAAACTGACACGAAGATGTCTTGAAATAATCAACCGCTACGGATTTGGTGTAACTGTACAGACAAAGTCGGCATCTGTTATGAGAGATATTGACCTGTTTACGAAAATAAACGATAAAAGCAAGGCTGTGTTACAGATGACGCTTACAACGGCAGACGAAAGCCTTTGCAGAATAATTGAACCGAATGTTTCCGTTACTAAAGAAAGATTTGAAACACTCAAGGCATTTCACGAAAACGGTATTCCGAGTGTTGTGTGGTTTTCTCCGTTTTTACCGTTTATAAATGATACGAAAGAAAATATTGACGGACTTTTAAAGTATTGCATTGACGCAAAGGTTAGTGGAATAATATGCTTTGGCATAGGTCTTACTCTGCGTGACGGTGACAGAGAATATTTTTACAGCCGGCTTGACAAACACTTTCCGAATATGAAAGAACGATACATTTATACATACGGAAATTCATATCAGCTTACAAGCAGTAACAATAATGTTCTGATGAACAGGATTTCAGAAGTTTGCAGAAATCACGGAATTATGTTCGGAGTTGAAAATGTGTTTTCGTATTTGCATAAGTTTGAAAGCAAAACCGAACAGCTAAGTCTGTTTGACGGAATATAGAAAAATGAAAAAGATATACGGCAGAAAATTTTACCGTATATCTTTTGTTTTTTAAGTATTCACTGTTTTACAAATGTTATTTCATAGTCGTTATATTTAAGCACAACAGACGAAATTTTACCGTTCTTTTGTGTGAGTATGGCGGAAGTATTTGTTCCGTCATCAAATGACAAATTGACTTTGTCCGAAGCTGACACGGTATATTTTCCGCTGTGAGTTCCGTCATCCGGACTTCCCGGCGAAAGCCATAAAGTAAAAGTGCCATCATCGGAAAATGACATAGAACCCTGATAAGCGCTGTAATTTGTGTTGTAAACCTCACTCATTTCAACCTCATCACCACTCGCATTCTTAGCACCTTCGGGAACCCATGCAGATGAGGTAAGCTCGGCGGTTACTGACGGTGAAAGCACATTAACGGCAACGATTGCCGCAATGATAAATACGCAGGCGGCAATAACCGATGAAACAATTGCTGTTGTTTTCTTTTTCTTATTCTTCTTTTTTACAGCCCTGTTAGCCTCAAATTTTGCATAGTCAGGCTTTTTAACAGATTTCTTACTCATTTAATCACCGATATTTTACTTAAAGGATACAATAATTCCGCCGTAGTTTACGGTAATTTCAGCAGGAACATCACCGTTCCATTTGGTTACGGCAGCAATAACATTTTTATCGTTGGAATATGTTATTACAACGGAGTCGCCCTCAACTATGTACGCACCTGAATTTGCCGAGGCACTTGTGATTCCGTCAATGAATGTTCCGTCCTCATTAAAAGTAAATCCGCCGCCTGAATAAGCAGAGCCGAAAAGATCTCTCAAAGAATATTCTTCAGAAGAATTTTCATCTTTTGCATAGTACGGAATAAGAGTTGCACTGAATTTTGGCTTTTGCTTCTCTCCGCTGATTGTCGGAACAACAATTTCACTGTCATTTGAAGATGTTTCGGCTGTGTATCCCTGTTCTGTCGGCTCTTGTGAAGCTTCACCCGATTTGGTTGCAGGCTGTGTGGTTTCGGATACAGAGTCGGAAACATTCTGTGTTAAGTTTGTATTACCGATGGTTGTTGAAGCAGCCACAGTCGGTACTGTTGTTGCCGAATTATTATTTTTACCCGAAAGATTCATAAACAGGATAACCGCACCTGCAATTACTGCAACAAGTACAACAACACAAATAATTATTATCAATGATTTTTTTGAACTTTTAACTGCGTGTTTACCGCTCATTTTGCGTTCTTCCTTTCTTCAGCCTCTTTTTTAAGCTTTAAAAGATAACTTCTTTTCATCATTTTTCCGTTATAGAAAATAAATTCATCACCGTCAGCCGATTCATCAATTTCAAGATCCGAATAATCTTCTACGACAGGCTCTTCATCATCACGGAACTGACCTTTGCGTCTGTTCTCCATTTTCTTATCAATTGTTTTGCTCTTTGAATCCTTGTCAACAATCATTGAATACATATTCTTATAAACTGCAGAATTGATTATAAAAGATAAAATTGACGGAACAATGAACAATGCAAGAACAATTGTGAAAATGATGAGCAGTACCGGAGTAAAACTGCACATAAGCACTGTTGCACAAACGAGGAATAAAATAAAAATTCCGAAAACTGCAAACAGATTGTGTTTAAGCTCACCGACTGTCATAAGTGCGCTGTTTTTGTAAATATCCTTCATCTTGATATCAAAAGTAACCGTCATAGGCGGAACATAGAAGAACATAAACAGAAAGAAAATTGCAATTAAAATACAAATAACAAGCGGAACATAAAACATTCCGTTCTTTGAACCGAGTCCGAGATAAAGCACAATTGAGTAGTAGCTGATAAAAACAGCGGCATACATCACAACGCCGTGTATGAGGAATCTAAGCAGATTTTCCTTTATTCCGCCTATGAAATTTGAGAAAACATCAACATTTTCCTCTCCCCTTACCATATGGGAAGTAACCTGAGTTACGCCGGCATAAAACGGAAAAAGCGGAATTATCGTAAGAAAATATATAAACATTGAATTAAGACCCGTAATGGTATTAATCAAAAAGAAAATTCCGAATATTACGGCAAACGGCAATGCAAAAAGCACATTCGTTAGCAAAAGTCGTGGTAAATTGTGAAACAATGACGAGAAAAACCCTGTCAATGCTACAGCGTTCTTTTCCGATGCCATAGCGCCCTCCAAAATTAGAAATTGAACGCTCCCGAAAACAAGCACCACAAAGCCGTGTCCAGCAAGGTTGAACAAAATGTCATTATGAGTGCCGAAACAGATCGGGAACAAAAATCAATCACCTCATTTTTCAAAGAATTTGTTTGATGAGAATGACCGATTAAGCTGAAAAACATCTGTTTTGAAATTTCAAAAGCATATGCCGACAGCTTTACGAGTGCCAGACAGAACAAAAATGTTCCCGGCAACACAACGAGCAGATAAAAACCTGCTCCTTTAAGTGAATATGTAATAATAAGATATGCCGCAGTAAGTCCTGTTCCAAAGCCTTTAAATGCTGAAACAAACGGCAAAAACGGTATTCCCCACGGTGCAAGTCCCAAGAGGAATACAACCGTGAGAAATATAAAATCAGATGCAAAGCAGGCGCAAAATGTGCTGACGGCATTCTGACCGAGCCTTGCATCAAGATTTGTAGTAAACAGAAAATCAAGGGAATCAAGCATTTGCTTATCGGCTTTTGATGCATAAATTGAACCGAAAACAAGTCCGGTAAGAAAAGCCGAAACAAAGATAAGCACCACGGAATATCGCCTTATAAAAAATCTGACATCAGACGGTGAAATTCCCTTTGATCTGCGAAAAAGATAACGCTTTTTAAAAGAAAATACAATGCTTTTCATAAAATACATTCCTCTCATTGGTTGTCCGTTAAAATATATGAGGAATGTATTCATTTTATGTTAAGGCAAAATTATTTGCCAAGCTCCTCTGCCCTCTTTGTACAAGCGTCCATGCCGTCAAGAACAGCCTCATAGAAACCGTGTTCTTTAAGCTTATCCATAGCGGCAATTGTTGTGCCTCCCTTTGAGCAAACCCGGTCTATGAGTGTTTCAACAGGCTCACCGCTGTCACGGAGCATTGCTGCCGAACCCTCAAGAGTTGCACAGACAAGGTTCATGGCCTTGTCATAGTCGATTCCGCAATTCTTTGCGTAATCAGCCATAGCCTTTGCAAAAAGATAAATATAAGCAGGGCTGCTGCCGTTTACCGCAATTATTTCATTCATATGGCTTTCGTCAATATATTCACAAACACCGCTGCCTGCAAACATATTGTAAACGATTGTTTTGTCATCATCGCTGATATTCTCAGACGGACAAAGGGCTGTTGCACCCTTTTTGAGCAAGAGAGGCGTATTAGGCATAACCCTTACAACAGGGCAGTCACACTCAAGACCTTTTCTTACATATGCAATAGATATGCCTGCGGCAATTGATACTACGGTTTTGGCTGTTGTAATGCTGTTTTTGAGGGACTCAAGAACTTCGGGATAATTCTGCGGCTTGACTGCAAGAACAACAATTGAGCTGTTCTTTGCAATTTCATCGGCAGATGTCATTACATTTGCACCCATATTTTTCATAGCGGCACACTTTTCTTCGCTTACATCAAAAACATTGATAAAATCAGCCTTGCCGTCGTTTTGCGCCATAAGACCTTTTATAATGGCTGTTGCCATATTGCCTGCGCCTATGAAACCTATTTTTTTCATTTTAAGACCTTCTTTGCAAAAATTAATATCAGATACCGAAACTCGGGTTTGAGTAACATGAGAAATGGAAGTTGTGATAATTGTGCTGACCGTCACGGTCATAATCGCCGTAGAGGAAGATTTCCGCCTCGTCAACTCTTCTGTACAAAAGTCCCCAATAGCAAGAACCTGCCGCATGGTGATACTGCAAAAGTGCATCAATAAGGTTCTGCTTATTGACATTATTCAAATCTCTTGAACCGCCCGAAGCAGAAACATAGTCCTTGTGGATATATCCTGTTGTGCCGTTTGAAAGCTTAACTTTATACCAGTTTGTGTTATAACGCTTGCCATCAACAAATTTAAGTTTTGTTCCGTAGTTCATACGGGTAACAACGGAGTAGTTAGTTCCTGCACCTCTTCTGAGGTTTACATCTGAACCTGTAACCGTACCCGAAGCACCTGCTTTGATAGTACCGCTTGAACCTGTGTTCAAGAGAACAGACTGGAGTTCGGAATCATTGTAGAACACACCGCTGCCTACATTGTATGCAAAGCACACAAGTGCGTCAAACTGTCGCTGATTGAACTTTATGCCGTTGTTTACAAGGTAGGAATTTGTTGTGGTGGTATATCCGCCCTTGTTCACGGTCTGGCAAAGATAAGCATATGCCTGATTTGAAGTTATGTTGTTGTAGAACTGTTCGCCTGAAATTACAACCTTACCGTAACCGAGTGTAGGATCGGTTGTAATGCTGTCTGCTGTGACTTTTGAGAGAAATCCCTCATAGTTTGCAATAAGCTTGATTACCTCATCACTCGCTCTGCGCTCGGCACAGGCTGTGGTGGTTTTATTGGTTGTTGAGGTTACAAACACCTCGCCCTCACCGCCGCCTGCCGTGGTGTAATACTTTGATTCGGTTTTAAATTTAGAATATGCTTTTACAGACCATTTGCCTGATTTTGAAAGCTTTTGTGTACCTGTCCAGATATAGGAGTTACCGTCTTTAACCTTATTTTTTGCGGTGACCTTATAAGATGTTGAACCGTTTGTAACTACAAAATACACGCCTACCCTGTCTGTGTCGGTAATAGCCTTAAAGCTTACATTTGAATTAAGCGGAGCGGAGTTTGGTGACGCATAGCAGAAACGCACGCTTTCCCTCGGCATAACATGGATAAGACAGGTTGCCGCACCGTATGATGTTGAGGCAGTGATTGTTACATAGCCCTTGCCTACCGTGTCAACAACACCGTTCTTAACTGTTGCGATTTTCGTATTTGAACTTGACCATGTGACACCGCTTGTTCTTGATTTCAAAAGCATTGACTTCTGCCACGGAAGATTTACATTGCTGTTGGATATATTTACAGATGAGCCGGATTTCACGGTAATTTTGCAGGTTGCAGAATGCGAACCGCTTTTCGCAGTAATTGTTGCAGAGCCTGCTTTCTTGGCTGTTACAATACCACGAGAGTCAACGGTTGCAACGCCTGTATTTGAGCTTGACCATGAAACACTTCCCGACGCTGTTGCTGTGATTGCAAATCTGTTGCCTGTGAAAATTGATTTGCTTGATACGGAAAGTTTAACAGATGAACCTGTTGACGGTTTTGTGGTTGTAGGCCGAGTCGTTGTAGGCTGTGTCTGACCGTTCATCTTAACATAGTCTTTCTTTACATAGCCTGTTTTTGAATTTGATTTAAGCTTAATATTATACCAATCATTGTTATAAAGCTTTGTGCTTACAAAAGTAACCTTTGTATTTACTCTCATACAATCAACAACCGAATAGCTTGTACCGGCACCGCTTCTGAGATTTACATAATCGTCTGTTATATAACCGCTTACGGTTGACACTGACGCAGTCGGCTGAGTTACAGGTTTGGTTGCCTTTGTTGTAGGTTGGGTTGCCTTTGTTGCAGGTTGGGTTGAACTGTTCATTTTTACATAGTCTTTTTTTATGTAACCTGTTTTAGCAGTTGAAGTAACCTTAACCTTATACCAGGCGGAGTTGTAGAGTGAAGTGCTAACAAAAGTAAGCTTAGTGTTCTTTCTCAGGCAACCAACAACAGAATAATTTGTGCCTGCTCCGCTTCTGAGATTTACATAATCATCAGAAACATAACCTGTTACGCTTGATGCCGTTGTCGAAGAACTTACGGCAACATATTCCTTTGTAACATAGCCTGTCTTTGAATTTGATTTAAGCTTGATTTTGTACCACTTTGAGTTATAGAGCTTTCCGTCAACAAAAGTAAATTTTGTGTTCTTTGCCATACAGGTTATAACCGAATAATTCGTGCCTGCACCGCTTCTCAGATTTACATACGACGCATTTATATAGCCTGATGCGCCTGCTGATACGCTTGCGGAAACCTCCTCGGTTGATTGAGCCGCATTAGCCGAAAATGCAGTTATTGCAACAGCACCTACCGATACTGCCATAAGAACCACAAGGACTATGCAGACTATACGGACAAACAATTTTTGCTTTTTCATTTAAGTCCACCTTCTCAAAACTTCTTTGAATTATAATTACTTGTGAAAATTACCGAATATTTTTCCTCTTAATCTGCGAACATACTGCATAACAAATACGGTAATTGCATAATCATAGAGCAAAAAGAAAATATTTCCGGCAATCAAAAATGCCCACGGAACATAAAAACCGAAAACGGTAAATTCATCTGTCGGAATTGACAACAGCCATGTTGCGACAAAGAACGAACCGATGGCGGCAACATTAAATACCGCAAACTTGAGTATGTATTGAACTGCCCTGTTTTTGATTTTAAATTCAAAAGCGCCCTTTAAAATCGGATAATAGCCGAAAAGTGCAATGAAATATATAACAGCCTCTTTATCGCCGGCAAGGAGCGTTGAAAGCACGGCAGTTACACAAAACACACCGATTGCCCATCCATAACCGTATTCAACAACTATGCAGGAAATGAGAATTCCTGCAAGACAGGGCAAAGCGTATGTTCCGATTGGAACGAGAGATGTCATCATCATAAAAACGAGTGAGAGCGCCGCAATAATTCCGCAAACCGCAATACGCATTGTCCCCTTTTTGATACCGTTTTTCTTCATATTAACATCCCATTCTGCAACAATCACACAAGCAGTTTGCACACATCATTCCTGCACAAATATCGCAGAAGGATGAACCTGTTGCGTTAGGATTTGTTTGAGTGTAACCGCCGTAGTTGTATGCCCTCTGGCTCTGCATATTGTTAAGAGCGGCTCGGTATTCCGTGTTGTTGGGGTCCATATTGCACGCAGTTGTGAAATATGAAAAAGCCTGTTCAGACCAACCTCTGCGGTATGCAATCATGCCCTTGAGATAATGCCATTCTGCGGTTCTCATTGACTGTGCTGTGTTTTCAAGAATCTGATCGGCCTGATCAAGAAGTCCTCTCTGAATGTAAATTCTTACATTGTAGAACTGTGAGCTTGAAGAATTTGCGTTATAGGACGAACTGCCTGTTGAGCCTGTACCCTTACCCTTCTGACGCATCTGATTAATCATATCGTATGCCTCATTAATCTCCTTCATTTTCTGCTCCGCAACATCCGCAAGAGGACTGTCGGTGTAGTTATCGGGATGATATTTTTTAGCAAGGTTTCTGTACGCTGCTTTTACTTCTTCATCGGTAGCTGTTTCAGACACACCGAGAACCTCATATGGATTATTCATTATTGACCTCCGTATCAAGTTTGCTTGTTACTCTGTTTTGTGATGCAGGGAACCCCAAAAGCATCATATTATCTAAAATTCCCTTAAAATCGGTAAAGTTCAAAAGATTGTAGGCATCATATGCCCTTGCAAGTGACTGATTCAGCACCGCTTTTATAAAATCCGATGATTTTACCTCACCTGTTTTCTTGTTTACAAACGGATTAAATCCGTTTGATTTGATATCTTTTTCTATATCATCTGCGGCATCGACAAGATAAATCCACCTGCCGATATGATAGCCGAATTCATAGAGAACTCTTTTTTGAATTTCATCATGAGCCTCAGCCGACAATACAGCAGCGAGCATTAATGCCGTTGGATGAGCCGACATATCTACAGACGGCTTTTCCGAATGTTCAGCATCATACTGCATTTTCATCATATCAAAAACTGCTTTGTCCATATCGGGATACTTATCTGCCGCCTTTTTCCTCTGATGAGAAAAGAAAGGCTTTATGATTCTGCACAACAGCTTTTTAAAAAATCCGCTGTCCTGAATATCATCAATGATTTTATAATAAACCGATATCATTGAAAATGCGGCAGCCTTTCTGTATGCATCACCGGAATCTGTTGCAAACTTGCATTTTTTAAGAGGATTACAGGTGCATCTGCCGTCTTTAAAGCCTTTGCATGAACGGTTAAGCGACATTAAAAGCATTGCATAAAATGTGCAGTCATAGCTTAGCGTAAATCTTGTAAACACGGAGTAATCCTTACCCATTTGCCTACAAAGACCGCAATACACAGCCTTATAAGCCTCGGATTCACGAACAAGCAGTTCGCTCTTTTGAATCTGCAAATAACCAAACACGGATTTTCTCCTTTATACAATAATACATAATATATTGTACAACAAAACAGAGTTAAAAGCAACAGAATAACGGTATATTCTTTGGATAATCAGCCAAAATGAGCTAATTAACGGGAAATGTTGCAAAAATTTTCTTCTCATATTATAATCATAGTGCAGATGTTCTCTTCTGTTAAGAATTGAATATCAAAAATTATTTGCAAAACTAAAAAGGAATTTGCATATTATGAATGTTTACGATTTTGACAAAACGATTTACTATGGGGACTCAACAGCCGACTTCTATTTATTCTGCCTTAAAAGACATAAAAAAATACTCACTCTTGCCCCATCGCTTTTGGGAGCATTTTTAAAATTCTATGTATTCAAAAAAGGTACAAAAACTGATTTTAAAGAAAAAATGTACAAATTTCTTACCTATTGCGATACTGAAAAGGATGTAAATGATTTCTGGAAGGAATACATAGGAAATATAAAACCGTTTTACCTTGAACAAAAGAAAGATGATGATGTAATTATTTCGGCATCACCCGAATTTTTGCTGAAACCCGTTTGCAAAAGGCTCAAAATAAAAAACCTTATGGCGTCAAAAGTAGATATGCACAGCGGAAAATATTCGGGTGTAAACTGTCACGGCAAGGAAAAGGTAAAACGATTTTATGAGGCTTTTCCTGACGGAAAAATTGACAATTTTTATTCGGACAGTTACAGTGATTCGCCGCTTGCGGAAATTGCAGAAAAAGCTTTTATGGTTGACGGCGACAAGGTTGAAGGTTGGATATTCTTTAAATAATTTTTACGGATCAGAAATCTGTTCCGTATTTTTATTTTTTCGGGTTACCTAAACATTGAGCTGTGTTTGTGTCCGACAAGTGTTTCAGCGGTTTTACCCGTTTAAACAGAAAAGGCTTGATACACAAGGTATCAAGTCTTTTCTATGGTGCGAGTGACGGGACTTGAACCCGTACGTCGTGAAACACACGCCCCTCAAACGTGCCTGTCTGCCTATTCCAGCACACTCGCATTTATTAGATTTTTGTCGGTTTCTCAACTCAACAATCAAGATTATATCATAAGGTATTCAACTTGTCAACACATATTTGAAAGTTTTTTCAATTTTCTTACATAATTTTTTCTCTATCTGCCAAAAACGCATAAAAACTGAAACTTTATGCTTTTACAAAAATGACATCGGGATAGGCTGTATCCCGACATCATCCTATTTTCTGGCAATCAGCCGAGAATTTTTTCTGCAACTTTTGGCAATTCATTGAACGAACTGATTGTATATTCGGGATTTTCCGTTGTACCGAATCCGTATGACGCAAACACGAACGGTATTTCTGCATCTTTTGCGGCAATTTGATCGCCGATTGTATCGCCGAGATACAAAGCCTTATCAATGCCGTTACGCTCCATAACAAGCTTTATATTCTCTCCCTTTGTCAGATTTGTTCTGCCCGACATTTCAAAATCGGAGAAATATTTTTCAAGCTTATGAGCAAACAAAAATGCCTCTATATATCCGCATTGACAATTGCTGATTATGCCGAGAAAATAGTTCTTTGAAAGAATTTCAAGTGTACTTTCAAGATTATCATACAAATGACCGCCCGTTTTACGAAGTGACGGAATCTGTTCAGCGCAACACTCCTTTACAATTGCGACCGAATTTTCAAGCGGAAGCTCAGGCAACATTATTGACGCAATCTGTTCAACCGTCTTTCCCATATAACTGTTCATTTCTTCAAGTGTGATTTGCTTTGTTGTTTCTTTATGTTTTTTAAGTATATCGTTCCACACAGGCAAAATCACATCACAAGTGTGCCACAATGTGCCGTCAAGGTCAAATAAAACTGCTTTTTCCATAAATTCATATCTCCAAATTAAATATGTTTAACGGACTCCCGTTGCCAAAACGATATTATCACAACGGATTTTGCTTGTCAAGGTATGGTGCTGTAGATATGTTGCTTTACTTGTGGGCGTTCGATAAACGCACTTACTGACTACAAAAAAATTATGTGGTAAGAACAAGTCCCGTCATTATTCACTAATACAAATTGATATAACGGTAACTTGCGAGTGACGGTGATTGCTATATGTCAAACTTACAACCTCGCCAATGTGGCTTGTTCATAGTCATACTTTCATCAACGCTCTCCCTAAAAACAGTCCACAGGACTGTTTTATTAACGGTCGCCTTCAAGTCCCGTCATCGCTTGCTTGCATAAAATAGAAAAGACTTGATACGCAAGGTATCAAGTCTTTTCTATGGTGCGAGTGACGGGACTTGAACCCGTACGTCGTGAAACACACGCCCCTCAAACGTGCCTGTCTGCCTATTCCAGCACACTCGCATTTATCTCTCACCTTTTTCGTGAGCAGTATTGATTATACGGTAAAACTGTAATTTTGTCAATACTTTTTTAAAAGTTTTTTAATATTTCTTTCCCCTGCATTGAATTGCAACACAGGGGAAAGATTTTAGATTCTAAATAAATCAGTTTTCCGAACTTGTACCCTTTTTGACCTGCTTTTCAAACTTATCAAGACAGGTATTCCAGTTATCGTATGACGGATCGTTACGCTTATCTTTGAAGAGCTTTGTATCGTCAAGATA
Source organism: Ruminococcoides sp. (assembly GCF_057037865.1). Taxonomy (NCBI): domain Bacteria; kingdom Bacillati; phylum Bacillota; class Clostridia; order Eubacteriales; family Oscillospiraceae; genus Ruminococcoides; species Ruminococcoides sp. The sequence continues at coordinate 35,560 of NZ_DBLZMS010000008.1, forward strand.
CTTTCCGATATAATTCGTCATCTTCACAGCACCGTTATAGTTAAGGTGATCACCTTTATCCTTTGTATCCTTTTTCCAATCAATCGGGATATCATCACGGAGAAGATTGGTATCGATATAATCAACACCGAGATCCTTTGAAATTGCTTCCATAGTGTTATGTCGCTGGTAGTTCCAGTTTTTTGTGCTTGGGGTACTTATCAGCACAAGTTTTGTACCGTGCTTTTTACAGAATTTCGCAATTTCTTTGAGATACTTTTTGTTGGTAGATAGTATCGGTGCAGAAACATCGGAATACTTCATATATTTCTTGATAGCCTTATCTGTCGCAGGCTTAGACTTTTTAGTAAAGTAATAACCTTTGTTATTCTCATTCGCAGTATATTCAACTGTAGCCGAAAAATCCTTGAGCTGAAGATTCTTCCAACGGTCATGATATCTGAACACAGGGAAAATCTGCTCTGCCTTATATGTGATTTCATCCTCAAAATAAGATTTTCTGAAAATCGCATTGGTTTCAAGGAATACAATCTTCGGAGTTTGTTTTTCAAAAGTTTTTTTCAAAAATTCCATTGAGTACACAAGCTTTTGAGCCGGAGAAGAAACATCATACGAGGTAATTCCGTAATCCCTCCAGATATTGAGCGGAATGAACGAATGATACACCTCACTGTCACCGATAAATACAGTGTCAATACTGTCTTTAGGTTCGCTGAAAATACCGTTTGCCCTCGGATAATGAATGCCCGCCGCCTTGTCATTTGACTTTGGCTGAAATATGAGTGAGGATACCTGAAGTAATCCGAGAAGTATTGCAACAAACAGGACACAGCTGACAATTCTCTTAATTATTTTCTTCATAATCAGACCTCCTTAGAAGTTCGCATAAATCGGATCAACGGGAACATAGCCCTTGCCGTAAGCACCGAAGATTATGATGAACATAATAAGAGCGTAAACAGCCGCCCATCTTATAACAACATTTCTCTTTGCAATTGCGCCACGCACACATATTCCCTTTTCATTGAGAACGCTGATTACAAAAATAAGAGCAAGCGCAATAAGCACGATCATAACATCATGCATATCAATTTTAAGCTTTTTCATAAGCTCATAGTTAAGGCTTGAAAAGCTGAAATCGGTCACCATTTTTCCAAACATTGAAAGACCTGTTGTAAGTCTTTCTGCTCTGAAAAACATTTCGCCGATAACAACAAGTATGCATGTACGAACTATCTGAAACACTTTGTACGCAAAGCATTCGGAATTGATGTGAAGCTTTTTATTGAATGCGGTAACCGCAGGGGCAATGATGTTGCCCGACAGAATAAGCACAAAGTGGTACATACCGAAGAATATGTAACCCCACGCAGAACCATGCCACAGTCCGTTGCAGAACCATACACAGAACAACGCTATGCTTCCCGCAAGCAACGGACCAAAGTGGTTGCCGAGCTTTTTGCGTGCGGAAGATGTAAGATTTTTCATCGGCTTTGACATGGTGACGGGATAGAAGATATAATCCTTGAACCATGTGCCGAGTGTAATATGCCACCTTTTCCAAAATTCTGAAATTGATTTTGAGAAGAAAGGTCTTTGAAAGTTTTCGGGCATTGTAACGCCGAAAATCTGAGCAACACCCATTACGGCATCCATTGTACCGGAGAAATCGCAATAGAGCTGAATTGTATAGGCAATTGCTCCGAGAGCAATTATTCCGCCCTGATAGTCATCGTAATGGCTGAAAATCTGCTTAATCATAGGATTAAGTCTGTCGGCGATTACGAGCTTTTTCATAAGACCGAAAAGAATACGGACTGCACCGAGTTTTAAGTTTTCAAACTCAATTTGCTTTACATTCCACAGCTGATTGGCTGTCTGACCGTAACGGCAGATAGGACCTTCTACAATCTGCGGAAAGAAAGACATAAACAACGCAAGTCTTAATATGTTGTCATCTGCTTTAATAAGTCCTCTGTAAACATCAAAGAGGTACGATACAGCCTGCAAAGTAAAGAATGAAATACCAATCGGCATTATATAACTCGGAATATCAAACTGAATCGGAATATTCAAAAGCAATAACAGCGAATTTACATTTGTTGTAAAAAACGGTGAGTATTTGATTACAAGCAGACCGCCTATCATAAGTACGGCGGCAAACAACAGAACTCTGCGACTGCGGTGGAGATAAACCTTTTTAAGAGCCTTTTTCTCCTCCTTAGGCACAGCCTTTAGCGCCGCACTTTTTTGCGTTTGAATCCTGTCAAGCCACAAGCCGAAATAATGGACGCCCATTATTATCAGGCATAAATAGGCAATCAACTGACCGCTTATCAGCCAAAAGAAAGCAAAGCTTGCAATAAGCAGAAAATACTTTCTTGCTCTTTGCGGAATGACGGCATACACAACAACTGAAACAGGCAGAAAAATGACAAGAAACGCTACCGAAAAATATGAGGTCAGCGTATCAAGGCTGCCCGCCATCAGTAATGATGGAAGATCCATCTTATTCCTCCTCTTGGAGTCTTTCAATCATACTCCACATTGCCTTTACTGAATTAAAGTTTGCAGGAACAACTTCCACTGCAGGAACTGTCACATCAAAAGCGTCCTCAATCTCAGCAATAAGAGAAATGATTGAAAGAGAGTCAAGATAGTGACCGTCAATAAGGTTTTCGCAGCCTTCGTAATCTACATCCGGTTTAATGTCCTCTAAAATCTCAATAAGTTCATCCATTTTAATTCGTTTCCTTTCTGTAATTGGGTTTGTTTAAATTAAATGTTTCAAAGGAATCACGGACACAAAGATATGTTCCGTCCTCCTTTTTTATGTAAACCGAGGGAATGTCACGACTTAAAAACAAAGAAATTCCCTCTGTCATACAATAAGCGCCTGTATTTTCAAAACAAATTACATCACCGATTTCAATATCAGGCAAAGAAATCTGTTTTGCGATTATATCATTCATTGAACAAAGTGAACCGCAGATATTCCATGATTCGGTACACGGCTCGGTTTCTTTTCCGCAAACCGAAAGGTACGGCTGTTTCATTGCCATATGCTGACCGTAGTACACAATATGGTTCATTCCGCCGTCAACAAGGAGGTAGTTCTCCCCTTTGTTGCACTTTTTATCAACGATATGCGTGTAGTATTTACCGCAGATTGCGGCAATGCTTCGTCCGAGTTCAAGCGTGATTTTCGGCTTTGAAGTCATCTCATTCAAAAGCTGTGCAAATCCGCCGATAAGCTCATCTTCATTTATGGTATCTTCCTTGAAATAGGTTGCAGGGAATCCTGTGCCGTATTCAAGCTCTTCTGCGGAATAATCATATTTCTCTTTGAGAAGAATAAGAAGATTGTCAAGTTTGTCAATTTCTCTCTTGAGTTTTTTAAGAGAGGTTTTCTGTGTTCCTGAAAAGAACTGAATACCGAGTATGTCGAGATATTCAAATTCGTTTCTTTTTGAAATAATTTCTTCGATTTCTTCGGAATTAATTCCGAACTGACTTCCGTTTGTAAGTCTTAAAAGCAAAGAAATTTTCTTTTTATATTTTTCGGATAATTCTCTGAAAAGATTAAACTGTGTAAGTGACTCTACGGTGAATATTCTGTCGCATTTTCCGTTTGCAACCATATTTTCCATAACTTCGGGAGTTTTGTACACACCCGAAATCACCATCATTTTATCAGGAATATCAAGTAAATCGCAGATTTCAGCCTCACCCGGTGAGCAGATTTCAAAGCGGTCAACATCATTTTCAAGTTCTGCCGTAATAAATGTGTTCGCCTTGATTGCATAGCAGATTGCAACATCTTCGGGAAGCATTTTTCTGAGATATGCCACTCTGTCTTTGAGAGTTTTTACATCAAAAACATAGAATGCAGTTTTGTTCTGCTTTAATATTTCGTTCATTTTCTTCTGCCCCCTGCAATTTCAGCAAGCTTTTTACGGTCAATTTTGCCGTTCTTTGTTAGCGGCATTTCATCAACCTTGCGGATAACGCCCGGAATCATAAACGCAGGCAAATCCCTTGACATTGATGCGGCAAGCTCGTCCTTTTCAATTGAGCCTACGAAAAAGCCCTTGAGCCTTGATTTTTTCTCATCAAAAATACAACAGCATTGCTCAACACCGTCAACGGCTGACATCTCACGCTCAATTTCCTCAAGCTCTATGCGATGTCCCATATATTTAATCTGAAAATCCTTTCTTCCGCTGAAAACAAGTTCACCGTTTTCGTTGTATCTTGCAAGGTCACCTGTTCTGTAAATTAATTCGGGATAGTACGGATTAAGCGGATTCTGAACAAAAGCCTTTGCATTCTGTTCGGGATTTGAGTAGTAACCGAGTGCAAGAGCAGTACCTCTCACGCAGATTTCACCGACTTTGCCAACCTCTGAAATTCTGTTATTATTCTCATCAAGAAGAATAACATCTTCGTTGGGGAACGGTTTGCCTATCGGAATACCGTCTGCATAGTCGCAATCGTTGTCGAGAATATGGTATGTGCAGTTACAGGTAATTTCAGTCGGTCCGTAAAGGTTGACATACTTTGCATTTGGAAGATGTGAACGGAAATTTTTAAGCGCCTTGAGCGGCATAATCTCACCGCTGAAAAGAATCTTATTAACGGTTTCGGGAGTTCTGTAGTCAAGCGCATGGAATGTGCTGATAAGGCAGAGAGCCGAAACAGCCCATATCATAACAGTAATCCTGCGTTCACATATGAAATCAATGAGTTCGGCAGGAGCGGAGAACATTCTCCTCGGCACAACAACAAGAGTTGCGCCTGTTTTAACAGCCGAATAGATATCCTTGACGGACACATCAAAATCAAATGGTGCTTGATTTGCTATTACATCGTTATTATCAATGCCGAATATTTCGGTAAAATGGTCAATAAAGTCAATTACACTTCTGTGACACACAACGATTCCCTTTGGAGTGCCTGTTGAACCGGAAGTGAAGTTGATGTAGAGCGGATCTGTGTCAATTTTATGGCTGCGGATTTCGCCAAGCTTTGCATAATCAGGCTCCGATTTTGCCAAATCTTCAAAGGTCACAATTTTTCTTTCAGAGAAATATTCTTTCGCTGTTTCAAGCAAGCTTTCAGAAGTTACAATCACCTTTGGATTGAGTACGGAAACTGTGGTCTGAAGTCTGTTCTGCGGAAGCTCCGTGTTGAGAACAGAATAAAATCCGCCTGCGTACACGGCTGCAAAAAATGCCGCTACCGCATCGGCGCATTTTTCCATATATATGCCTACTGCATCTCCCGATGCGATAAGTTCAGAAAGGGCGGTTCCGACAGATGAGCTGAGTTTTACAAGCTCGGAATATGAATAGGAAACCTTTTCGTCAGTTACCGCACATTTTTCGGGAAAGTATTCGGCTGAGTTTTCAAGATAAGCCAGCACACTGCTGTTCATAGCTGCACCTCATTATATATCTGTATATTAATTATCAAATTATAAATTCGTTAACCAAATATTATATATTGCAAACGCACTACTATAATACCACAAAATTCGTCAAAAAGCATCACAAAAATGTCACAAGTAAGCGATTATTTATATTTTCAGCAATTTGCACAAATAATCAGTCAATAATCGGCAGTTTCACTTCAAATACGGCACCGTCAAGGTAGTTATACGCTGTTACGCTGCCCTTGTGAAGATGTATAATCTCATTTGCAAGCGACAAACCGATGCCCGTTCCGCCGTCACTGCCTTTGTAGAATCTGTCGAAGATATGTTCAATATCATCACGGTTTATACCGTTACCGTCATCCTTGAATCGGATATAAACATATTTCTGATTGGTTTCGCAGGCAACAGTAATTTTCTTTTTTGAATATTTCAGACCGTTTATTATGATATTTCGGAAAGCCCTTGCCATTTGATCTTCATCACATTTCACATAGATTTCTTCATCGGGAAATTCAGGCACAATGCTTATGCCGTTCATCTGCTGAACAGCATCAAGTGACCGAAAACAATCGTAAAGAACCTCTTTTATGTCGAGCTTTACAAGGTCAAGCTTAAAATGTCGTGAATCAATTTTTGAAATTGAAAGAATTTCCTCAACAAGACCTGTCATTCTCTCGGTTTCCTGCATAATTATGCCTGCGGCATTTTGCGGATCTACAACATCCATTTCAATGCCCTCGGCATAGCCTTGAATTGCCATAAGAGGGGTTTTGAGTTCGTGAGAAGAATTCTGAAAGAATCTGCGCTGAGTTTTCTGTGACTCCTCAATTTTAACACCGAGTCTGTAACCGATTATGCTCATCACAACAATTGCGCAAAGAAAAATTGCTGAGATAAGCCAGTTGAGCGAACGGGTATATTTTACGATATGGTCGATATTTATGTACATTAAATACACAGGAGAATCGTTTTCATCGGATTCTGCATCGTCCCAATAATCATAATTCTGCGGTTCTTCATAAACGGTAAATACATAATAGCCGTTATCTGTTTGAAGTGTATATATTTGTTCTTCGGATATATTGTGATTCTTAACCCATTCGGTGAGTTCGTATGTACTTTTTAATGAAGTTGAATTTGAGCCGACAAGGCTGTTGCCCTCGGAGGTATTTTTATCATTAAGGGCGTCTGTTACATCAATATAGTAAATATCCGAGGTGAAATACGAATCCTGATAACCGCTTTCAAACTTTTTTTGAAGAGTTGATTCTTCATTGGAATCTTCTTCATAATAATCCGAAGAATCATCTTCGCTCTCGTCGTTGCTGTTAGAAATATAATGCTGATAATCAATTTCGTATTCAAGAGCGTCTTCTGCCTCACTTACGAAGTGGGACGGCAAAACTATATTTAAAATTCCTGCAAATGCGAAAAAAAGTAAAATCATTGACGACCATACAATAATCAAAATACGGAATTTTATGTGTTTCACTTTTTATCCTCCGCAATGCTTATTCTGTAACCAAAGCCCCATATCGTGCCTATGCTGACATTACTGCCTGCAAGGCTTAACTTTCTGCGTATTCTTCGCAAGGTTTCATCTGTTACACGGGTTTCAACTTCGGTATCGAATCCCCACACACCTTCAAGAATTTCTTCTCTTGAAAATGCCTTTTTCGGTTCTTTTAACATATATGTAAGCATTTTAAGTTCTGTTTTGCTCAAAGAAACAGGCTTGCCTTTGCAATAAAGGCAGTTTTCCTGTGCCGAAAATCTAAGATTGCCGATTTTAATATCCGAAAGCTCCTGACCTGTCACCTTTTTGGTGTTCATATCCATTCTTCTTAAAAGGGATTTTACTCTCATTAAAAGGGTTGTAAGTCTGAACGGCTTTGTCAGGTAATCATCGCCCCCGAGGGTTATTCCCCTTACATAGTCATATTCGGAATCTTTTGCGGTCAGCATAATTATAGGAACATCCGTTATCGTTCTGAGCTGACGGCATATTGTCAAGCCGTCTGTTCCGGGCATCATTATATCAAGAATCACAAGTTCACACGGTTTTTTAAGGAATTCCTCCATAAGCTCGTCACCGGTTTCAAATGCGGTAACGCTGTAACCGTCACACTCAAGAAACTTTGTAATAAGGTCACGAATGTTCTTTTCATCATCCGCAATATAAATTGATGCACCCATAGTAAAAATGCCCTTTCTGAACAGAACCGCAAGTTTTAAGTATAATTTTCATCACAATCACATGTATTATACCAAATTTCAAAGTAAAAATCCACCGAGAAATGAATCTGAATTGTAATAAAAGTGTCACAAAATGTATTAAACAGAGTAATTGCAATGAAAATTTTTTTGAAGTTGACAAAATAAAAAAATTATAGTATAATTTCCGAAATATATAATGGTTTAATTGGAAACGCACATTTCTCCTTAAGGAAATGATAACGAACAACACTTATATGTTTACTAAGTTATCATTTTTATAAAGGAGATTTTTTATGCCAAAAACTAAATTTCAGGAAGTTATTTTTACGATTATCATGGTGTTCTTTATGGTTTATGCCATGATTTGCTACAACACAGCTCTTAATATCGGCGGAATGAAAAACGAAATTTTTCTTTCCGCCTTCAAAGAACTTTCTTTTATGGGGCCGATTGCATTTATTCTTGACTTTTTCATTATCGCTCACATTGCCAAAAAGCTTGCTTTTAAGATTGTAAACCCTGCAAAGGATAATCCTTTCTTCCTTGTACTCGCAATTTCTGCAATTTCGGTTATCTTTATGTGTCCTCTTATGAGCCTTGTTGCCACTCTTATTTTCAAAAATGCGGGTGTTGAGGTTATTTCGGTATGGCTTGAAACTACCGCACTCAACTTCCCTATGGCACTTTGCTGGCAGTTGTTTTTTGCAGGCCCGATTGTCAGATTCATTTTCAGACATATTTTCAGAAGGTCACTTACAGCAGACAACACACATTGATTACACAATTACAAATAAAAATGCTCTGTACCGTTTGATTTGGTACAGAGCATTTTTGTTTTTGCATGATTTTTAATCTTCAAAAAGCGAATTCATCAGATTTTTAATTTTTTCTTTTCTGGCTTTTGTTTCATCGCTGTTCAGAAAATAGCTGTTTTCCTGAAAGTTAATTACATCGCCCTCTTTGATATTTTTCGGCAGGGCTTTAAGTTCAAGATTCACCATATCGCCGTTTTCACACTCAAGAACAGCCTTGTCGCCTTCTATTCTGTCAACAATAAATTTTTTCAAGCTTATTCATCCCTTTTCATTGAAGTTTGTCCCGTTTTGATTGTCACACCTGAACCCTCGGTTGAAATGACAACTGTTCCGTTTTCATCGGTTCTGTATGTTTCAACTCCGAATTCATCAAGCAACTTTAATGTGCTTTTGTGCGGATGTCCGTAGCTGTTATCCTTGCCGAGTGAAATAACCGCATATTTAGGATTTACCTTTTCAAGCAACGCTTTTGTTGTTGATGTTCTGCTTCCGTGATGACCTACTTTAAGAACTTCTGCACTCATATCTGCCGTAACGGTTTCAAGCTCTTTCTTTTCGGCGTCTCCGAGAAACAGAAAGCTGTCGTTTTTGTAAGTTATTTTTAGAATTACAGAGCAATTGTTCAGATTATCCTCGTCAATTGTTACGGGAGCAAGAATATTTATGCTGAAATCGTTGTCATCAATAATATTCATACCCGCTTTGGCTGACTTGACTTTAAGTCCCTTGTCTGCAATTGCCGTGAGCAGATTCTCATAGGTCTTGGTTGTGGTTGTAACCTTAGGCATATAGATTTCGCCGATATTATTATGCTTTACAACATAAGCCATTGAACCGATATGGTCGGCATGAGGGTGAGTTGCAACGAGATAATCAATATTTGTGTATCCGAGATTATTGATATATTCGGTAATACTTTTGCCGTACATATTTTCGCCTGCATCAATCAGCATACACTTTTGATTCGGCAGTTCAATGAATATGCTGTCACCCTGTCCGACATCAAGGTAATGAACCGATAATGTTCCGATTTCTGAAACAGTTGTTTTTCTTTCCGAATCGGAACCGTTCACATTGATATTGATTGAACACGAACAAAGTGCAAGACAGATTACCGCAAACAATGCAGTAAGCTTTAATATTAATTTTGAATTAATTTTAATTTTTAACACCTCACAATTCTGAGTCTTATTGTACAATAAACAAGTCAATATTTCAAGAACAGAAAAAGGAGAGCCTTTGCGACTCTCCCCTTTCGATTATAATTATGCGGTTTTGCCTGTATAAAGCTGATAGTATCTGCCCTTTTGTTCAAGAAGCCGTTCATGTGAACCACGCTCGATGATTCTGCCCTTTTCAAGAACCATAATACAGTCTGAATTCTTGATTGTTGAAAGTCTGTGGGCAATAACAAAGGTTGTTCTGCCGTGCATAAGCTTATCCATGCTGTCCTGAACCATCTTTTCGGTACGGGTATCAATTGAACTTGTAGCCTCATCAAGGATAAGTGCAGGCGGATCTGCAACAGCGGCTCTTGCAATCGCAAGCATCTGGCGCTGTCCCTGACTGAGGTTGCCGCCGTCACCTTTGAGCAGGGTGTTGTAGCCGTCAGGAAGTTTTCTGATAAAGCTGTCTGCGTTGGCAAGCTTTGCCGCTGCGATAACCTCCTCATCTGTTGCGTCAAGTCTGCCGTAACGGATATTTTCCATTACGGTATCCGTGAACAGGTGTGTATCCTGTAAAACTATACCAAGTGAACGGCGAAGGTCGCCTTTTTTGATTTTGTTGATATTGATTCCGTCATAACGGATTTTACCGTCCTGAATATCATAGAATCGGTTAATAAGGTTTGTGATTGTTGTTTTGCCTGCACCTGTTGAACCGACAAACGCAATCTTCTGACCGGGTTCTGCGTACAAATCAATATTGTGAAGAACGATTTTATCATCTGTATAACCGAAGTCAACATCGTCCATAACAAGCGCACCCTTGAGTTCACGATACTCTGTTTCGCCTGTTATGCTGTGAGTATGCTTCCAAGCCCACATACCTGTTTTTTCCTCAGTTTCAACAAGCCTGTCGCCCTCTTTGCGTACATTAACAAGTGTTACATATCCGTCATCAACCTCAGGCTCTTCGTCAAGAAGTTTAAAGATACGGTCTGCACCTGCAAGTGCCATAACAATTGAGTTAAACTGCTGGCTGACCTGATTGATAGGCTGGGTAAAGCTCTTGTTGAATGTGAGAAAGCTTACGAGTTTACCGATTGTAAATCCGAGGAAGTTGTTGAGAGCAAAGATACAACCTACAATTGCACAAAGTACATAGCTGATGTTACCGATTTGTGCGTTAATCGGCATAAGGATATTTGCAAACTTGTTTGCGTTGTATGAACTGTTGAAAAGCCTGTCATTAAGCTCATTGAATTCTTCAATGCTCTTTTTCTCATGGTTAAATACTTTTACAACCTTCTGACCGTTCATCATTTCCTCAATGTAACCGTTAGTCGCACCGAGATCTGCTTGCTGTTTTGCAAAAAACCTTCCGCTTCGTGACGCAAGCTGTTTTGTTACAAAAAGCATTACACCAACCATTACAAGTGTAAGAATTGTAAGGGGAATACTGAGTGTAAACATACTGACAAGAACGGCAATGATTGTAATTCCGCTGTTGAAAAGCTGAGGAATACTCTGGCTGATCATCTGACGGAGGGTGTCAATATCGTTTGTGTAAACACTCATGATATCGCCGTGAGGGTGTGTGTCAAAGTATTTTATCGGAAGGCTTTCCATATGTTCAAATATCTGACAACGCAAATCACGCATTGTACCCTGTGTTACATAAACCATAATTTTTGCGTAGATAAACGCCGACGCCGCACCGATTGCATAGAAAATTGCAACTCTTAAAATTGCTCCGAGCATCGGTCCGAAGTCACGGCTTCCGCTCTGAATCATCGGAGTGATGTAATCGTCAATAAGATTCTGAATAAACAATGAACCCTGAACATTTGCAAGTACGCTGATGAGGATGCAGACGAAAACAATAATCATCTGAAATTTATATTTTTTGAAGATAATACCGAATAGTCTTTTAAGAACCTGACCTGAATTTTCAACCTTTTGTGCAGGTCCTCGGTTTCTTCTTCCCATTGGTCCCGGCATAATTACAGCTCTCCTTTCGCATCAAAATCACCGTTGCCGCTTGTCTGGGCAACATAAATTTCATTGTAAATCGGACTGTTTTTGATAAGTTCTTCGTGAGTACCCACTGCGCTTATCTCACCGTCATCCATTACAATAATCTTGTCTGCGTGTGAAACGCTTGACACACGCTGTGAAATAATCAGCTTTGTAGTATCGGGGATATTCTCGCTGAATGCCTTGCGGATACTTGCGTCTGTTGCGGTATCAACTGCACTTGTCGAATCATCAAGAATAAGAATTTTCGGATTTTTCAGCAAAGCTCTTGCAATGCAAAGACGCTGTTTCTGACCGCCCGAAACATTAGTACCGCCCTGTTCGATTTTTGTGTTGTACTTATCGGGGAAGCTTTCGATAAACGCATCTGCACAGGCAAGCTTGCAGGCATTGACGCATTCTTCCTCTGTAGCATTTTCGTTGCCCCATCTGAGGTTGTCAAGGATTGTACCGCTGAAAAGAACATTCGACTGGAGCACAACCGAAACCTTGTCACGCAGAGTTTCGATATCATAGTCACGAACATCTTTTCCACCGACCTTAACAGAACCTTCGGTTACATCATAAAGTCTTGCAATAAGGTTTACAAGGCTTGTTTTTGAAGAACCCGTACCGCCGATAATACCGATTGTTTCGCCTGATTTGATTTTTAGGTTGATATCGTTGAGAATCGGTTTTTCGGCTTTTGTGTTGTATGAGAATGAAACATTGTCAAACTCAATGCTTCCGTCCTTAACCTCGTAAACAGGGTTTTCGGGATTTGCAAGCGTTGATTTTTCATTAAGCACACCTGCAACACGCTTGCCGCTTGCAAGGCTCATTGTGAGCATTACAAACACCATTGCCACCATAAGAAGATTCATAAGAATGTTCATACAATATGTGAGCATACTTGTAAGTTCACCTGTTGTAAGCTCACTGCTTACGATCATATTTGCGCCAAACCAGCTTACAAGGATGATTGATGCGTATGAAGTAACCATCATAATCGGTGATACTGTTACCATGGAATTTTCAGCCTTAACAAAGAGTCTGTAAACATTGTCGGCTGCCTTGCGGAACTTGCCAACTTCGTGTTTTTCACGAACGAAAGCCTTTACAACTCTGATTGAAGTTACATTTTCCTGAACGCTTGCGTTGAGTTCATCGTACTTTTCAAAAACCTGACTGAAATACTTGTATGTTGCCTTCATAATAAAGGCAAGAACAACAGAAAGTAAAATTGTTGCAATGAGATAAATACAGGCAAGCCTTGCATTGATGATGAATGTCATTGCCATTGCACAGATGAGCGATACAGGCGCTCTGAAACACATTCTTAAAAGCATCTGATATGCATTTTGAAGATTTGTTACATCCGTTGTCATACGGGTAACAAGTCCTGCGGTTGAGTAACGGTCAATGTTGGCAAACGAGAATGACTGGATATTTGCAAACATTGAGCGTCTGAGGTTTCTTGCAAAGCCTGCCGAAGCTTTTGCACCGTAGATACCGCCCATCATACCTGCAAACAAGCCCGTGAGTGCAAGTGCACCCATATAACCGCCCGTTATGAATATGTGCTGCATATCGCCCTTGTTGATACCGTCGTCAATCATTGATGACATAAGAAACGGAATAATTGTTTCAACAATTACTTCGAGTATCATAAAGAACGGTGTAAGAACAGACTCTTTGACGAAACCTTTGATATTTTTTGCCAAAGTTTTTATCATACTTATCTCCTTCCGTTTTAATTTGCATTTTCAAGTCCGCTGAGAATTTTATTTATAAGAAAAAGAAATTGTTTCTTTTCTTCTTTTGTCAGCAGACTGTCAAGCAAAGTTTCGTTTTTGGTTATCATATTTTCGATTTTGTAATGAAGTTCAATACCTGTTTCGGTCAAGACAAGTTTTTTGAGCCTTGCGTCACTTTCAACGCTCTCCCTCGTTATGTAATTTTTCTTTTCCATAAGTTTAAGAATACTTGTAACGGTTGAACGGGCAATTGAAAATGCGTTTTCAATATCTTTTTGATAAACATCTTCATCACGATGATCATAGAGATATGCAATAATCCAGCCGTGCATAAGAGTCAGCTTATCCACACCCTTATCCTTGGCGGAATAGATTAACTTTCTCTGCAAAACCTGATTAAGCACCTTGATTTCGTGACCGATTGAATCATTAAAGCGTTTGTTGCACTTACAGCTTTTTACGCTTTTGTCATCACACATTATTTCACCTCCGAAATCACACTTATGAGATATTGTTCTATATAGAATAGTTCGATACAAAACAATTTGTATCAGTAATTATAGCACCTTCATTTTGAATGTCAAGAGAAATTACAAATAATTATTCAAAGTTTCACATTGCTGTCACAAATCAAAAGCGACAGCTAAAATTGCAGCTGTCGCAGTTAAAATCATATTCACTTTGCACAAATTATGACAATTGTCACTTTTTTAGGATTTCTGTCGCATCACGGATATCGGGGGTTTTATCACCGTTGATATCGCAAACAAAAAGAGCATACTGATTTTCGTCATAATCGTCAAAGGTGAGGTCTTTGATAAGATACTTCTGAATAAGCTCAGCATCCTTTTCATCTGTTTTTCCGTCAATGTTGAGGTCTTTCATATTTTTGGGAACGCAACCGCCGTCAAGCACAAAATCAATACCGCTGTCGTTCATGAGTTCATCGGCTCTGTTTTTGTCAACATCAACAATGTAAAGTCCCAATGTGTCAAAGCATTGATAAACATACTTTGCATTCTTTAAAATCTCGGCTTTCTTTTCTTTTGCCCTGTCATTTGTTATGCTTGCACCTTGAAGGTGTGAGTCAAGCTTTGCAATCATCTCCATTGCGTAATCGTTATCCGTCATTGCACGGTCGAGATCAACACCGTTTGTCATATAGAACCAACCGAGCGAACCCATAACATATAAATTTGTCACATCAAGTCCGCAGTAAACGGCAATTTTCCCGTCCTTGTGCTGACCTTTTTTCATCGACATTTTTGAATAGCCCTTGATTATACTGTAACCGAGCTTCATTCCGTCCTCGCTGATATAGTCAAGGTCAAATGCCGCTGCACTTGTGCATGAAAAGCACGCTCCGCCGATGAGCATTGCAAATACGAGCAATATTGAAATCACCTTTTTAGAAAATTTTCTTTTCATAAAAAACACCTCCATTGGTAGTATCACCGAACGGAAGTGTTTTATTTTGATTTATTTACTTTTATTTGACTTATTATTTTTTCTTTCTTTTCTTATCTGATTAAGCTCTGAACCTTTGGTTTTTACCTTTCTTTTAAATTTTGCAACGGTAAACGCTTTTATCATGTCATGATAGACATAATTAATTTCCGCACAAACCATAAGACAAACCATAAGAAAGTAAAACCAAATCATAATAACGGCAATTCTTGTAAGACCTCCGTACACGGAAAATCCGTTGAAATCCGACACATAAACCGAAATACCGAACGAAAGCACATACCACGAAACCGTGCAGAGAAACGCACCGGGCAACTGTGACTTAAAGCCGTATTCCTTATGCTCGCTGCGTGAGATGTTCGGAAAGTTCCTGTAAATCAGTGCAAACAATACTGTGAGAAACATAAAGATAAGTATATATCTGAGATGATAGATTATTCCGATTATGTCAGGCAATGATTTTAGATGCGGTGAAAGAAAATCATTAATTGTTGAACCGAGGACAATAAGAACAAGTGACGCAAGCAAAATTACAAACAATGCAATTGTGTAGAACATTGCTCTTATTCTTAAAAAGAACCAGTTTCTGTTTTCGTAAGCGTCATAAATTCTGTTGAGTCCGTTTGTGATTGCGTGGATTCCCTGTGCCGCCGACCACAGAGTGACTACAAGCGTTACAAGAGAAATACCCACAGCACTTTCATAGGCAGAGGTCAGAAAGTATGTTAAATCATCGGCAATTTTTGACGAAAACACACTGCTGAGTCCGTGATAAACAAAATCAATCGGAATGTGCAGGTTTTGCAAAAGTGACACAAAGAACATTGAGAGCGGCACAGCCGATAATATGATAAAGAATGCCGACTGTCCGGCAATTGCAAAAATATTATCGTGAACGCATTTGCTTGTTATCGGTTCAAATCTGCCTGTTATTCTTTTGTAAAGTTTTATCGCCTTGTCAACGAATTTTATCCTCAATGTGTCACCTCCCCTATTTCTATATGATAATTATTTTATACCGTTTTTCTTCATCTGCACATTATAAGAAATTCTTGTGAGAAGTTTTTCGGGTGCAAAATGTCTGAAAAACGACACCGCTTTCATTTCAAAGCCGGGTGTGATAATCATTTTGCCCTTCATGGTCATGTCAACGGCATACCTTGCGACAAACTTCGGGTCAAGTCCTCTTATGCAGAATTTTACATCCGCAACATTATTGAAGTTGGTTTTTACGGGACCCGGGCAAAGTACGGAAACCTTGACATTTTTATTATCCCTACGCATTTCCTCATGAATCGCCTGAGTAAGACGGACAACATAATTCTTTGATGCATAGTAGCTTGCAAATGTCGGTCCTGCAAGAAATCCTGCGGCAGAACCTACATTGAGAATATATCCGCTGTTTCTCTCCGCCATATCTTTAAGAAAAAGCTTTGTGAGAATGTGAACCGTTGAAACATTTGTGTGAATGAGTTCAAGCTCTCTTTCAAGCGGAACATCCAAAAATTTTCCGTATGCTCCAAAGCCTGCGTTGTTGACAAGAAAATCAATCTGTTCATTTTCATTCTTAATATGCTCATACAAATCCATACTGTCACTTTCTCGTGAAAAATCAAGCGTAATTACCCTGACATTCACATTTGAAAGTTCCTCTTTCAGCTTGTTAAGCTTATCGGTTGAGCGTGATACAAGAATAAGGTCATAACCGAGTTCTGCAAGATATCTGGCGATTTCTTTACCTATGCCCGAACTTGCGCCTGTAATCAAAGCCTTCATTAGTTTTCATCACCCTTCGGTTTTTGTGCTGTGGCACAAAGCCATGTTGTACCTTCCTTAGTGTATGTGTTTATGTTTTCAAAGCCTGCAGATTCAAGTACGGCTCTGATTTCCTGCGGAGTTACCGACTTGATATTCAGCATATTTTCAACCTTTTCCCACTTGAACGGATCATCGTCTGTTCTGAGCATTTCAAAAAGCAGCATAACCGTTCCGCCCTGTTTGAGAACACGGAAAACTTCTTTTACATCATTTTCCTTATCAGGCCAGAAGTAGTAAGTTTCAACTGCCGTGATATTATCGAATGTATTGTTATCAAAAGGCATATCGGATACTGATGCCTGAAGAATTTTCGCTTTGTTGCAGAGTATATTTTTTGAATTGAGTTTTTCGGAGGATTTTACTGAGAGTTCGGAATAATCGATTCCGTAAACCTTGCCGTTGGCAACAATTGAGCAAAGTCGGTCAACGGTTTTTCCGCCGCCGCAACCTATGTCAAGTACAGTTGCGGTGCGTTCAATATTCATATGTTCAAGTCCCCATGAGGTAAGGCTTGAATGTCCTTTATTCATAGCCTTAATCATCATTTTGCCCCAAAAGCCGTTTGGCTTTTTAGCATTCTCAACCAACTTGTGGTATTTCATAAAAATCACTCCAATCTGAAATTTTCATCTGTTTACTGTCTTATTGTCTATTATTTACTTTTTCTTCCTGTTGAATTAAGTTTTTGAAGCAGAAGTGCAAGGAAAAACGCACCGCCTACTATAACGATGAACCAAACAAATGACATATACAACGGTTGATTCATCACATGCAAAAACGGATATGGACCGTCAACTGCACCGACTATATTAAGTATAATAAGCAGAATCGCATATATTAATGTAGGGATTGTAGCCGTGAAAGCTGATTTTGTGTTAAGGTGAGGTTCTTTTTCAAAAAGCACAAACGATAAAATTGTAAGAATCGGACACAAAGTATGTAAAAAGGTGAAGTCTTTGTTGAAAAGCATATAGAGCCAACCGTTTATGCCCTCTCCACGCATCGGAGAAAGCATGGCAAGAACTACGATAAATGTTACCGAAAGCACAGCCGCCGCCATATATTTGAACATTTGAACCGAGTGCGGAATTTCTTTTCCGCTTTTGAGATATCGCACCTGAAAGCCTGCCATAGCCGCACAGGCAACAAGTGCAAACAGGTTGCTGTCCTCAGTGTAATATACAAGCGGATAGCAGCCTATTTTGAAAAACACGATAATTATTGCGGCAATCTCACAAGCGATAATCGCAAGATTAAATGCCAAAGCTGTTTTTGTTCGTTTTATTTTAAGTGTATTTTGCATTTTAATTCCTTTTCTATATTATTTTGTTAATTTCTTTCAATCAATGCCACGCTCTCTACATGGGAGGTTCCGGAGAACATATCGCAGGGGGTGATTTCTTTGGGGGTGTAGCCGTTTTCTGTGAAGAATTTTAAATCTCTTGCGAGGGTTGCGGGGTCACATGATACATAGACTACACGGCTCGGCGACATTCTTGAAATTGTCTTTACAAGCTCTTCACCGCAGCCTTTTCTCGGTGGGTCAAGGATTACGCAGTCGGGTTTTAAACCCTCTTTTTCAAGCTGAAATGCGGCATCTGAGGCATCTCCGCAGATGAATCGTGCATTTTCAATGCCGTTTGCTTTTGCATTTTCATTTGCATCTTTCACGGCATCTTCAACAATCTCCGCACCGATAAGCTGTTTACAGGAATCCGCCATTGTAAGACCTATTGTACCCGTTCCGCAGTATAAATCAAGCAGAATTTCGTCAGATTTAAGATTTGCATATTCTTTGGCTTTGCCGTAAAGCTTTTCAGCCTGTTTTCTGTTGATCTGCCAGAACGAAAACGGTGAAATTTTAAACTGCAATCCGCAAAGTGTGTCGGTAATATGGTCACTTCCGTAGATTGTTCTGTTTTTTCTGCCGAGAACAACATTGGTTTTTTCTCTGTTTGAATTAATAATCACACTTTTTAACTGCGGAAGTTCGGATTTGAGCATTTTCACGAGTAAATCTTCCTGTTTAAGACCGTTTGCGTTGACAACATAGCACACCATAAGCTCGCCCGAAACCTCGCCGATTCTGATATAAATGTGGCGAAGTCTGCCCTTGCCTGTTGTTTCATCATAAATTTCCGTGTTAGTTTTTGCGATAAAATCTTTTGTAATTTCAATTACCCTTGCAAAAATTTCGGGCTGTAAAATACAGTCGGTGCAATTGATTATGCGGTGGCTGTGGAATGAATAAAAACCCGTCACAACATTTCCGTCACGGTCAAGACCGACAGGATACTGCGCCTTGTTGCGGTATCTTGTGATATTATCCGACGAAATAATCGGCTTGAAAACAACATTATCAAGACCGCCGATGCGTGTTACGGCATCCTCAACTCTTTGCTGTTTTATTTTGCATTCTTCTTCATAAGAAATATGTCGCCATGTGCAACCGCCGCACTTCATAAAGTTTTCGCAGTCGGGAGTAATTCTCGCCTTGGACGGAACGAGAATTTCTTCGATTTTGCCGAAAGCGTAGGTTTTCTTAACCTTTAATATACGCACCTTGAGTTCGTCACCGATTGCAGAACCCTGTACAAAAACGGCAATGCCGTCATCTGTTCTTCCGACTCCGCTGCCCTCGGCAGTTGCCGAAGTTATTGTAAGGTTTACAATATCGTTCTTTTTTAAAGTCATTTTATCACTCTGCCATTTTATGTGTATTTTTAGTTATAATCCTATTCCCCTTTATTTTAGCATTTACTCTACAATTTGGCAACAATTAAAACACAGTATCCGTACAATACACAAAAATTGCACAAATATCAAATTAGGTATTTATTTTTTTGTCCATTCGTCTTATAATATGAGTATTGCAGTTCTGTCACGGCATTGCTCCTTGAATGCAAATCAACCTGTGTTCCGACTTAAATACAGGCAAAGCGGAATGATTTTTCTGACAGACAAATATACTTATCAGGAATGGAGTGGACTATTGTGAATTACGACAGTCTTATGGATAACATAAAAAGAATACATTTTATCGGTATAGGCGGCAGCGGAATGTGTCCGCTGGCTGAGATTCTTCACCACGAGGGTTACGAGCTTTCGGGTTCGGATATGAACGAGGGTGAAACTCTTGACAGAATTAAGGGTTACGGAATTCCCGTATTTATGGGACACGCCGCAGAAAATATCAAGGGTGCAGAGCTTGTTGTTTACTCAGCGGCTATTAAGGAAACTAACCCCGAAAGACAGGCGGCAAAGGAACTCGGTATTCCGTGCATTGAAAGAAGCGTAATGCTCGGTATTGTTACAAGAAGATACAGAAGAAGTATTGCGGTTTCGGGTACACACGGCAAAACAACTACAACAGCTATGCTTTCACAGGTGCTTATCGGCAGCGGTTTTGATCCGTCAGCTATTATCGGAGGAAAACTTCCGTTCATCGGCGGTAACAGCTATGTCGGTCACAGCGATATAATCGTTTGTGAGGCCTGTGAGTATGTTGACACATTCTTACAGCTCAATCCGTTTATTTCGATTATTCTTAATATTGACGCAGATCATCTTGACTACTTCAAGAATCTTGACAACATAAAGAAGTCATTCAACAAATTTGCTCATCAGACAACAGGCTTGCTTGTTATCAACGGTGACGACGAAAACACTCTTGATGCCGTAAAGGATGTTGAGATTGAGAAAATCACCTACGGTTTTGGCGAAAACTGCGATTACAGAGCTGAAAACATCAGCGCAGACAAGGGTGTTCACGAGCAGTTTGACCTTTACTTCAAGGGTGAGAAGCTCACACAGATTAAGCTTATCGTTCCCGGAAAGCACAACATTTATAATGCACTTGCCGCTGCGGCTACTGCACATTATCTTGGCGCTACTCCGAAGGAAATTTCCGAGAATCTTCACAAGTTCGGCGGTGTTCACAGAAGATTTGAAATTCTCGGCACACCTGACGGAATTACTGTTGCCGATGACTTTGCTCATCATCCCACAGAACTTACCGCAACACTCAATGCCGCAATGAAAATGGGCTTTAACAAGGTTTGGGCAATATTCCAGCCGCATACATTTTCAAGAACAGCTATGCTCCTTGACGATTTTGCGGAGGCTCTTAAAATTCCGGATCAGGCAATTATTTCGGCTATTCTCCCTGTTCGTGAAACAAACACATATAACATCTATTCTACTGACCTCGGTGCAAAAGTTCCGGGTTCTGTATGTCTTGACACATTTGAAGAAATTACCGACTATGTTTGCAAGAATGCAAAAGAGGGCGACCTCATTCTCACAATGGGCGGCGGCAATGTCTATATGTGTGCCAATATGATTTACAAACAGCTTAAATATATGGAAGAAAATAAATAAGATTTTTAAACAAACAAAAGAACCGTGCTTTTATGGCACGGTTCTTTTTTCTTTTATTGAATATTAAGCAAAAATGAACAAAGCTCCGTGCGGTTACGGAGCTTTGTTCGTTAAGAGAGAGTTTTTTGTCTACAGCTTTGGCTGTATGAATATTTATATAAAAAGCTAAAAAGCTTGTTGGCTGTTATTGACCGAACATATAGTTCCAGATTGAGTCGCTGTCACTATTATCTGAACTTTTGCTCTGTGATTGTGACGACTTATTCTGTGTGTTTGAATTGCCTGTTGAAGAACTGCCGCTCGGTGAATATTCTGCAAGAGTGAGCTTGAGATTTGCAGTCTTACCTCTTCTTGTAACGGTAAAAGTTACTGTATCTCCAACCTTTGAATCCTTGAGGGCTGTTTCAATGTCTGATTTTGAAGAAACACTTGTACCGTTTACTGCGGTAATCATATCACCTCTCATAAATCCTGCTTTTTCTGCATTAGAACCGCTTGTTACCGAAAGGACATAACAGCCTGTGTTGCTGAGTCCGTAGTAGAATGCGGAATCGTCGGAAGTGATGTCTGTAAGCTCCATACCGAGGTCAACCTTGCCCTTTACATAACCGTATGTTTTGAGATCGTCAATTATATCAAGAACATTGTTAATCGGAATAGCAAATGCAATACCTTCAACCTCTGTTGCACTGTCCTTTGCGTTTACAATACCGATAAGCTCACCGTTTGAGTTAAAGAGTCCGCCGCCTGAGTTACCGGGGCTGATCTGAGCGTTGTGCTGGAGAAGCGTCATACTCTTACCCTCAACCGTTACCTGACGGGCAAGTGCGCTGATAATACCGTCTGTTACTGTACCGCCGAGCTGTCCGAGCGGATTACCGATTGCAACAACATAGTCGCCTACTGCAAGATCTGAGCTGTTGCCCATTGTTGCGGCTGAAAGACCTGTTGCATCTACTTTAAGAAGTGCGATATCGTTGTCCTCATCACTGCCGATTATCTTAGCCTTGTATGAAGTTGCACCGTCACGGAGTGTTACCGTGATATTCTCCGCACCTTCGATTACATGGTAGTTTGTGATGATGTAACCGTCCTCGGAAATGATAACACCTGAACCTGCACCCTGCTGAACATACTGCTGAGCAAATCCGCCTGTTACAACGCTTTCGGTAGCAATTTCAACTACGCTGTCGGCTGTTTTCTTAACAATTTCGGAAGTTGTTCCGCTGAGAGCGGCATTGCTTGTGGTTGATGTGCTGTTTGCGGATGCCTGTTTGATGTTTACACTTGAAGATGAGTTGTTGTTAAGTGATGATGCAAGCATACTGCCACCGAATCCTGCACCGCCGCCGAGAATGATTGCAGCTACAAGCATTGCGGCTACAAAACCCTTTGATGCGGGTTTCTTCGGCTTTTTAGGCTTTTTAACTTTTACTTTCTTAGCCTTTGGTGCGGAATACTGTTGATTTGCATACGGTGAACCCGACTGTGAGCCGTATGGATTCTGTGACGGATTGCCGTATGAATAGTTGTTAGTCTGCTGTGAAGAATATGGGTTTGAAGAATACTGTGAACCGTATGAATCAGATGAGTAGTTCTGTGAAGATGTACCCGATGCTGCGTTTGAAGAATAAGCGCTTTCATAACGGTTAGGGTTGTGTGACGCATTCTCGTTGTTACCGTTTATATACGAATGGCGGTACTCACCCGAATTTACACTTGATGTTGAATTTGTGTTCCATTCATAAGAGCTTTCTGTGTTTTCTGCAGTTGATGCGGACTGTGAATCTGATGATGAATGAATATCCTGATAGTTGTTGTCAGCAGTATTATTATCTGACGAATAACCGTCATAACCGTTTTTATTGTTTTCAAAGTTATCGTTCATAACTGTACCTCCGATTAAAAGTTATATTTTCAAAAGACTTCATCGAATGTCGGTGTTGTTTTTTGATGTTGTAGATATAATAAAGCCCCAAAGTGAAAAGTATATGAAATACGGCTGAATTAATGTTGAAAGCAAGAAAATAGTATGTGAAAATTCAGTGTGCGTTGTGAGGAGTACGACACAATCATCTGTATTCACGAAAAAAGGGCAGAACAAAACGCTCTGCCCTATATAATGTTTAAGATAATAACAATTTTAAATATCAGTTATCCTTAATCTGATATTTACTAAATAACCCGTCAACAATACTTTTCATATTATTGAAGAACCTATTAGTAAGTTGTATGAACACACAAAAGAATATAATCACAAAGCCTACACCTTTAAAACGAGGATTAAGCGTTCCTGTCAAAATAAGATTACAACCGATAAAGAAGAGAAACGAAAAGATTATGAAAGCAACAACAATCATCGGACTTGGAATCATTCTGATTGTTAAATCAGAATATCCACAATCTTCCTCTATCTTACCTGAAAAAATCGGACTCAGACTATAAATTCCACCGTAATTTTTAGCCGGTACAAATTTCATTTTAAAGCCCTTATCCGTAAATTTTACATCATAGGAGTAATCCTCTCTCTTAATGTCAGCACCATACTTAGAATTACTTTTAATTATATCATTTATATGTTCTTCGGATAAAGAAAGTTTATAATGAAGTTTATCAAAGAATTTTATAATCATAGAAATAACTCCATATACAAAAGGCACTCAGTTTGCCGAAACGGTGTTGACCTGTTCTTTTGTTTCGGGCTTCTTTTCAACCTTTTCGTTAAGCTTTTTCTTTACCGAAACTTCGTCAAACTTCTTTTTGAAGGATACTCTGCCGTTGAACTTCTTTCTGCAATACTTGCATGAAAATTCGGCGGTAAAGCTTTTGTTGTGAAGTCGCCACTTTGAAAGCTGAACAAGCGGTTTTCCGCAATCTTCACAATCGAAAAACATAACGCTTTTGTCAACATCGGGACTGTTGATATCTGTAACAAAATGATTTTTGAACAGCAATCTGTCATAGAATTCGTCACAAACAGCATCCTTAATGTACGGCTTTAACGGATACTTACCGTAAAAAGCCTTCATACATTCCAATGTTAGGTACACATCGGCAAGCGCCCTATGCTGATCATCTTCCGAAAAATCAACACCTGCCATTTCGGCACAGGCACCAAGTCCCAGCTGACAAGATGAATCGTGCAAATCAAGACAATCTTCACAATAGCTTTGCAGATTGCAATAGCGTGAGAGAAACGGAAGTCTGGTTCTGCCCGTGTAGTAGCTGTAGTTTTCGATAAGAGCATGAAGGTCGGAGTCGCTCCATGTCATAAGCACACCGTCACCCAGAAAATCCGAGAACAGGCTGATTGCTTTGATAAAGCTGACGCCATCGTCCTTCAACTCTTCATTTGTTATTTTAGTAAGCTGTTTTACCTTACTGCATAGCTTTTTGCCGATTTTCGGAGCAACAAGCATTGTGAAGGTGTCACATACATTCAGTTCATCATCAAGCTTAACCGCACCGATTTCAATTATTTCATTGACAAATTTGTGCAGAACCTTGCTGTATGAACCGTTCCATTCAAGGTCAAGAATTACATAACTCATTATTTTAATTATTTCTTACGGAACGCCTGTTTCATACGCTGTTCTTTTGAAAGAATACGCTTACGCATACGGATATTTTCGGGAGTAACCTCAACAAGCTCATCATCAGCAATGAATTCAAGGCACTGTTCAAGCGACATAATTGTCGGAGGTGTAAGCTTGAGGGCATCATCAGAACCCGATGCACGGGTGTTTGTGATGTGTTTTTTCTTGCAGACATTAACTGTGATATCCTCAGACTTAGGACTTGCACCTACAATCATACCCTCATAAACAGGAACACCGGGTCCGATAAAGAGTCTGCCTCTTTCCTGAGCGGCATAAAGACCGTAGGTTACAGTTTCGCCTGTTTCAAAAGCGATAAGTGAACCCTGATGGCGGGTTACGATTTCACCCTTGTATGGCTCATAACCGTCAAATACATGGTTCATAATACCGTTACCGTTTGTATCTGTAAGAAATTCGGGGCGATAACCCATAAGACCTCTTGACGGGATTCTGAATTCGATGTGAGTAACACCGCCTTCACGAGTACCCATATTGATAAGCTCACCTTTTCTTGAACCGAGCTTTTCCATTACAGGACCGACATATGTGTCGGGAACTTCGATGATAAGAAACTCCATAGGCTCATGAAGCTTGCCGTCAATCATCTTTGTAATAACCTGCGGACGGGAAACCTGAAATTCATAATTCTGACGGCGCATTGTTTCGATAAGGATTGAAAGGTGGAGTTCACCTCTGCCCGATACCTTGAATGTATCGGCGCTGTCTGTTTCTTCAACACGAAGAGCAACATTTGTTTCAATTTCCTTGAAAAGTCTGTCACGGAGGTTACGGGAGGTTACATACTTACCCTCTCTGCCTGCAAACGGTGAGTTGTTTACGATAAAGTTCATTGAAACCGTAGGCTCGTCAATCTTTACGAATGGGAGCGGCTCAACGCAATCGTTTGAACAGATTGTTTCACCGATGTTGATATCCTGAACACCGCTTACGCAAACGATGTCACCGACTGTTGCAGTGTCACATTCAACTCTTTTAAGTCCTTCAAACTGATAGAGCTTTGCAATTCTTACATTCTGAGTTGTACCGTCTGTGTGACAAAGAACAGCAGCCTCTCCGTTCTTTGCAGTACCTCTTTCAACACGGCCTACACCGATTCTGCCGACAAACTTATCGGAGTCAATGTTTGAAATAAGGAGCTGGAGTCCACCGTTCATATCACCCTGAGGAGCAGGGATTTCTTTTACAATTGCGTCAAAGAGAGGTTTCATATCCGTACCGGGTTCATGATAATCCTCTGATGCATAGCCGTCACGGGCAGACGCATAAATTACAGGGAATTCAAGCTGATCTTCGTCGGCACCGAGTTCGATAAAGAGGTCGAGAACCTCGTCAACAACCTCCTCGGGTCTTGCACCGGGACGGTCGATTTTGTTAAGAACAACAAGCGGCTTTTTGCCGAGGCCGAGTGCCTTTTTAAGAACAAATCTTGTCTGCGGCATACAACCCTCAAATGCGTCAACAAGCAATACAACACCGTCAACCATCTGGAGAATACGCTCAACCTCACCGCCGAAATCGGCATGACCGGGGGTGTCAACAATGTTAATTTTGATGCCGTTGTACATTACGGCTGTTGGCTTTGAAAGGATTGTGATACCTCTTTCACGCTCAAGGTCATTAGAGTCCATTACTCTTTCTTCTACATTTTCATTTGCTCTGAAAACACCGCTCTGCTTCAAAAGCTGGTCAACCAGAGTAGTTTTGCCGTGGTCAACATGGGCGATAATTGCAATATTTCTTAAATTCTCTCTTACATCCATAAAAATACCTCGTTTTGCTAAAATCACTTAAATCTTATTGCATACATCAAGCATTATAACACTATAAAAGCTAAAATTCAATTTATATTTTTCATCACCTTTTATGCTAATATCCGACACTTTTTGAACATTTTTCCGATAGAAAACCGCAAAAAATATTTTTTAGTGAAAAAATAACGATTTTTGCTCATTTCGTGTGATTTTTTCTTTACAATATCTCAAGATTGTTATATAATTAACATAGTGTTTTGCATTTTTTTGCAGGACTGAATTATGATAGGCATTAATTTTTAGGAGGTAATATTATGGGCTACACGATTGCGCAGAAAATCATCAAGAATCATCTTGTCTGCGGAGAAATGACCGTTGGCAGTGATATCGGTCTTAAAATTGACCAGACTCTTACTCAGGATGCAACAGGCACTATGGCTTATATCGAATATGAGGCTATGGGCATTCCGAGAGTAAAAACAGAAAAAAGCGTTGCTTACATTGACCACAACACACTTCAGACAGGTTTTGAGAACGCCGATGACCACAGATTCATTCAGTCTGTTTGTAAAAAACACGGTATCTATTTTTCAAGACCCGGCAACGGCATTTGTCACCAGGTTCACCTTGAAAGATTCGGTAAACCGGGAAAGACTTTAATCGGTTCTGACAGCCACACTCCGACGGGTGGCGGTATCGGTATGCTTGCAATCGGTGCAGGCGGTCTTGATGTTGCTGTTGCAATGGGCGGCGGCGCATACTATATTACTATGCCGAAAATGGTAAGAGTTAATCTTACAGGCAAACTCAGTCCGTGGGTTTCTGCAAAAGATATTATTCTCGCAGTTCTTCGTGTTATGAGCGTTAAGGGCGGCGTCGGCAAGATTGTTGAGTACGGCGGAGAAGGTGTTGCCACACTTACAGTTCCCGAAAGAGCAACAATCACAAATATGGGTGCAGAGCTTGGTGCTACAACCTCTGTATTCCCGTCTGATGAAACAACAAGAAAGTTCCTCAAGGCTCAGGGCCGTGAGGAAGACTATACAGAGCTTAAGGCTGATGATGACGCTGTTTATGATGAGGTTATCGAAATCAACCTTTCAGAACTTGAACCTCTTGCTGCTTGTCCTCATTCACCTGACAATGTTAAGCCAATCAAAGAGCTTGAGGGCAAGAAGATTGATCAGGTTTGTATCGGTTCATGTACAAACTCAAGCTACCTTGACCTTATGAGAGTTGCTCACATTCTCAAGGGCAAAAAGGTTGCAGACAATGTATCGCTCGCAATTGCTCCGGGTTCAAAGCAGGTATTCAATATGCTCGCTCTCAACGGCGCACTCGGTGATATGATTGCGGCAGGTGCAAGGATTCTTGAAAGTGCTTGCGGTCCTTGTATCGGTATGGGTCAGTCACCTAACAGCGGCGGTATCTCACTCAGAACATTCAACCGTAACTTTGAAGGCAGAAGCGGAACGGCAGACGGTCAGATTTATCTTGTATCTCCGGAAACTGCGGCTGTTTCTGCAATCAACGGCGTATTTACAGATCCGAGATGTCTTGGTGCGGCTGCTGAGATTGAAATGCCCGAAAAATTCCTTATCAATGACAATATGGTTATTGATCCCGCTCCTGTTGAAGAAATGGACAGCGTAGAAATTCTCCGTGGCCCTAACATCAAGAGCTATCCCGAAACTCATCCGCTCACAGATTCTATCGAGGCATCGTGTTCACTCAAGGTCGGCGACAACATTACAACCGACCATATTATGCCTGCAGGTGCAAAGATTCTTCCGCTCCGTTCAAATATTCCGAAAATTTCAGAGCATTGCTTTACAGTATGCGACAAGGAATTCCCAACCCGTGCAAAGACACTCGGCAAGAGCATTATTGTCGGCGGTGAAAACTACGGTCAGGGTTCATCCCGTGAGCATGCGGCTCTCGCTCCCCTTTTCCTCGGTGTTAAGGCTGTACTCGTAAAGAGCTTTGCAAGAATTCACAAGAGCAACCTTATCAATGCAGGTATTCTTCCGCTTACATTTGTAAACGCAGAAGATTATGATAAAATCAAGCTTGGCGATATGCTTGAACTCCCGAATGTTAAGGACGAAATTGCAAACGGCAAGCAGGTTACTATTGTAAACAAGACAACAGGCGACACAATTGTTGCTGACTGTGAGCTTTCAGACAGAACAAGAAACATTATCATTGCAGGCGGTCTGCTTGACTACACAAAGGAGAACAGCTGATATGGAAAAAATTAAAATGGTCACTCCTCTCGTAGAGATGGACGGCGACGAGATGACAAGAGTCATCTGGAAACAGATTAAAGACATTCTCATCACACCTTATGTTGACCTCAAAACAGAATATTATGACCTCGGTCTTGAGCACAGAAACGAAACAGACGATCAGGTTACGGTTGACAGCGCCAACGCAACAAAAAAATACGGTGTTGCCGTTAAGTGTGCCACAATCACACCTAATGCCGCAAGAATGACAGAGTACAACCTCAAGAGTATGTGGAAATCACCTAACGGTACGATTCGTGCTATCCTTGACGGTACGGTATTCAGAAGCCCGATTCTTGTTAAGGGCATTGTCCCCTACATTCCTACATGGAAAAAGCCAATCTGCATTGCCCGTCACGCATACGGTGATGTTTATAAGAACACAGAGATGAAGGTTGAGGCAGGAAGCAAGGCAGAGCTTTGCGTTACAAAACCTGACGGTACCGAGGAAAGAAGCACAATCTTTGACTTCAAGACTGACGGTATTATTCAGGGTATGCACAACATTGACAAGAGTATCTCATCATTTGCCCGTTCATGCTTTAACTATGCACTTGATCAGAAGCTTGATGTTTGGTTTGCTACAAAGGATACAATCAGCAAGATTTATGACCACAGATTCAAGGACATCTTCAACGAAATCTTTGAGAATGAGTACAAAGAGAAGTTTGAGAACGCAGGTATTACATATTTCTACACACTTATTGATGACGCTGTTGCAAGAGTTATCAGAAGTGAAGGCGGCTATATGTGGGCTTGTAAGAACTATGACGGCGATGTTATGAGTGATATGATTGCAACTGCATTCGGTTCGCTCGCAATGATGACAAGCGTGCTTGTTTCTCCCGACGGCATCTATGAATACGAGGCTGCTCACGGCACAGTTCAGCGCCACTACTACAAGTATCTCAAGGGCGAAGAAACTTCCACAAACTCTGTTGCAACATTGTTTGCATGGACAGGCGCCCTCCGCAAAAGAGGCGAGCTTGACGGTCTTGACGATCTTATGAAGTTTGCAGACAAGCTTGAGGCAGCAACAATCAAGACAATTGAGGACGGCGTTATGACAGGCGATCTCTACGCTATCTCGACACTTGAGAACAAAAAGAAAGTAAACACAGAAGAATTTCTCAAGGCTATTGACGAGCGCCTTGCAGCATCTCTCTGATTTTAAAGTTAAAGGAGCATAGTGAGTAATGTCTAAGAATGACAGTATTTCAATGTCGGTTATCAGGCGTTTGCCAAGATATTACCGCTTTTTATCAGAACTGAATGACCAGAACATTGACAAAATTTCTTCAACTAAGCTTGCGCAAATTATGAATGTGACCGCCTCACAGGTAAGGCAGGATCTTAACTGCTTCGGCGGATTCGGTCAGCAGGGTTACGGTTACAGCGTAAGTCAGCTGAAAGAGGAAATCAAGAACATTCTGGGACTTAACAACGATTACAAGGCCATTCTTATCGGTGCGGGTAATCTTGGTAAGGCCGTTGCAATGCATATGAATTTTGAAAAACTCGGTTTTGAGCTTATCGCTTGTTTTGACAGCAACGAACAAAAAGTCGGTTCAAAGCTCAACGGAATTACAGTTAAAAACGAAAGTGAACTTGACGATTTTTGTAATAAAAATCATATTGACACAGCGTTTTTGTGCATTCCCCGTGTTTGTGTTGAAAATGTTCTCGATAAGCTATATTCACACGGAATCAAGAATTACTGGAATTTCAGCCACTATGATATAAATGCTCGTTATAATGATACTATGGTAGAGAATGTTCATCTCAGCGACAGCCTTATGACTCTCTGCTACAGAATGAACAACAACTGATAAACCAATGACTCCCCGACAGTTTTATAAACTGTCGGGGAGTTTTCCGTTACAGAGCAATAATAACCTTTTTTAGCGATTAAAAGGGCTGACCGTTTAAGGTCAGCCCTCTTTTGCAATTTGTGTTTGTGATTTAAGATTAACCGAGTGTAACCTGCTCAGCGATTGGAGCGTTGGGGTTAGTATCAGGGTTATCTGTGTAGAATGTAAGGTATGTACTGCCCATAACAGCAGAGTCATCAATTACAATCCACATTTCGTTATCTACAAAGCCCTTGTAGTCAATTGTTTGGTTAGTAGCGTTATCGGATACAATTACATTGTATGTACCTGCTCCCTTATATGTGAAGCTGTAATCAAACCAACCGTTTTCACCTTTAGTCATAGGATCACCCGGCCACTCTGACATAAAGTTGCCTGAGTCTTTGCCCTTGAGGTCTGAACCCCATATCCAGAGATATGGCGTCCATGTAAGTGAACCGTTGTGCTTTACGTGAAGTGTGATGTCAAGGCTTGAAGCGATGTAGTAGTAGTTTACCTCAGCATCACCGTAAGGAATTAAGCCAGACTGATTTTCCGGCATTCTGTCAGGATCAACAGCGTAGCCAACAACCTTGAATGCAGTTGACTTATATGTGCTGCCTGCTCTGCCTGCGAATACGATTGAATCAGTAAGCTTCTGCTGTTTTCCGTCAGCGTCTGTGTAGTAGTAGTTTACTGTTACTTTACCGGAAGATACAGGAATTCCAACAACATACTTCATTATCATTGTTGAATCTTCAACGTTGAAAGTACCATCATAGTTTAGGTCAAGAACTGATTCATCAACTGTAGGAGTTTCAAGCTTTACAATATACTTCTGAAGAAGTGTAGCGTCAATTACATTAACTTCACCGTCACCGTTGAAGTCAGCGTTCTTGAGTGATTCAGGAATGTAGTCTGTGTAGTAGTATGTAACCTCCTGCATATCGGAAGTATATTTGCCTTCTGCATTTCCGCCAATACGACTTACGATGTATGTATCGGGAACAACTGCACTCGGAACTGTTACATAACCTGAGCCTACAGGACCCTGAAGGATTACAGAATCTTCAAGCTTTTCGCCTGTTGCTTCGTAAACATAGTTAACCTTAACCTTACCGTTTGAAGATTTGATGCCTGCTGACTCATAGCCTGCCTTGTCAACAGCTACGATAGCCGAACGAGCAGGAACTGTGAATGTTGAGCCTGTCACCTCGCCGAGTGAGTCAAGACCTGCTGTTTCACCGTTAGCGATAACAACCCAATCTGTTACGGATGTGTCCGAAAGGGTTACATCTGCAGCTGTGGTTGCATTGTTATAAATAACAGCCATCTTGTTCCATTCACCCTCAACATCGTTCTGAATTGTGAATGAAATCTGATTTGTTGAAGCAGAAACCTTTTTTGTGAATGTGTATTTGTCAGCATATGAATTATCCATAGCTGTGAGAGGCGAGAATGCTGACTTAATCTGCATCATACCCTTGTAGTAAGAAACTACATCGGCATAGTCAACAACATTCTGCCATTTAATCATATTAAGGTCAGCTGCCGACTTGTAGCTGTTTGTGTCACCGTCTTTTGAACGAGCCATTTCTTCACCGGCAAGTGTGAATGAAATACCCTGTGATGTGTAGATAATTGCACTTGCAAGCCTGTTCATCTTAACAGCCTCGGAATTTCTCTCTCCGTAGTCTGCCAGACCTGTTGACGCAATAATCTGATCGTAAAGTGTTGCGTTATCGTGACACGCATCATAGGTTACGCACTGTGAAGGAGCCTGAGCCTTCCACTTGTATGTACCTGAGCTGTTGGCACGAACACCGTAGCTTACACCCTTTGCGGATGACTTTGAGCCCTGTATAAAACCAACATCGTTGATTTCCATTGCACTTCCCTTTATACCGTCACGGATGCCGTCATTGAAAATAGCGATTCTGTCGCTGAGTCTTGACGCATTAGCCTGTGTTGCAGGATAGAATTTTGTGCCTGAGCAAGTGTTAGTCGGGTGGTAGGAGTCACCGCCTGCCCAGCCTTCACCCCACATTGTGATTCGTGGGTCAATTTGGTCAAGCGCTTCTCTTGCCATATTCATTGTTTCAACATCCATAAGACCCATAAGGTCAAAACGGAAGCCGTCAACATGGTATTCGTTTACCCAATACTTGAGTGAATCAATAACATACTGTCTGTACATTGCACGCTCTGTTGCACCTTCGTTGCCGCAACCCGAACCGTCTGAGAATGCGCCTGTTGTTTTCATTCTGTAGTAGTAGTTAGGAACTGTGTACTGGAAGCATGAATCAGTTGAATAAGTATGATTGTAAACAACATCCATTACAACAGAAATGCCGGCGTCATGGAGAGCCTTGATCATTTCCTTGCACTCTTTGATTCTTACTTTACCGTCATACGGATTTGAAGAATACGAACCCTCCGGAACATTGTAGTTTACCGGATCATAACCCCAGTTAAACTGAGAATCATCGCCTGCCTCATTTACTGACTGGAAGTCATAGAACGGGTTAAGCTGTACTGTTGTTACACCGAGTTCCTTGAGGTAATCAATACAGGTTGAAACCTTGCCCTCGCCGTTAAGAGTTGTACCTGATTCTGTGAAAGCAAGGTACTTACCTCTGTTAGCGTCGCTTACGCCCGAAGCCTTGTCATAAGAAAAGTCTTTGATATGGAGTTCCCATACTGATGACTTTGTTGACTTGTCAAGAAGAACATGGCTGTCGTTTGACCAGCCCTCAGGATCTGTCTCGTCAAGGTCAACAATCATTGAGCGCTTGCCGTTTACGCCTGTTGCCGTTGAGTATACATCCTGTGTTTCATAAGTCTTTGTTGCATCTGAACCGATGTGTGTTGTGTCTGTTGTTGTGACTGAGTATGTGTAATAATAATCCTTCCATTCGCCGACGAGTGTAATCGTCCAAACACCGTTCCACTCACCGTCAACGAGCATTTTTTCAAGTGTGTAGCTGGCAACTTTAGATGCACCCTGCTCGTCATCCGAACCTTTTGTAAAGATATTGAGCTTAACACCGGTTGCTGTCGGTGACCAAACCTTGAATGTTGTAGCATCTTTTGTGTAAGTAACACCAAGATCATTACCGGAATAAGCATACTGAGCGTCAATATCTTCAGCAGCCTTTGTGTAAGAATTGTCTCTTGCGTAGTCGCTTGAAACTGCCGAACTGTCATCGGCTGTTGCGGCAAAGCTTGATACAACCGCTGTTGAGGCAAGCATGCACGCTGCAAGAACTGCAGAAACAATTTTCTTCGTAGTTCTCATAGATAATATTCCTCCTTATTAATTTTTATAATCTATTCCGTCAGCATACGGAAATAACTACCTTTAATTAATCTTCTTCAATATCAATCTTCTTCAATGTCAAGCTCTGACATAATGCGTTTTTTACGCTTGTTTGAAGAATAAATAACCGACGCCGCACACAGAGCAATTATAAGACCGGTGCCGACATACACAAACGGAAGCATCTGCTTGAGCGGATCGGGGTTTGACGAGTAACTGAACACTACATTGATTTCGCCCGATTTAAATGTTCCGTTTGCCTTTTCGGGAACGCTTACAAGATCTTTTTCCTCATATGTATTTTGAGAAAGTGAATAAGCCTGTCCTTCAACACCTGTGATTGTCTTTGTATCAAGAATTTTACCTGAATCGTCCATATAAATGGCATTGACTCTGCAAACAGTCTTATCCTCATCATCAGTTACACGGGTATATTTGTACGTAACGGTCTTGCTTGCGGAATCAAGCTTGCCTGCACCGTTTGTCGGGAGGTCGTCAAGAACAAGCTTGTAATTTTTAATTGACGGAAGGTCGGGAGTATAATACTGCTCGCCCTTTCTGTTTTTTACAAGAAAAGAATCTTCAATTTCCGTATTATTTGTTTCGTCAACAAACTTTACGGTAACCGTTGACATCTCGCCGTCATATTCTTCAACATAAACCTTTGCATGACCTACCTGATCCGTGAACACACCTTTGATTTCACCGTCGGTTTTCTTAACATCATAATTAAGAGTTGACGCAAGATTTGTCACATCATAGCTTGTGCCGAGTTCGCCTGTGAGCGTCTGTGACTTGATGAGTTTTTCGGTTTTGTTGTCATAATAATCAATGACAACAGCGCCCTCATCATCCATAATTCCCGCAGAATCATAGCTCTTTGTGTCAACCATAATAACGGCTGAATGCACCTCAACCTTTACGCTGTTTGTAACATTCTTTATGTTGCGAAGTCCTGCTGTCTTGTTATCTGCAAGAACAACCCAGTCACCTTTTGCGGTAACATTCTGTGCAGAATCGGAGCCGTTGAAGATTACGCACATCTGACTCCATTTTCCGCTCTCAGTGTTATTTATTGTGTAGCCCATAACACCCTTTGGAACATCGGAAAGATATGTAAGGCTGTTGGCTGTTTCAGCAGTAGAATCCGAGAATGCCGCAAAAGCGTCACGGATTTTATAAAGGCCTCTGTAATATTCAATTACATCTGAATAGAGATCGACATTTTCCCAGTCAAGCATATTTTCTTTTCTGCTTGACGCATAGCTGTTTTCATCACCGTCTTTACTGCGACAAAACTCCTCACCGCCGAGTGAGAACGGAATACCCTGTGAAGTAATAACAATTGCCGCAGAAAGCTTGTTCATTGCAACAAGATCTTCATATCTTTTGCGATATTTACCATCGGCACCGTAAACCGAGCCGACAAGCTTATCGTAAAGACAAAGGTTATCGTGACATGATGCATATGTTACACATTGCGACGGAACATTTGCCCAGCCTGTTGTTGTGTCACTCTGACCTGCTATACCTGTTTTCAGGTTGGCTCTGCGTGAACCTTCCTGAACAAAAGCACCGTCCGTACCGCCTGTACTGCCCTTGATTGCATCACGGATTGTATCATCAAACGCACCGATGCGGTCGCTCAACTGCTTGAGATTTTTCTGACTTGCCAATACTGTGCCTTCGTCACAATTGGTTGCCATATCCCACGCCTCACCGTACATAAGAATCTGACTGCCGCTGCCGTCTGCATAAAGATTGTCAAGTGCGGTACGAATTGAATTCATAGTTGTTACATCATGAAGTCCCATAAGGTCAAAGCGGAAACCGTCAATGTGATATTCGCTTGCCCAATATGTAACGGAATCAATCATATACTTTCTGAACATAAGATGTTCGCTTGCTGTATCGTTTGAACAGCCCGAACCGTTTGAGAAAGTTCCGTCATTGTTCATTCTGTAGTAATAATTCGGAACTGTTCTCTGAAGCCAAGAATCAGAGGTGTAGGTGTGGTTATAGACAACATCCATAATTACACCGATTCCGGCATTATGAAGTGCCTGAATCATCTGCTTACATTCCTTGATTCTCACTTCACCCTTTTTAGGATTTGATGAATAAGAACCCTCGGGGCAGTTGTAGTTGACGGGATCATAGCCCCAGTTGTACTGGTCCATAATGTTCTTGCTCTCGTCAACAGAACCGAAATCATAGAACGGCATAATCTGCACATACTTAACGCCGAGCTTTTTCAGATAGTCAACGCAGGTTGAAGATGCACCCTGAACACCGTTGACTGTTGTACCTTCTTCGGTAAAAGCAAGGTACTTGCCACGGTTAGCCTCACTCACGCCGCTTGATTCGGATGATGAAAAGTCTGCTACAGAGATTTCCCAGACCGACGCATCAGTCTGATTCTGTACAAGCACATGCTTATCATTTTCCCAACCATCGGGATTGGTTGTGCTTAAATCGACAACCATTGAGCGTTGACCGTTCACACCGCACGCCTTTGCATAGACATCAGCCGTTTCCTTGGTAGTTTTTCCGTGTGTTACCGAGTAGGTATAATATTTGTTAAGCAGGTCACCGTTAATTGTAACGGACCACACGCCCGTTGTTTTGTCAAGCGACATGGCTCTTGACATTATAGAACCTGCATCTCCCTCATTATCACTGCCGTGTTCAAAAATATTCACACGAACAGACGCCGCATTAGGCGACCATACCTTGAAGGTAGTTGCCTTTTTTGAGTAAGAAGCTCCCAAATCATTACCTGAATATGCCGACTTATCCAGATTTGCAGCATATGCCTGATAATCTGTTACAGTTTTCTTTTCCGCTGCCGAAACATCAGCCGCACACATTCCTGTAATCATCATAGCTGTCATTACTCCTGCCAATAATCTTTTTAGAAACAATCAAAAATGCCTCCTGACTTATTCGGATATGAGCAAAACAAAGGTTACAATCAGCACTGTTTTACAATAGTCCATACGAATTCCAATGTTAGCATTTCATTAATTCATTTTATCATATAAGGCAATATATTTTAATTCCGATTAAGAATATAGCAATTGATAAAGGCTTTATTGTTGTAGAATTTTCTTTGACAAATATGTGCAGTATGCTGAATTTCTAAAAGTTTATTTTTAAATTTATATTAAGCAAAGAAAAATCCGTCAAATAAATACAATTCGACAGTTAAATTTACTAAATTTATGAATTTTGTTATCAATAGAAAAAAATTCCCCGACCGCAGTCGGGGATGACAGAATCACAAGCCGTAGGTTGAAGTGTTGACAATTGCACTCTCAATCCGAAGAAGTCTGTTATATTTTGCAACTCTGTCGGTTCTGCACGGAGCACCTGTTTTTATCTGTCCCGAATTAACCGCAACGGCAATATCCGCAATGGTTGTGTCCTCTGTTTCGCCGCTTCTGTGTGAAATAATCGTGCGATAACCCGCCTTGTGAGCCGTGTCAATTGCATCAAGCGTTTCCGTCAGCGTTCCTATCTGATTAATTTTAATCAAAATTGCGTTGCCTGCTCCGAACTCTATGCCTTTTTTAAGTCTTTTTGTGTTTGTAACAAACAAATCATCGCCGACAAGCTGAACTTTGTTGCCGATTTTTGAAGTAATATTCTGCCAACCGTCCCAGTCGTGTTCGGAAAGCGGATCTTCAAGCGAGATAATCGGATAATCAGAACAGAGCTTGTCAAAATAATTAATAAGTTCGTCGCTTGAAAGCGAATCGCCTCTCTTTGGAAGAATATATTTTCCGTCGGAATACCATTCGGAAGATGCGGCATCGAGCGCAATTTTAATTTCATCGGTAGTATAACCTGTTTTTTCAATCGCCTTAATTATATACTCAATTGCATCCTCATCACTTTTCAGGCTCGGTGCATAACCGCCCTCATCGCCTACACCTGTTGACATATTATTCTCTTTTAGAATTTTGCCGAGTGTATGGTAGATTTCACAGCACTGCATCATTCCCTCGGAAAAACACCTTGCACCGACAGGCATAATCATAAATTCCTGAATGTCGATATTATTTGACGCATGAGCGCCGCCGTTGAGAATATTCATCATTGGAACCGGCATTCTGACCGCATATGTTCCGCCGATATAACGGAATAACGGCAGTCTGAGATTCTTTGCCGCCGCCTTTGCACAGGCAAGCGATACGGCAAGAATAGCATTTGCACCGAGCAATTCCTTATTTTCCGTGCCGTCAAGTTCGATCATTTTGCTGTCGATTGCACACTGGTCAAAAGGTGAGTCGCAACAAAGATTAGGCGAAATTATGCTGTTGATATTTTCAACGGCTCTCTGCACACCTTTGCCGAGATAGCGTTTTTCACCGTCACGAAGTTCAACCGCCTCAAATTCTCCTGTTGACGCACCCGAAGGGACAGACGCTTTTGCAAAGGTTCCGTCGGAAAGTCCGACCTCCGCCTCAACCGTAGGATTTCCTCTTGAATCAATTATTTCTCTGCCGATTATCGTATCTATTTTTATTTCCATTTATATGCCCTCTCGTATTGA
Organism: Ruminococcoides sp.; assembly: GCF_057037865.1. Lineage (NCBI taxonomy): Bacteria > Bacillati > Bacillota > Clostridia > Eubacteriales > Oscillospiraceae > Ruminococcoides > Ruminococcoides sp. The sequence goes on from NZ_DBLZMS010000008.1 coordinate 74,016, forward strand.
AATTTTATAACATAAACCGTTTTCAGATATTTTTAATCTGAGCAACGCTGTGTTTTGTCTGCATTGTTATTTTTCCGTACACGGTTTATTTTATGCAGGAGTAACGCATTTTTGTCACAGGCATATATTGTTACTATGAAAAGCAAGGAGGACAGATATGGAAATGGTTCAGTACACCGTTCGTCCCGGAAATACGCTTTTTGGCATTGCGCAGTTCTTTCAGACAACGGTGAATGACATATTAAAATACAACAACATTCAAACTCCTGACGCTATTTTTGTAGGTCAGGTTCTTACGGTTCCCGCCGGTAGTGCGGAAACACAGTATCATGTTGCCCGTCCGGGCGATTCGCTGTGGATAATTGCACAAATGCACGGAACAACCGTTGAAAATCTCTCACGGCTTAACAGACTTTCAAATCCGAATGTAATTTATCCGGGGCAGATTATAAAGGTAAGATAACAAAGGAGGACAGCTTTCTGTTTAGAAAAGCTGTCCTCTTAAAATTTTATTTGATTATTTACTGTGTTTTCTAAGGTAATCGTCAATCTGATTTCTGTCAAAAATTCCGAGGTCATCGCAACCTGCAAGATACTCGTTATGATGGCGAACCTCGTGATGAAGTATTTCAACGAGCTTTTTTCGGTATTCCTCATTATCAAGTGAGCCGTAAACCCTGTTGATTGAACCGTAGTAAAACACAATTGCATTGCCGAGAGAATTGCGTATGTACTCACCCAAAATGAACAAATCATTGTTAAGTGCTTTTGGATGAACCTTTAACTGCGGAAGAAGGGAAATTCCTCCGTTTAAATCTCTGTATAATTCATAGGGCATGGAATCTGCAATTTCGTCAAGCATTGCGCCGCATTCATCAAAAGTAATCATAAAGTCTGATTAATAGTCAAGATAGTCCTTGAGCTTTCTGCTTCTTGAAGGATGACGGAGCTTGCGGAGAGCCTTTGCCTCAATCTGACGGATACGCTCACGGGTTACATTAAACTCCTTGCCGACTTCCTCAAGGGTTCTGCTTCTGCCGTCCTCAAGACCGAAACGGAGTTTGAGAACCTTGGCTTCACGGGGAGTGAGGGTTGAAAGAACATCCGAAAGCTGTTCACGGAGCATTGTGTGTGATGCGGCATCGGCAGGTGCGGGAGCATCGTTATCGGGGATAAAGTCACCGAGATGGCTGTCTTCCTCCTCGCCTATAGGAGTTTCAAGTGAAACAGGCTCCTGAGCAACACGCATAATTTCACGAACCTTGTCAACAGGCATATCAATTTCTGCGGCAATTTCATCGGCAGACGGCTCATGACCGTTCTGGTGAAGGAGCTGGCTCTGAACCTTTTTTACCTTGTTGATAGTTTCAACCATATGAACAGGAATACGGATTGTACGAGCCTGATCGGCAATTGCACGGGTAATGGCCTGTCTGATCCACCATGTTGCATATGTTGAAAATTTAAAGCCCTTTGTATAGTCAAACTTTTCTACAGCCTTGATAAGGCCGAGATTGCCTTCCTGAATAAGGTCAAGAAACTGCATGCCTCTGCCGAGATAACGCTTTGCAATTGAAACAACAAGACGAAGGTTTGCCTCGGAAAGACGCTGTTTTGCGGCAACATCACCGTCAGCGATTCTGATTGCGAGGTTGATTTCTTCATCGGAGGAAAGTAGCGGAACCCGTCCGATTTCTTTAAGATATACCTTTACGGGATCGTCAACCGAAACGCTGCCTGTTTCTGCAATCTGAGCGTGTGAGTCGCTGTCTTTGCCTTCATCAAAGCCAAGGTCGATATCGTCAATTTTAATATCGCCCGAATCCTCTACGATTTCAATGCCAAGCTGTGCAAGTGAATCATAAAGCTTTTCAAGCTGTTCGGGATCAAAGTCAATTTCACCGATTGCATCAAGAATGTCCTGGTTTGTAAGCTGACCTTTCTGCTTACCGAGTTCCATAAGTTCTCTTACGACTGTTTTCTTATCGGGTGTAGCTGCCATACTCATTTTCCTTTCCTGCGTTTACTGCTTCTTTTTCCTTATTTTATCAAGATATGCCATAAGCTCCTCATTTGAAACATCGGCTAAATCGCCGGAATTGAGCTTTGAGCTTTCCTCGTTGATAACATTTATGTATTCATTCATTGCCTCAGCGGTTGACGCCCCCGGAATTGCCTGTGACATCAGCTGATAAAGCTTTGAATTTTCATCCTGTGTAAAATCTGCCGCCGTATTCGTAAGAGGATCTTCTCCCCTCTCAATGCGAGCACTGAAATATTCAAAAAACCTCCGCATCAGAGTATTCTGAAACTGTTCGGGCTTTACCCTTGCAGAAATCTCCTCATATGCATCGGGATTGTTTAAAAGATAAACCAAAAGAGCTTCTTCGGCACTTGAACTGCGTGGCTTTTGGAAATGCTCAGGATTGATTTTGTCATTTCTTCGGCTGAGTTCAAGCTGAATTTGACGAGCCTGTTTCTTTTCTTCAGCCCTTTCACCTCTGCGTGACACCCTTGACACCTGCTGTTTAAATGCATTTTTGTCAACTCCGAGTTCGGATGCAACCTTTGAAGAATAGACATCCCGTTCAATCGGACTGCTGATTGTTGCAATCAGCTTTGCCGCCTCCTCAAGAAAAGCAACCTTGCCCTCCGTCAGCTGAATATTGTGTGCATTTTTTAGCTTTTGCAGTCGGTATTCAACATCGTTACCGCATTTGTCAAGCAATGCTTTGAATGCGGCAGGACCGTCATTACCCTTTGATTTGATAAATTCATCGGGATCCTTACCGCTTGGAATTGTAAGAACCTTAACATTAAGTCCCGAATTTCTGAGTATAGGAATTGCCCTTGCGGTAGCCTTTTGACCTGCCTCATCGGCATCGTAACAGATAATCACCTCATCGGCATACCGTTTCATCAAAACAGCCTGTTCACCTGTAAGAGCCGTTCCCAGGGTTGCAACGGCATTTGTAAAACCTGCCTGATTTACAGCGATGACATCCATATAGCCCTCGCAAAGAATCAGAGTTCTCTTGCCCGAATTTTTTGCGTTGTTGAGCGAAAACAGGTTTGCACTCTTTTTAAATACGGGAGTATCGGAGGTGTTGAGATATTTAGGCTTTGCATCGGACATAATTCTTCCGCCGAATGCAATAACATTTCCTCTCAGATCAATAATCGGAAACATAACACGATCTGTGAATCTGTCATAGATTCCGTTGCCGTTTCTGTGCCGAACCGCAAGATTTGCGGCAACAAGTTCGCTGTCATTAAAGCCTTTTGATTTGAGATGATTGCATAGTGACGACCAGTTATCATCGGCATAACCAAGTCCGAAATGACGGATTGTTCTGTCGGATAAGGCTCTTGAATGAAAATAATCAAGACCTTTTCTGCCTTGCGGAGAACACAAAGCGGCATAATAAAACCTTGCCGCCTCACGGTTAGCTTCAAACACTCTGTTTCTAAGACGGCTCATGCTGTCATCATAGCTGTTTTCGGGCATTTCAAGTCCTGCCCGCTGTGCAAGATACTTCACGGCATCGACATAGTCAAGATTTTCAATTTTCATAATAAAAGAGATGACATCTCCGCCTACTCCGCAGCCAAAACAATAGAACGAACCGTTTTCGGTATATACATTAAAAGAGGGAGTTTTTTCGCCGTGAAACGGACAAAGACCGACCATATTTCTTCCCCGTCTTTTGAGATTGACATAACCCGAAACAACATCCGTGATATCGTTTCGCATTTTTAAATCCTGCAAGAAACTTTCAGGGAAAGCCATAAAACTCCTCCTCTCGCTTACCTATTAGCTTTTTACGAAATTTTTTTGAATATTCCTTTAAATATTTGAAATTATTTTGAAAAGTATTTCATTTTTTAGCTTTTGAGGTCGAAAGCATAAAAAGTTTTGTCATAAAGAAAACTTTATAACTCAACGGCATAATATTTTTCCTCATCAAAAACCGCCTGAACCTCACCCGCAGTTGCATCTGCAAGCTTTTTGTTAAGCTGTGGCAGTAAATCGGGTTTTATATGGAATTTAATCAGCACATCGCCTTCATAGACAGTATCGTCAACAGTACCGCCGTTATCAGTTACAAGTGCCGAAACCTTGCCGTACCGGTTGTATGTACAACGAGCAGAACAGACAAGACAGTTCTGCATCATAACGATTTTTGCGGCGTCAAGGGCAATTTTTGCACCGTGAGAATATGCTCTCACAAGTCCGCCAGTGCCAAGCAAAACACCGCCGAAGTAGCGGGTAACAACAACACATACATCATAAATTTCATTTTTTACAATTACATCAAGGCAAGGCATACCGGCTGTACCCGAAGGTTCACCGTCATCACTGTAACGCTTTATGTTGCCCTCACGCAGAGAATAGGCATAGACATTGTGAGTTGCATTCCAATGTTCACTGCGTTTTTCGTTGATAAAATCAACAGCCTCCTGCTCACAGGTTACAGGCTTGCAATAGCCGATAAAGCGTGAACGCTTTTCAACAAATTCGTCTTTTGCGTTACTTAAAACGGTTTTGTAATCCTTTGCCATAATAATACCTCAATTATACAGACACTCTGCGCACGATTATGCAAAGTTTCCGTAAAGTAAACAAGGCGGCACAATGTGCCGCCTAAACAATTACATAATAAATTATTTATCCATACCGAAACGCTTCTTGAATCTGTCAACGCGTCCGCCGGTATCAACTAATTTCTGCTTTCCTGTAAAGAATGGGTGGCATTTTGAACAAATTTCAACACGGATGTCCTTCTTTGTTGAACCTGTTTCAATAACATTACCGCAAGCACAAGTAATTGTTGTTTTCTCATACTTAGGATGGATATTCTCTTTCATTGTTTTCACCTACCTGACATTACACAATTAACGGATTAATTATACAACATAATATTGCAAAATGCAAGCGTTTTTAAAAAATATTTATTTTATTTTGGGATTGCCTGTTTTTGAAGGTAGCTTTTGTACTCTTCAAGGCACATTCCGTAGGAACGCATACGCTTTGCGTTTTCAATCCCCACATATCTGTACAGCGAGTCTGACGGATTCATTCGTGTTACTGAGGTTTTGCTTTCGGTATATCTCTGAACAAATCCGTATTCAACGCAGTTTCGCTCAAGAAATGCCTTTGAACCCGAATTTGAAAAATCAAATTCAACAAGCAATCCCGTCTGTGACTCCGACTGTCCGCCATGAGGCGTGGTTTTTACGACCTCCGCCTCTGCTCTGACAGTTGTATATTTTGATGATTGCAACATCTTTTGAAGTTCGGACTGAAACCTTTCTTCCTGTTCATCATAACTCACATATGCAGTCTTGATTTTAAGCTCGGTGCCGTTTTCTTTTGACGCTTTCAAAAGATTCTCAAGAGGTTTCAGTGCGTCCCTGTTCACTCTGAATCCGTTCAAGGTTTCAAGATCGGGCACATAATCCTTATCAAGCGGATTTGCGCTGTCAACAACCGTCAGCAGCATTTCGCTTTCTGCCTGAATCTGTTCGGGAGTTTCGGGATTACTTTTCTGATTACTTTTAAGTATTGAAAAAATTCCAAACGCAATAGCTGCGACAAGAATCACACCGACACAAGCTAACGCAATGTACCTTCGCCGAGGATTTGACACGGGAAGAATTCTTCCCGTTCTCTCCTCAATAAGCGCCTGTTTTCGTCTGCGTTTTGATTCTCTGTAGCTGTTTTTATCAAACGGAGTGAATCCTCCGGACATCAGCATCCCTCCGAAAAAATTTCAGAATTATTTTTCTTTTGTATCTACTTCGTTCTTAACAAGAGCAACAAATTCGTCAACAGACATATTCGGGATTTCTCCTCTTTTTCTTGAACGAACCGTAACTGTTGATGAATTCATCTCGTTGTCGCCGATTACAAGAATATACGGAATTCTTTCAAGTCTTGCAGCCTTAATCTTTGGACCGATGTTTTCATCTCTGCTGTCAACAGTAACTCTCATGCCGAGTGAAGTAAGTCTGTCTGCAATACCCTGTGCATACTCAACATTACCCTCTTTTATCGGAAGAAGTCTGATCTGCTCGGGAGCAAGCCAAAGCGGCATTACACCGGCAAATCTCTCAATCATATATGCAAGAGTTCTTTCAAAGCAACCGAGTGAAGTTCTGTGAATAATATACGGAAGCTTCTTCTGACCGTCCTTGTCGATGTAGTACATACCGAATCTTTCGGCAAGGAGCATATCAATCTGGATTGTAACAATTGTGTCTTCCTTACCGAATACATTCTTGTACTGAATATCAAGCTTCGGACCGTAGAATGCGGCCTCGTCAATACCAATCTCATAGTCAACATCAAGGTCATCGAGAATAGTTTTCATAACAGCCTGTGACTCTTCCCACTGTTCCTTTGTGCCCTCATACTTATTATTCTTGTTTTCAGGATCCCACTGTGAAAATCTGAAAGTACAGTTTTCAAGAAGTCCTACCGTATCAAGGAAATATTTAGCAAGCTCAAGACAACCCTTGAATTCCTGTTCAAGCTGATCGGGACGGAGAATGTAGTGTCCTTCTGAAATTGTGAACTGACGAACACGGATAAGACCGTGCATCTCACCGCTTGCCTCGTTACGGAAAAGTGTTGATGTTTCCGTAAGACGCATCGGAAGGTCACGATATGAACGCTGTTTGTTAAGATAAACCTGATACTGGAATGGGCAAGTCATAGGACGAAGTGCGAAGCATTCCTTTTCTTCATCATGCGGATCGCCGAGTACAAACATACCGTCAAGATAATGATCCCAGTGACCTGAAATCTTATAAAGATCTCTCTTTGCAAGAAGAGGAGTTTTTGTAAGAAGGCAACCCTTTGACTGCTCAACATCTTCAACCCATCTCTGTAAAAGCTGAACAACTCTTGCACCCTTTGGAAGAAGAATAGGAAGTCCCTGACCGACATAGTCAACAGTTGTAAAGTATTCAAGTTCACGACCGAGCTTGTTGTGGTCACGAAGCTTTGCTTCTTCAAGCTTTTTGAGGTGTTCTTCAAGCATTGACGCCTTTGGGAAAGCTACACCGTAAACACGGCAAAGCTGTGCGTTGTTTGCGTCGCCTCTCCAGTAAGCGCCTGTGCAGGCAGTGAGTTCAATAGCCTTGATCGGTGCAACACTCATGAGGTGAGGACCTGCGCAGAGGTCGATAAACTCACCCTGTTTGTAGAATGTGATATGCTCGCCCTTGTCGGAATGTTCCTTAACAAGTTCAACCTTGTAAGGCTCGTTCATCTCTTCAAGTTTCTTTTCAGCCTCCTCCGGAGAAAGCTCAACTCTTTCAAGCTCAAGACCTGATTTTACGATTTTCTTCATCTCAGCCTTGATTTTTTCAAGGTCTTCGGGTGAGAAAGGCTTTTCAACATCAAAATCATAGTAAAAACCGTTGTCAACGGCAGGACCGATTGCACACTTTGCATTCGGATAAAGTCTTTTTACTGCCTGAGCAAGAACATGAGAGGCTGTGTGCCAGAAAGTTTTCTGACCGTCAACATTATCAAATGTGAGAAGTTCAACCTTACAATCTTTTTCAAGCGGTGTTCTGAGGTCACAAAGGTCGCCGTCAACCTTTGCACAGCAAACAGACTTGTACAAGCCTGCACCGATTGATTTTGCAATTTCGGCAGGAGTTGTACCATTTTCAAATTCCTTGACTGCTCCGCCTTTTAATTCAACATTAATCATAACCATTCTCCTTTTTAATATGTGATGAAAACAAAAAAATCCCAATATTCCAAAAACGGAATATTGGGACGAATAAATCGTGGTTCCACCCAAGTTCGGCTTAAAGCCCTCTTGACGGTTTTAACGCAACCAAACGCCGTGCCATTTCCTGCACAGTCTTAAAGGTGGTAACTTGCAATGCTTTTTGCGAAATATCACAGCAAATAATTTCGCTCTCTGGAAAAAGCAGGACTGCAAATCGTGTCCTCATCAAAAATCAATTTTCTTTTCATTTGTATAGTACCACTCTAAAACCTGAATGTCAACACCTAATTCGATGTTCTTAATTATTTTTTATCTTCAAGTTCCTTGAGAAGTCTGTCGATTTCGCTCATTCTGTCGTCTGAAACCTCTGTGTCTTCAACAGGGGCTTTAACAGGAGTTTCTGCCTTTACAGGCTCGGTTTTTTCCTCTGAAACATCAAGACGCTTTGCGTACACGGGTTCTTCGGGAATTTCAGGCTCTGCAGGAGCTTCTGCAACAGGCTTTGCAGTTTCCTCTTTTAAAGGCTCGGCGGCAATTTCTTCTGCAAGCTGAGTCTGATTTTCATTGTCGTAGCCGAGAACAAGACCGTCATTTATATTTTCGTTTTTGATTGTTGTATCGTCATATTTTTCCTCATCGTAGCCCATCACAAAATCGGAAAGTCCCTGTGCAACTGCCTCGTAGCTGTCATTGCTTGCAGGAACATCATCTTCCTTTTTATCGGAAACAACAAGCTCATCGTAACCGCCTGAGCTGATATAGCTGTTTTCGTATGTATCATCATCTTCGGGAAGGCTTTCGATAATCTCAACCTCCGCCTTTGTAAGGCAGCCTGCGAACATTTCAACAGAAAACGAAACAATATAAATGCCGAGAACAATAAACATAACTCCGTTCACAAGAGCACTGATGCCTGTGTTTTCAACGGATGATGTCAAAACAGCACCGACACCGTATGAAAGTGAAACAGCGGCAGCGGGCATACCGTAAATAAAGCAGGCTTTAACAGGATTTCTGCCCTTTACCCTTGAAACAACCATTGAACTTGAGAAAAGGTAAAGTGTGATGAAAATGTAACAGAAGAGCGGCGTCATATCGCTTGCTGAGATTGAAACCTTTGTTGCGGCGAGAAATTCCGAAACGAGTTCACTGCATCCCCAAAGTGCCGGGAAAACAAAGAACATCGACACATTTGATACGATTGATTTGCCTGAAAAATGCACCTTGCCGATCATAATCATAGCAATAGCCGCAGGAATCGAGAACAGAGCCGCAATGATGCTCAAAAGATAATTATCCGTGTTACCCGGAGTTGCGTTAATCAAAGCCAAAAATGACGAACCGACAATCGCAATACCCGAAATTACTGCAAACGCACCCGAAACAAAATTCTTTTTAACGGGATATACGGGAGCCGTCTTTCTGTCAAAAAGGTTAATTAAAACACAAACCGCAAAAAGCCCGAGTATGATTTCAATTATGAAATAGTTAATGCCCGACTTGTTCATGCCGAACAACAATCCGTTGCCGTCAACTGCGAACATACTCATAATTTTAAGACCTATAGCAGCTATTACAGCCGGAATAAATGGTATAACTGAATATTTGGTTTTCATAAAAATCTCCGTTTCTGTACCGTAACAAGACAATTTTAAAAAACGACTTTGTTACACGATTATTGATATGCCGCCGAAAAATCAAACAGCAAAAACAAATACAAAATGAATTGTAAGTAATTATTATTTCGAATCAATCATATATTATTTTAAGCCAACATAACCGTTATGTCAAGAAAAAATAAGTCACAAAATACAATAGTATTATTTATTTTTTTGTGCGAAATAAAGGAGCATGGTAATGAAGGAAAAATTAATTGCAGTTGTCCTTCTGCTGATTCTCACGGCAATCCTCCCTATTGCAGTTTCAAAATGTTCTGAACAGTCTTTTGCAAAACCGACAGTTTCAACATCCGACACCCCCGAAAAGCCAAAAAATTCGGGTGAAATTCTCTGTGCGTTGACGGCAGGATTGTATAAAGACAGCTACTCTGCCGAAACACTAAAGGCGATTGCAATTCTTATGAACACAAATTACAGAGCTAATCCCGATTCTTTCAAGGCAAATGATTTTCTGTATGAAGAAAACGCATCGGGAAGTATAAAGGATGTTTACGGTGAAATAAAAAAAGCCGCTGAGAGTGCAAAAAACAAAACGCTCCGCAAAAACAGCGAAGCGTTGTTTGTTCCCTATTCCGAAACTTCAAACGGTACTACATACAAAAACGAAAATTACAGGTATATTCACAGCGTTGCATCTCCGTGGGATTGTTACCAAACCGATTTTGACGCAAATGCCGAATGTGTCGGAGTGAGTCTTTCGGGAATTGATTACCTTTGCAAAAACGGCTACAGTGCCGAAGAAGCATTGCTGTGGTATCTTCCCGATTTTGAAATTGCTGACGATTAATTTACATAATAAGACGCAATATGTCTGAGTTTATCCCTTGCCTTCATAATGTGACGGGAAACCGTTGACGAGTTGACTCCCAGTTCTTTTGCAATCTCTTTTTCCTTTTTGCCGTTGAGATAGTAATCTACAATACAGATTCTCTGTCTTTCGGTAAGCTCGTTCAGAACAGCCATTGAAAGAATTTTCTTCATCTTATCACGGGAGTTTTCATTTGTACTGCCGTGCCAAAATCCCGAATCCGACATTAATCTGTGTTTGTTGTTGTCTGTAATATGTATAAATTCTCTTTTCATTTTATCATGCTCCGTAATATCTATCCATAAGATGGTTTGAAATGTGAATGCATTCATTATAATAAATCTTGTATTTTGCAATTCTCAAATCAAGTTCTTTTTTGTTGATTTCCGATTTGCCTCTTTTTTCTGCTTTGAGTCTGTCGATAACATCCTGAATGCTGTCGGCAGTATTTTTATATTCCATTGACCATTCAAAATAATTAACCATACCGATATCCTTTCCTTGATTTTATTCATTTAGAAGGTCGGCGGGGCTTTCAACCTTCTAATTCCATTATACAGAACATATCGAACAAATTCAAGAACATTTGTTCGATATTATAAGTGACATACATTCACTGTCCCTTTGTACGGACTATGCTCTGTTTTTCAAAATTTCTTTGTTTATGACATATAATTCGGATAATCAACAAAAAGATTTTGCGTTTTTACCAAAATTTTGGTGTGTAAATCAATTACAAAAGCATAATAAAAAGTGTATAATAAGAGTAATCGTGCAGCATTGAATGGCATAAGTCCGGATTTTCAATGCTGCACATTTTTGTGTCAAAAACATCGGAGGTTATATAATGGAAAAACCGCAAAAAATGAATAAAATGGGAACTGAAAAAATAAGCAGGCTTTTGCTTACTATGGGTGTTCCGATGATAATTTCAATGGTTGTACAGGCTGTGTACAATATCGTTGACAGCTACTTTGTAAGCTGTATGAAAGATCCGAATATACCCGCACTCGGTGATTATGCGGTAAATGCACTCACGCTGGCATTTCCTGTTCAGATGCTTATGGTTGCGGTCGGAGTCGGTACGGGAGTCGGCATCAACTCGATTTTGTCAAGAAGTCTTGGTGAGGGCAATAAAGAAAAGTGCAGTAAAATTTCGGGCAACTCAATTTTTCTTGCACTTTGCACCTGTGTTGTATTTGTGCTTTTCGGAATATTCGGAGTTGACGCATACATAGCCTCACAAACAAGCGATCCGATTATCACATCAATGGCTGTTTCGTATCTTAAAATCTGCACCTACAGTTCACTGGGCGTTAGTATGTACATGATTTTTGAAAAGCTGTTACAGGCAACGGGATATACAATGCAGACAACAGTTGCACAGATTGTCGGTGCGGTTGTGAACATGATACTTGATCCGATTATGATTTTCGGTTGGTGCGGTTGCCCGAAGCTCGGTATTGACGGTGCGGCTATCGCAACAGTTATAGGTCAGTTCATTTCATTCTTTATTGACGCATATTTCTATTTCAGATGCAATTCAAAGCATTTCAACACATCATTAAAGTATATGAAACCCGAAGGCAGGATTATCAGGCAAATTTATCAGGTTGGTATCCCCGCTATTATTATGCAGGCGCTTATGTCGATTTTGACATACAGCATAAATGTTATTTTTGTAAGAGTTTCAACGGATGCGGTTACGGCTTACGGTATCTATTACAAAATTCAGCAGTTTGTATTTTTTGCCGCATTCGGCATGAACAATGCGATGATTCCGATTATAGCGTTCAACTACGGCAAACAGGATAAAAAGCGAGTAAACGACAGCATTAAATACGGACTTATTTACACGGTATCAATTCTTTGTGCAGGAATTATAATTCTTCAAATTTTTGCAAAACAGATACTCGGAATATTCTCGCTTACAGAATCGACAACCGAACTTGCAATGCTTGCAATTAGAATAATCACACCCGGATTTATATTTGTCGGTGCTAACATTGCGTATCAGGGAATTTTTCAGGCACTCGGCAACGGTGTGCATTCGCTGATACTTTCGCTTGTACGACTTATTGTTGTTCCTCTGCCCCTTGCATACATCTTTTCATGCTTTGATTTTGCATCTTCAATAATCTGGATTGCATTCCCTATCGGCGAAGCTGTAGCCTTTATCGTTGCACTTGTTTTTATGGCAAATATCCGCAGGAAAAAGATTAATCCAATTAAAAATGGTGTTTAACAGTAAAAACAATATTTCTTATTGATTTACTTTTTGTTTATTTTGTATAGAGCCAATTATTAAAATCATCGTATTTGTCGGGTAATTTAAGATTCTAAAAAAATACTGCACAAACATCTTCTTGATTTTTTGTACAGTTTGTCTTTTCGACTGTATGAATATTAGAATTGCACCCTCTCACCTTGAATTTACCCCTAAAAATCGGTATAATATAAGACAATGAACAAAGATAAGGTTCAAAACTTTAATCTTACCTGTTCATTAAATATTAGGCAAAAATGTTTGCTTCTTTATTGAAACATTCATTTTCATAAAACACACAATCGCGAAAAGGATCGTCATTTGACGGTCTTTTTTGCGTTTGGAAAAAATTCATAATTACATAATTTCTGCATAAAAATCGGAGTCGTGAAAAATCACGACTCCTTTTTCTTTATCTTATTTTTTCAGTATAATCAAGTGCTATCCATCCGGCACCGCTTTTGAGTTTGCCCCACTTGGCTGCACCTGCACCCGACTTTTCATCGACTATCGTGTACGCTCCGCCCTTTGGAACAGCACCGTTCACATCGTAATTTGTACCCGGACCTTTACGGATATTCACGCCGTTTGACGAGGTTATTCTCACGATATAACGCCTGAAAGCTTTATCCGAACCCGCTTTTGAACTGTCTGAGCCTGCAGAGTCAGTTTTGTATTTCACATCAAAATAATTGCACATACCCTTGCAGATTGCCTCTCCGATTGCAACTGTATTCTTGCGTATCCAATCCGAGCCTGTCACGGTGTCGTGAAATTCACACTCAACATACACGGTTAATGCCTTCGGCACATTGATTTCGTAGAGATCGGTTTTGTAACTTACCGAATCATCCTTACCCGGTGAGATTGCTCCGAGGGCAGACTTTACCGCCTCGGCAGCCTTTCTGCCGTTTGAGTTCAGGCAAAACACTCTTGTACCGCCCGTATATTTGCCGTTAAACGCATTAGTGTGAATCGGCATATGAATGTCTGCTCCAAACTTATCCGATTCGGGACAGCGTGTCTGCATAAGCGTACCCGACTTTGCAACCATAACCTCAAAACCGCAACGCTTGAGTGCTTTGGCTGTGGCGGCGGCGATTTTGTCGCACTGAGCCATTTCATTCGTACCGCCCGTTGCATAGGTGTTGCCGTTTTGATTTGACGGACTGAGATATATTTTTTTACTCATTATCTTTATCTTCTCCCTCTTTTAAATTCATTACTGCCGATGCACCTGCCGCAACAGCCGCAACAGCAAGACCGATGAGAGCATTCTTTACAACATCACCGTCATTAAAATCAAGACCGCCCAAAGCGAGCGTTACATTGGTGATAACATAACCGAGAGCAGTCTGAATAAATGTTCTGAACGCTCTTTTTAAACACGGCTTTTTTAAGCATATTTTTATTTTACTCATTATATTATATTTTCCTTTCCTTGTTTTGTTCGTTTTCCAAATCCGCTATTCTGTGTTCCGCTGTTTTGATTTTGTTGTCATTAACTGCCTCGTGCTGCTCAATAAGATATACACGCTCAACAAGATTATTATGCTTGTCAACCTTTTTTTCGAGCTGTTCAATGCGATAATTTGATAATCTTGACGCTGTAAAAATGCCTGCAAGTGAGCCGGCAAGAGTTCCTGCAAATGAAATCAACGCTATAAGAATTTGGTCTGTCAAAAAAATCACCTCCCACTTACAGGCTCAAAAAAAGGAGAAATTGCACTAAACAATGCAATTTCTCCGAAATTTCTTTATATTTATTTTTATTATTACTTTACAAAAAGCAATACAAACAGTACAATAGATATCACAATTTAGTAATATTAAATGAATAAAATCAAAAATCTCAAGTGATTTTAAATTGAAATATATAATAGGAGCATACAAATGAAATACAAAATCTTATCAGCAATAATATCCATCGTACTTATGATTTCGCTTGTAGGCTGTCAGCAGAACAATACAATTATTAAGCCTGATATAGAAACAAAAACTGTGACGGAAAACAGCGAAGGTGATTATATAACTTTTTCACTTGATATTCCTTTAAACTGGAAATTATACGCTCAGAATTATACATCTATTGCTTGTTTTAGTCCTGATGCAAACGAAACAAATGCCGGCGAAAAAATTTCTCCCTACAAGTTAAGCATAGATAACTATATCATTCCATCACTAATGCCAATAGATGACAAATATAAACAAGCTTATAAAGATTTATTTAATGGCAAATATGATGGTGTTAAAGAATTAATTTGCGATAACATTGAATATATAAATATAGGTAAGATAATGGACAGTTTCCCGGATGTTAATTTTGAAACTCCTGAAAGCATTATGGATTACTTTAATATACTTGTTGACGGTACAAGTACACCGGATGTTACAATGCCGGAGTCATGGAATGACAAAAAATGGGCAACTGATTTTACTTTCAGTGAATATAACGGTAAGAACGGAAAGATTATTGCGGTAGAATATTCCTATGTAATTATAGATAAAACCTACAAAGCTATTAATTGCTACCGTGATGACGACTTTTCCGTATGCGGAGCTTTTGACGATGATACAGATCTTTCTTCGGGCGATTTAGCACTGTGGGTTGCTGATAATATGGAAATTACCAAACACTATAAAATTGAAGATAATATGATAAAGCAAGAGGGAGTAGATTATTAAATTTTATGTTTTTAAAATCTATATATTATAATTACAGCCGAAGTATTTTTCTACTTCGGCTCCAGTATTTTATTGGGTGCCATTTTACAAGCTCTCGCTAAATTCAAAATAGATATTCGCCCCCTATAAACTGAGATTTTTATTGGTACGGTTTGCAGTTCAAAAAGAAAAACAGCTCCCCGGCTTAACTGCCCATGCCATCCACCCAATCAGCACCGGCAAGCTCGAAGGCTTCAACAACAAGATAAAGGTCGCTAAACGAATCGGCTACTGTTACCGTGACGACGACTTCTTCTTTACCTTGATTCGCTATCTTTCTATTCCGTCTGTCCGTTCTCCATCCCACAAAAAATCGTGATGAACCATTTTTTAAACAATTGTTTTTCTCTATAAGAATTATAGCAACGGTTTAAGATACTGTCCCGTAAATGATTTTTCAACCTTTGCAACCTGTTCGGGAGTGCCTTTGGCAACAATTGTACCGCCGCCGTCACCGCCCTCCGGACCGAGGTCGATAAGATAATCGGCTGTCTTGATAAGGTCAAGGTTGTGTTCAATTACAACAACCGTGTTTCCGCCGTCAACAAGAAGCTGAAGAACATCAACAAGTCTGTGTACATCGGCAATGTGCAAGCCCGTTGTCGGCTCGTCAAGAATATAAATTGTCTTGCCAGTACTGCGTTTTGAAAGCTCTGTTGCAAGCTTTACACGCTGAGCCTCACCGCCCGAAAGCGTTGTTGCAGGCTGACCGAGCTTTATATAACCAAGACCCACTTCATACAGGGTTTTCAGCTTTCTGTAAATCTTCGGGATATTTGAGAAGAACTCCATTCCCTCCTCAACGGACATTTCAAGAACATCATTGATTGACTTACCCTTGTACTTTACTTCGAGGGTTTCACGGTTATATCTCTTGCCCTTGCAGACCTCACACGGAACATAAACATCTGACAAAAAGTGCATTTCAATTTTGATAATACCGTCACCCTGACAAGCCTCACATCTACCGCCCTTTACATTGAATGAAAATCTGCTTGGTGTAAAACCACGCATTTTCGCATCTGTTGTAGCGGCATAAAGCATTCTGATATCCGTAAACACACCTGTGTATGTTGCAGGATTTGAACGGGGAGTTCTGCCGATAGGACTTTGGTCAATGGCAATTACCTTATCAAGATTTTCCATACCCTTGATTTCCTTGTGCTTGCCGGGAATTGTCTTTGCTCGATTAAGGTCACGGGCAAGGGCTTTGTAGAGAATTTCGTTTACAAGTGAGCTTTTGCCCGAACCCGAAACACCTGTTACGCAGACAAATTCACCGAGCGGAATTTTAACATTGATATTTTTAAGGTTATTTTCAGCCGCTCCTCTGACTTCAAGGAAAAGTCCGTTGCCTTTTCTGCGCTTTTCGGGAACGGGAACTTTGCGTTCGCCCAAAAGATACTTGCCTGTGATTGAATTCGGACATTGCTTAATCTTTTCAACATCACCGACACAGACAATTTCACCGCCGTGAATACCTGCCCCGGGGCCTACATCCACAATGCAATCTGCGGCATACATAGTGTCTTCATCGTGTTCAACAACGATAACAGTATTTCCGAGGTCACGAAGTCGCTTTAAGGTTGCAAGAAGTTTTTCATTGTCACGCTGATGAAGTCCGATGCTCGGCTCGTCAAGAATATACAGCACACCCATAAGCGAACTGCCGATTTGCGTTGCAAGGCGGATTCGCTGACTTTCACCGCCGCTGAGTGTTCCCGAGCTTCTTGAAAGAGTAAGGTAGCCGAGTCCTACGCTCTTGAGGAAGTTAAGTCTTTCGTTAATTTCTTTTATAATTTCAGCACCGATAATCTGCTCTTTTTCTGTAAGCTTGAGCTGACCTACAAAGTCGAGTGCATCAATAACCGACATTTTGCAGAAATCGGCAATGTTAAGTCCGCCGACTGTTACTGCAAGGCTTTCGGCTGAAAGTCTGTCACCGTGACAAAGGTCGCACGGAATTTCTGCCATATACGAACGGATTTCATCCTTAATCCAGTTACTGCTTGTGTCACGATAACGGCGTTCAAGGTTGTTGATTATACCCTCAAATTTATGCTGATAAGTACCTCCGCCGTAAACAGATTTTTTATTGATTGTCAGCTCATCATCACCTGTGCCGTAGAGGATTTTGTCGATAGTTTCCTTCGGGAGATTTTCAAGCGGTTCATCAAGCGAAAAATTGTACTTTTTCGCTAAAGCCTCCATATACATTGCGGCAATTGTACTGCCTTCCATTGCCCAACCGCTGCCCTTGATACCGCCGTCACGGATACTCTTTGACATATCGGGAATAATTTTGTTCTCATCAATTTTGAGGAACACGCCGAGTCCCGTACACTTTGGGCACGCACCGAACGGATTGTTGAATGAAAACATTCTCGGTGAAAGCTCGTCAATGCTCACACCGTGTTCGGGGCAGGCATATTTTTGTGAAAAAGTCACATCCTCATCGCCGTTGAAGTTCACCGTAACAAGACCGCCGCCAAGCTTTGACGCTGTTTCGATGCTGTCTGAAAGTCTTGATGCTATTTCAGGCTTGATTACAAGACGGTCAACAATGATTTCTATATTATGCTTTTTATTTTTCTCAATCGGAATATTTTCCGACAAATCATAGATGATCCCGTCAACTCTTGCACGGACATAGCCCGATTTTCCGGCACTGTCAAGAACCTTTGCGTGTTCGCCCTTTCTACCCCTTACAACGGGAGCCATAACCTGAATTTTCGTACCCGTTTCATAGGTCATAATCTTATCGACAATCTGGTCAACTGTCTGCTGACGGATTTCCCTTCCGCAAACCGTACAATGCGGAACACCTATTCTTGCGTACAAAAGGCGGAGATAATCGTAAATTTCCGTAACCGTACCGACCGTTGAACGGGGATTCTTTGAAGTAGTTTTCTGATCGATTGATATTGCAGGCGAAAGTCCCTCTATGCTTTCAACATTAGGCTTATCCATCTGACCGAGAAACATTCTTGCATAGGAAGAAAGGCTTTCAACATATCTTCTCTGTCCCTCGGCATAGATGGTGTCAAACGCAAGCGAGCTTTTGCCCGAACCCGAAAGTCCTGTAATTACGACAAGCTTGTTACGGGGAATTTCAACATTTACATTTTTGAGGTTATGCTCTTTTGCACCTCTCACAATAATTTTATCCTGTGCCATTTCATCTACCCTTTACTGTGTCAAACACCTGACACAACTTCATACATTCGTTTAAATATTGATTCATATACACGCATAGCCTCTCATTGCGAGAGGCTATGTTTATTTGATATTAACCTTCTGTGGACTCGTCAACCTTTGTTTCGGCTGAGGGTTCTTTGTCGGCAGTTTCCTGCTCAACTTCTTCGGGTTCTTTATATGTGCCGTTCATTACGGCAGTAAAGTCCTCGCTGCCCATCTTCTCATGCTTGATAAGATATTTTGCAATATCGTGGAGCTTATCCATATTATCGCTGAGAATCTTAGTAGCGTCGCCATATGCCTTGTTGACCATATCAAGAACAAGCTGATCGATTTTAGCTGCGGTAGCCTCGGAATAATCCTGAGTTCTGCTGCCCATATCTCTGCCGAGGAATACGGAATTGTTGTCTGTGCCGTAGCATACACAACCGAGTTCCTTAGTCATACCGTACTTTGTAACCATTGCACGGGCTGTTTTTGTAGCCTTTTCAATATCGTTTGACGCACCTGTTGAGATGTCATCCATAATAAGTTCTTCGGCAACTCGACCGCCAAGACTTACAACGATATCCTCATACATACCTCTGCGTGAGTTATATGACTTGTCCTCACTCGGGAGCGGCATTGTGTAACCGCCTGCCATACCTGTCGGAATAATTGAAATCTCATGAACAGGGTCCTGAGTTTCGAGCTTATCAAAGAGAATTGCGTGACCTGCCTCATGATAGGCTGTGAGCTTTTTCTCTTTCTCACTCATTACTTTGCTCTTTTTCTCTGCACCGACAACAACCTTGACTGTTGCCTCCTTGATTTCGTCCATAGTAATGGCTTTTTTATCTTTTCTTGCGGCAAGAAGTGCGGCCTCATTAAGAAGATTTTCAAGGTCTGCACCTGTAAATCCGGCTGTTGTTTTAGCAATAGTCTTGAGATTTACATCGGGTGCAAGAGGTTTCTTTCTTGCATGAACCCTGAGGATAGCCTCACGGCCGTTTACATCGGGATAGCTTACAACAACCTGACGGTCAAATCTGCCCGGACGCATAAGAGCCGGATCGAGAACATCGGGTCTGTTAGTTGCAGCAATAAGGATTACACCCTCGTTAGCACCGAAACCGTCCATTTCAACAAGCAACTGGTTAAGAGTCTGCTCACGCTCATCGTTGCCGCCGCCAAGACCTGCGCCTCTCTGGCGACCTACGGCGTCAATCTCATCAATAAAGATGATACAAGGCGAGTTTTTCTTTGCCTGATCAAAGAGGTCACGAACACGGGACGCACCGACACCGACAAACATCTCAACAAAGTCTGAACCTGAAATTGAGAAGAACGGCACACCTGCCTCACCTGCAACAGCTCTTGCAAGCAATGTTTTACCTGTACCGGGAGGGCCTACAAGGAGAACGCCCTTTGGTATTCTTGCGCCGAGTTTGTTATACTTTTCAGGAGCCTTGAGGAACTCAACAACCTCTGCAAGCTCTTCCTTTTCTTCATCGGCACCTGCAACATCATCAAATGTTGTCTTGCGCTTTTCATCGTTTGTATTCTTAATCTTGGCTTTGCCAAAGCTCATTTCCTTGCCGCCAAGACCTCCGCCGCCCATTTTCTTCATAATGAGCACCCAGGCAACGATGAGAATAATCATAATGATTAGTGTCGGAATCATTTCCATAAGTATGGAATTATCCGTTGCACGGGTAAGGTTATGCGGAATTTCATCAGTTGACGCCGGATTGTAGTACGGCTTGATGTCATCAAGGAAACGCTGAATGTCGGCAAGCTGTCCTTTTACAACAATCTTTGATTTTTTGCTGTTCGAACGGGTTTCCTGCTGTTCAGTTGCGGGCTGAGTAGCAGTTGTTGCAGATTGAGAGTCGGAATCGGTTGATTTGATAGGACTCATACCCTCTTTAAGGGTAATTTCAATCTGACCTGAACCGTAGTCAATGTTAAAGCTGTCAACCATATCCTGAACAAAATACTGCTCAAGCTCCGAGGTTTTCGGTGAAGTTGACTTATTTGTGCTCAGCACAGCCGCTGTTATAATGATTATCAGAATGGGAATTCCGAGATAAAGCAGCAGATTGCGCACTTTCTTTTTATTGTCCAATGCTGTCACTCCTCTGTATAGTATTATTTTTCCGAGGTGGAAATATGTAATGCCACGAAAATTTGCGGCTTATTTTCGCATTAAAATCACGAATAAACTGACGGCTTTAATACGCCTACATAAGGAAGATTTCTGTACTTTTCGTCATAGTCAAGACCGTAGCCGACGATAAATTCATCAGGAATTACCGCACCTGCGTAGTCAATATGGATATCGGCAACCCGTCTGTCCGGCTTGTTAAAAAGTGTACAGAGCTTTACTGATTTTGCCTTCTTGGCTTTGAGATATTTTGTGATAAAGTCAAGAGTATTGCCTGAGTCGATAATATCCTCAACAATGAGAATATCCTTGCCCTCAACAGACTGAGAAATATCCTTCTGAATATTAACTCTGCCTGAGCTTACAGTACCGCTGCCGTAGCTTGAAGCAACGATAAAGTCGATTGAAAAATCAAGATTAACCTTTCTCATAAGGTCAACCATAAAGGCAACGCTGCCCTTGAGCAGACCGACCATTATAAAATCTTTGTCATTATAATCTTTTTCAATCTGTTTTGCAATAGTGTTCACAATATTTTCAATATCTTTTTCCGAATACAGAATTTTTTCAATATCCTTATGCATAATTAACCCTCTTTGTCTATATTTATGAGTAATTTTTCGGTTTTTTCGGTGTCATCTGCCTTTCCCTGCAATGAAACACCAAGCTTTTCACACCACAAAACGGTGTTGGATACCGCAATCAGTAACAGCCTGTCCCTCATTTCGGACGGGATTTTCTGTTCGTTAAAAACCTTGCGGAGCGGTTTTGTGACCATGCGGTCCGGATATGTAAACCTGTCGCCTGCTCTGCGTGTGCGAAAAACAGGATTTTCGCCAAGCCGCTTTTTGGAAACGAGGTTATTTTGATTTGTTACTTTTTCGGTAATTTCATTTACCGTGTATATTTTTCCGTCATAAGAAAAGGTCATATTATTCTTTAACGGAATTTCATTAAAATCAGGGGAGTTTTTAGGACATACAAAGCGAAGTATTCCCTGTTTTGAAACGGCTGTGCATTGTTTTGACAGTTCAACGCTTCCTCCGTTTCTGATTATTTCACACAATAGTAAAATTGTTTTTCTTTCGGGAGAAATGTTGCAATTATTCTTCAACAGAATAAACAACATTTCCTTCAGAACGGCAGAATCAAGGCTCAACAACTTTTTGCAGTCGTAGCCAAAATTACTTTTGCAGTCATGCACGGCTTTTTCGGCACATTTCTTGATGAAAGCAGCCGCCTCTCCGGCATTTTCACTCAAGCCTAAAGCCGTCCGTTCAAAAGAAGGATTCAGCTTTTTAAGACACGGAATAATGTTATGTCTAATGTAATTTCGTGTGTAATCATCGGCAAGATTCGTACTGTCGGTAACATATTCAAGGTTGTTTTCCTCGCAATAGCTTTCAATGTCACCTCTCGAAAGTTCAATCAGCGGTCTGATTATGTTCCCCCGTTTTGGAGGAATTGCCGACAAACCTGTCAAAGACGCACCCCTTGCAATATTGTATATCAGCGTTTCGGCATTGTCGGATGCCGTGTGAGCGGTTGCAATCTTTGCACAAAGTTTTTGCGAAAGTTCTTCAAAGAAAGCGTAGCGGACATTTCTTCCGCAAAGCTCTTCGCTGATTTTCTGCTGTTTGGCAAGTGTGGGAACATCAACGCTTTTTATGAAAAGTTCCGTGTTAAATTTCTTACAAAGAATTTTACAGAAATTTTCATCACGCTTTGCCTCATCACCACGGATATTGTGGTTGATATGAGCGGCATAAATCGAAAGATTGTATTTTTCTTTCAGAGAAACAAAAACGCTTAACAAAGCCGTGGAATCAGCTCCGCCCGAAAGTGCAACTATTACGCTGTCACCTTTTTCAAGCAAGCCGTATTTTTCAACGGTTGCTGTAACACGGTTAAGCATCTCGGTTGTCCGTTCCCGTAAAGCGCATGAACTCGCCCTGCCAATGCAGTTTTACAATATTAGTTTCACCGTGACGGTTCTTTGCTACGATACACTCGCCCGAATTCATATCGGCTGTCGGTGCGGCAGAATCCTCTCCGCCCTCTTTGTCATAGTAGCCCTCACGATAAAGGAACAGTACGATATCGGCATCCTGCTCGATAGAACCCGAATCTCTCAGGTCGGCAATCTGCGGTCTGTGGTCATCACGCTTTTCTGCAGCACGGGAAAGCTGTGACAGGGTGATTACGGGAACATTCATTTCCTTTGCAAGAATTTTCAGATTTCGTGTAATTTCCGAAATTTCATTTACACGGCTGTCAATCTTTCTGCTGCTCGACATAAGCTGAAGATAGTCGATTACAACGAGGTCAAGGTTGTGAAGTCGGCGAAGTCTTGACTTCATCTCAGGAATTGTAATACCCGGAGTATCGTCAAGATAGAGGTCGGTTTTGCTGAGAATATCGCTTGCGGGGATAAGTCTTGACCACTCCTCCTCGGTAAGCTGACCTGTTCTCAGTTTTGTACCGCCTATAAGCGCCTCACTTGAAAGCAGACGGCTTGCAAGCTGTTCCTTTGACATTTCAAGCGAGAAAAACGCAACGGTCTTTTTAGACTTACACGCAACATTTCGTGCAATATTGAGTGCGAAACTCGTTTTACCCATACCCGGTCGGGCGGCAAGAATGATAAGGTCGGAACGGTTAAGTCCCGTAATCATTCGGTCAAGGTCGCCTATGCCCGTTGGGATAGGTTTCATACTGTTGTCGGTTTCGCTGTTGAGTGCGTCAAGTCGGTCAAAAGTCTGTAAAATTACCGAGTTGATACGCTCAAGACCGTGCTTTTCATTGCCCTGTCTGATGTCAAAAATCTTCTGTTCTGCCGAATCAATCAGAACCGAGGGATCATCGTTGCCTGCAGTTGCGTCATCAATAATTTCTCGGGACGCCGTAATAAGTCTGCGAACATTGTACTTTTCCGCAATAATCTTCGCATACTCCTCGGCATTTGAAATTGACGGACAATTGTTGACAAGATCCATAAGGTAGGTTTTTCCCGTTGTCTCGTCAAAAGCTTTATTCTGTTTTAATTTTTCAAGCAGAGTGACAAAGTCGATGCTAAGGCCGAGTCCGATCATCTCCTGCATCTGTGCAAAAATCAGCTTGTGCAAAGAAACATAGAAATAATCGGGGCTTTTCAGGGTATCAACAACCTTGTCAAAGGTGTCGCTTTCAAGAATGATTGCACCTAAAACCGCTTGTTCCGCTTCGGGGCTGTACGGCAGATGAAGTCCGTCATAACTGCCCGCAAAATTTAAATCAGCCATTTTTACTCCTGTTTATTATGCCTCGGATACCTGAACATCAATCTTTGCAGAAACGCCTGTAAAGAGCTTTACCTCTGCGTGATATGTACCGAATTCCTTAATGTCGCAGTCAAGAACAACCTTGCGCTTGTCAACATCAATGTTGTACTGCTTTTTGATTTCCTCGGCAACCTGCTTTGAAGTTACGCTGCCGAAAAGTCTGCCGCCCTGTCCTGCTTTTGCAGTCATCTTGAAGGTTTTGCCCTCAAGAGTCTTTTTGTCATGTTCTGCCTGAGCCTTTTGGGTTGCAATTTTATAATTTTTGGAATTCTCGGCATTCTTATATTCATTCATAGCCTGAGCGTTTGCCTCTTTTGCAAGCTTTCTCGGAAGGAGAAAGTTTCTTGCATAGCCGTCAGACGCTTCAACAAGCTCGCCTTTTTTGCCGAGTGATTTTACATCCTGCATTAAAATTACTTTCATAACCAATCAACCTTTCTTACGAGTTTTCCTCATCATCAAGTGTGTTATCAATTTCAGACAGCAACTGTTGATAAGCAAGCTCTTTTGTAGTGTTTTTAAGCTGTGTCGCCGCCATGGTCTGATGACCGCCGCCGCCAAGCTTTTCCATTATAATCTGAACATTAACATTACCGTAGCTTCTTGCTGAAATGTTAATTTGACTGTTGTCTTCAAAAAGAACGAAGGATGCGTCAACGCCTTTGAGGTTGAGCATTTCATCAGCCGCCTGAGCCGACGCAAGCCTTATATCGCCGTCACCGCTCGGCGCAATCGAAATTGCACAGCCACGGTAAACATGAGCCTTGCACACAATGTCAACCTTTTCACGGTAGGTTTCGATGTTATCGGAGAACATACCCTTTACGGTGAGTGTGTTTGCACCTCTTTTTCTCAGATAAGCCGCCGCCTCAAATGTGCGCACACCTGTTTTAACGGCAAAATTCTTTGTGTCAAGTGTAATGCCTGCAAGCATTGCGTCTGCCTGAACATATGTGAGCGGAGAATCATCAAG
The DNA here is from genome assembly GCF_057037865.1 of Ruminococcoides sp. Lineage (NCBI taxonomy): Bacteria > Bacillati > Bacillota > Clostridia > Eubacteriales > Oscillospiraceae > Ruminococcoides > Ruminococcoides sp. Next base: position 98,881 of record NZ_DBLZMS010000008.1, read on the forward strand.
ACAGCTGATTATTTCACTGCACATTTCACAGGTGGAAGACGCCGAGGGTTCGTGACAGAACACAAGAGCGTTGTTTATGTAATCAACCGCCTTTCTGTGGTGGTCGATAATAATAACCTTTTTACATTTTTCGTAGAGCTCCGTACTTTCAAGAGAACGCTTCAGGTGCGTATCAACTATAATGAGAAGCGACTTCTGGGTAAGTCCCGAAAGAGCGGCTTCCGGAGAAATGAATATATCGGTGTCGAGTTTTTCATCAGTATATTCAATGAGCTGTTTTGCCATTGAGGTTTCTCGGTTAATGACAACCTTTGAATAACGCTTGAAAGTTTTCTCCATTATGCATTGAAGTCCGATTGCCGCACCTACGCAGTCAAGGTCGGAAAACTTGTGTCCCATAATAAAGACCTTGTCGCAGTCGGCAACAACACGGCTGATTGCGTTCGCAATAACTCTCATACGCACCTTGCTTGCTTTTTCCGCTGCGGCAACCTTTCCGCCGAAGAACTCGTATGTATTGTCTTTTTTAATGACAGCAACCTGATCGCCGCCTCTGCCCAGTGCCATTTCAAGGGCTTTCCTTGCGTTGAGCTCGCTCTCTTTGATGTTATTATAACCTCGGCAAAGACCTACCGAGATTGACGCACTGTGGTTGTTTATCGTAATTCCTCGGATAGTTTTAAGAATCGGGAACTTATCGGCTGCCATTTTTTCAACATCGGCATCTCTGAAAATTATCATATAACGGTTGTTGCCGATTTTTTTGTAAAGAGCCGAATACTGCTCAGCCCACTTTTGCAGGCAAACTTCAATATCGAGCATTGCCTCGGAAAACGACTCGTCCGAATTATCGGAAAAGTCCTCTGCATTGTCAAAAACGGCAATCGCAACGCACGGCTTGGAAGCAAGATATTCCCTTGTAATCTGCTTGTAATAGGTGTTTTCGATAAATTCACAGACAGCGCCCTCGCCTGTAGAACGGCAATAAACCGTGTATTCTCTGCCGTCAATGGCAACATCACAGCCCTCACCCTTTTTCAGACAGTCAATTTCTTTTCCCGAAAGGTAGGCTTTGATATTATCGCCCTCTGCGCCCTTTCCGCCGCACATTGCCTTGCGGAATCGTGAATTGCACCATACAATGTCACCCTGTCTGCCTATAACGGCAACAGGGCAACTGAATTTTTCAAGGTACTCTTCGTTAATACCCTTTATACTTCCGACTATATTTTTTACCGTACTTTTTACATAGCTTGTAAATCGCAATGAAGTTATAAGCACAACGGCTAAGGAAAGAACAGACACACCGAGTTCGATATAGAACACAACAGGCGAATAGTCATAGCTGACAACAGCCATGGCAAACATTATCACCGAAAAAATTATGAACCACGGTGTAAGCGTCCAATTTCTTTTTCTCATGTCAAACCTCTGTTAATAACAAAATAGCAAAAAATAAATCAGCGAATAAAACTTAAACCTCCTGAAGAATAGGAAGAATCATCGGAGCTCTCCTTGTACGCTGACCGATAAGTTTTGAAACATCATCCTTGATTCTGTTCTTAATAATGCCCCATTCGTGAACATTATTCTCTGCACAATCCTCAAGAATTGCAAGAGCGGTCTGCTTGACCTCTTCAAGAAGTCTTTCGCTCTCACGAACATATACAAATCCTCTTGAAACAATATCGGGACCGCTGATAACATGACCGTCATAAACATCAAGAGAAGCAACAATAATGATAAGTCCGTCCTGTCCGAGGTGCTTTCTGTCACGAAGAACGATACTTCCGACATCACCAACGCCAAGACCGTCAACGAACACCTTGCCTGCCTGAACAGGCGGAAGCTCTTTCATATAATCCTCGTTGATTTCAAGAACACTTCCGACATCACCGATGTAAATGTTCTTGCGTTCCATGCCGAGAAACATTGCAAGATCGGCATGTTTTCTGAGGTGTTTCTGTTCGCCGTGAACAGGGATAAAATACTTTGGCTTTACAAGCTTCTGCATGATTTTGAGTTCCTCCTGACAGGCATGACCTGAAACATGAACTTCATACATTGACTCATAAATTACCTTACAACCCTTTTTAAGAAGTTCGTCAACAACATTGCCGACTGTTTTCTCATTACCGGGAATCGGATTGGCTGAAATTATGATGAAATCGCCCTCACCGACCATTACCTTGCGGTGGTCTGAATATGCCATTCTTGAAAGCGCGCTCATCGGCTCGCCCTGACTGCCTGTTGTAACAAGAACAACCTGCTGCGGCATATACTTGTCGAGCATATCAATATCGATAAGAATATTTTCGGGAAGATGAAGATACCCGAGCTTTTGTGCAACATCCATATAGTTGACCATACTTCTGCCCGAAAAAGCAACCTTTCTTCCGTACTTTTCTGCACAGTCAATAATCTGCTGAACACGGTTTACATTTGACGCAAAAGTTGCAATTATAATTCTGTAATTTTCCGCACTCTTGAAAAGATTATCAAGGCTGTCGGATACAGTTCTTTCCGTAGGGGTGTATCCGGGTCTTTCTGCATTTGTACTCTCCGAAAGAAGTGCAAGAACACCTTCGTCGCCCACTCTTGCAAAGCTTGAAAGGTCAATCATATCACCCGTGATAGGTGTGCAGTCAATCTTGAAGTCGCCCGTGTGAACAATAGTACCGCCCGGAGTGTGAATTGCAAAAGCAACAGCATCGGGAATCGAATGGTTTACATGAATGAAGTCAATCTTCATACAACCGAGCTTTATTGACTGACCTGCATTTATTACATTAAGCTGAGATTGATTGTAAAGACTATGCTCCTTGAGCTTGTTGCCTACAAGACCGAGCGTAAGCGGTGTACCGTAAATCGGAACATTCACCTTTGAAAGAAGAAAAGGCAAACCGCCGATGTGATCCTCATGTCCGTGTGTAAGAATAATACCCTTAACTCTGTCGGCATTCTGTTCAATATATGTGAAATCCGGAATTACAAGGTCAACGCCGAGCATATCCCCGTCAGGAAATGCCATACCGCAGTCGATGATGATTATATCGTTTTCACATTCAACAAGGGTGATGTTCTTGCCTATTTCGTTAAGACCGCCGAGAAATGCAATCTTAATTGACGGCTTCTGAGCATTCTTTTTTGGATAACCCTTTGACTTTGACGGATATTTCTTTTTACTGTAATTTGACTTTCCGTTCGATTTCGGCTGAAATCCGTCATCATTTTTCTTATAGTAAGCGTTGTAGGAATTTTTACCCGAACCACTCTTTTTTGAAGCATTATTTTTAGAGTATTGCTTCACATTCTTTTTGCCTTTTGAGTACCTTGACTGTTTAAGCATAAAGTTTTCATTCCTCTTTTCTGTACTCACAAATCTACCTCCGTTTTCTGAAATATGTACTGAATAAAAGAAAAATAAATATATCAAAGACCTCTGAGCGCCCGTGAGGTCTTAATTTATTTATAAAATAAATTCTCCGTTCTGATAACGGTGAACGTCTGTATTTATAATAATATCCGCAAAATATACGAATTTTATTCCCGTAATTATGGCAACACATAGCTACCCTATCATAGTTTTTCATTTTATTTTACCGCATATCCTACTGCAATGTCAAGAAATTTTCATAACAAACACAAAATCCAAGGCTTGCAATCCGCATAACAAAGGCAATTTTATGCATAAAAATTTGAAATTTCCGTAAAATAAAACCCGTAAGCGATTTTTTAATTGCAATATTATGTATAAATTTCAAAATTTGTTCAAACACCTACCAAAGTTATCAGAATTATATCAAATAATGGGTTGCAATTGTCGTTTCAGCGTATTATAATCTATAGTGCGGATTTTAATATTTTGAATAATTAGTACACTCTGAATTAAAGGAGAATTATTTTTGAAACAAGTTGAAATTTTTACAGACGGTGCTTGCAGCGGAAATCCCGGTCCCGGCGGTTGGGGTGCTGTTTTAAGATATAACGGTCACGAAAAGGAAATTTCAGGCGGTGAGGCAAACACAACCAACAACCGTATGGAGCTTTCGGCTGTTATCAATGCACTCGCCATGCTCAAGGAGCCGTGCAAGGTAACGCTTTACAGCGACTCGCAGTATGTTTGCAACGCACTAAAACTCGGTTGGGCTAAAAAGTGGAAAGCAAACAACTGGATGCGTAATAAAAAAGAAAAGGCTTTGAACCCCGAACTTTGGGACAGGCTTCTTACCCTGTATGATACTCACGAGGTTGAAATTGTGTGGGTAAAAGGACACGCAGGTCATCCCGAAAACGAGCGTTGCGACCGACTTGCCGTTGCAGCCGCAAAACAATTTGCATAACAATAAACTTATATAAAGGTGGATATAAAATGAGATATGTTTATGCCGACAACTCGGCTACTACAGCACTTTCGCCGAAGGTGCTTGAAAAAATGATGCCATACCTCACCGAGGTTTACGGAAACCCGTCAAGCATTTATACAATCGGTGCAAAGGCAAGGGCTGCCGTAGAAACTGCAAGAGAAAACATTGCAAAGAATCTCGGTGCGGCTAACCCGAATGAAATTTACTTTACCTCAGGCGGAAGTGAATCCGACAACTGGGCGCTCAAGGGTGTTTGTCACGCTCTCAAGGCAAAGGGCAAAAAGCACATCATTACTTCAAAGTTTGAGCATCACGCTATTCTTCACACATGTGAGGCTCTTGAAAAGGAAGGCTTTGAGGTTACTTATCTTGATGTTTACGAAAACGGTATCGTTCATCCCGAGGATGTTGAAAATGCAATTCGTGAGGACACGGCTATAGTTTCGATTATGTATGCAAACAACGAAATCGGTACAATTCAGCCGATTTCAGAAATCGGTGCAATTTGCAGAAAGCACGGCGTTCTTTTCCATACAGACGCAGTTCAGGCGGCAGGTTATGTGAAGATTGATGTTCAGAAAGAAAACATTGACCTTCTTTCAATGACAGCACACAAGCTCCACGGACCGAAGGGCTGCGGTCTTCTCTACATCAGAAAAGGCGTAAGAATTGAAAACCTCATCTACGGCGGTGCTCAGGAGAGAAACAAGCGTGCCGGTACCGAAAATGTTGCAGGTATTGTCGGTCTTGATGCCGCACTTCAGCTTGCAGTTGATGGTATGGACGAAAGAAACGCAAAGCTTGAAAAGATGCGTGACAGACTTATTGATGGTCTTTTAAAGATTGAGCGTTCAAGAATCAACGGTGACAGAGTTCACAGACTCCCCGGCAATGTCAATATGTGCTTTGAGGGTATTGAGGGTGAAAGCCTTCTTTTAAGACTTGACCTCAAGGGTGTCTCGGCATCATCGGGTTCTGCTTGTACATCGGGCAGTCTTGATCCGAGTCATGTACTTCTTGCAATCGGTCTTCCCCATGAAATTGCTCACGGCAGTATGCGTCTTTCATTCTCTGACGACAATACAGAGGAAGATATTGATTATATTCTTGAAATCGTTCCCGAAATTGTTTCGTACCTCAGAAGTATGTCACCTCTTTGGGAAAAGATTAAAAAGCAGGAAGCTCAGGGTTGATTGACAACCCGTTAAAATTCGTATAAAATTGAATAGATATTCGGCAACAATATATTCAGGAGGATTAAAATGGCTTATTCGGAAAAAGTAATGGATCATTTCGCTAATCCGAGAAATGTAGGCGAAATTGAAAACGCAGACGGCATCGGCGAGGTCGGTAACTCAAAATGCGGCGATATTATGAAAATGTACATTAAGGTTGATAACGATATCATCACAGATGTAAAATTTAAAACATTCGGTTGCGGTGCGGCTATTGCAACAAGCAGTATGGCAACAGAGCTTATCAAGGGCAAGTCAATCAATGACGCTCTCAAGCTCACAAACAAGGCGGTTATGGAGGCTCTTGACGGACTTCCGCCTGTCAAGGTTCACTGCTCTGTTCTTGCAGAACAGGCAATCAAGGCAGCCGTTTCGGACTACTACAAAAGAAGAGGCGTTGATCCCGAGCCAATCGTGGGCAATGTTCCCGAATGTGACAGCTGTGGCTGTGAAGGCTGATTAACTTAAAATCATACATCTGCCCGACTGCGTAAAAGTCGGGCATTTTTTTGCTCCCGATTATACCGTAGAATCAGTTGCACAAAAAAACGATTGAAATCCGAAAGGAAATCAATCGTTTTTTATTTGTGTGATTATTATTTTGCAATATATCAGCCGATTGCGGCATTAAAGATTTTTTCGCTGTTTTTCATCAATCTGTCAACCGCCTGCTGACCGCATTTTTTGGCAATACATTCGATTGCGTCGGAATAAAGCTCAGGTGTATTATGATTGAGTGAATGTGCGTCCGTACCGATAATGTCGATAAGTCCTGCACCTACAAGCTTTAACATTCTGCGGCGTTTCATCATTGGAGCTTTCTTTGTGTAATTTGAAATATTTGTCTGAATAACAACACCGAGCCGTTTTAAATCTTCAATCACATCAGGATTGTCAACAAGAAAGCTGTAACGCTCAACATGAGGAATTACGGGAATAAGTCCCTGTTCGCTCATAAGCCTGTCGAGCATTTCATACGAATTGTCCGAAAATGTTGCATTATACGGAAACTCAGTGAGAATATAGTTTGAATTTCCGTAGTTTATACCTTTGATATTTTCATTGTTGAAAAGATACTTTGTAACATAAACCTCTGTTCCGAGAACGATATTCATACCGTTCGGAATGTGCGGCTTGAATTTTTCAAACTTTTCCGCCCTCTCGGCAATAAAATCTTCAAGGCTGATTTCATTTGTATAAAAATGAGGTGTAAGACAAACATTCGTTACTCCCTGATTTTTAAGACAGGAGAGCAACTCCAGACTGTCCTCAACCGTTTTTGCACCGTCATCTATACCCGGAAGAATATGAGAGTGCATATCGAAAAGCTGCATACCGTTCACCAATTAAAGTGCCTCACAAACACGGTCGCCCATTTCGTCACAGCCAACCTTTGTGAAACCCTCTTCATAGATATCGGGCGTACGGTAGGTTTCAAGAACCTTTGCAACAGCTGCCTCAATTGCGTCTGCCGCCTCGCTCTGATCAAGTGAATAACGGAGCATCATTGCAACAGAAAGAATTGTAGCAAGAGGATTTGCAATATTCTGACCCGCAATGTCAGGAGCAGAACCGTGGATAGGCTCATAAAGACCGAGCTTGCTGCCCGAAAGGCTTGCAGATGCGAGCATACCGATTGAGCCGGCAATCATTGATGCCTCGTCAGAAAGAATATCACCGAAGATATTTGATGTGAGAATAACATCAAACTGACGGGGATTTCTTACAAGCTGCATAGCGCAGTTGTCAACATACATATGGTTAAGCTCAACCTCGGGATAATCCTCGGCAACTCTCTTAACTGTTTCTCTCCAAAGTCTTGAAGACTCAAGAACATTTGCCTTATCAACGCTTGTGAGCTTTTTATTTCTCTTCATAGCAAGGTCAAAAGCAACTCTTGCAATTCTCTCAACCTCACCGACTGTGTACATTTCCGTATCCCAAGCCGCAGGCTGACCGTTAACTTCTTTTCTGCCTCTTTCGCCAAAGTAGATACCGCCTGTAAGCTCACGAACAATCATAACATCGAGGTTGCCGCCGATAATTTCATCCTTGATAGGTGATGCACTCTTGAGCGGTCCGAAAATAACCGACGGACGAAGATTTGCGAAAAGTCCGAGTGCGCCTCTGATACCGAGAAGTCCTGCCTCGGGACGGTTGTTACCCGGCTGTGAATCCCACTTAGGACCGCCTACCGCACCGAGAAGCACGCTGTCCGACGCCTTACACTTTGCAACTGTTTCATCGGGGAGCGGAACGCCTGTTGCATCAATAGCACAACCGCCGAGAAGTGCCTCGTCATATGTAACGCCAAAACCAAATTTTTCAGCGGCACAATCAAGAACCTTTACAGCCTGATTTACGATTTCAGGACCGATACCGTCGCCCTTTAAAAGAGTAATTTTATAATCTGCCATTTTTATATCTCCTTAATCAATTGTTTATCAATGGATATTATCCCACAATATACGGCAAAAGATTGTAAACTGTGCTACAATTCTGCCAAAGTTTCAAAAAATCAGTCATTCTCCGACGGAAGCGGAATCGTCTGAAAAACTTCACAGACTTTGTCCCTCTGCCAAAGTACGGGAGTAACTCTGAGTGAGTAGCCGAAACCGTTGTCCATTGTCCATTCAAACGGTTTTGCCTGCGGAAGTCCGTAGACTGCAAGCAAGGTCATAATAACACCGCCGTGAGTGACAATTACACTTTCGGTTGTGCCTGTTTTCATAAGTCCCTCAACAATGCTTTCAAACATTTTGCATACTCTGCGTGTAAAATCGGCATTGCTCTCCCCCCTCGGAGGTTTTACGGAAGAATCGCCTGCAAGCCACTTTTTAAAATCGGGATCGTTTTTCAGCTCATCGGCAGTTTTGCCCTCCCATTCACCGAAATTACATTCGGAAAGGTTGTCGATAACAAGCGGATTTTGTTCGGGATAAAGAATTTTTGCGGTTTCGGTACAACGCTTTAACGGACTTGTGAACACAACCTGCGTACCCGGATATTTGTACTCATAATCGAGTTTTCTCAAATCCATTCTGCCCCTGTCGGAAAGCGGAGCGTCTGTTGTTCCGATATATTTCCCCGCAAGTGTATCATCAATCGAACCGTGTCTTATAAAATGAATTATATATGATTTCATAGCTTCTCCCATAAACCGACTTTCAGCAAATCGGCACTTGATTATTTACAAAAAGTAAATTTTGTATTATACTGTCTGTATAGAAAGTATATTGCTGTAAATGCTTTCAATGCACTAACTATGCACTATATATTATTAGAGCAAATTCTGCTTTGCTTTTTCTGACAATCAAGTTAATTATACTATCTTTAAAAATGAGGTGTCAAGTCTTGAACAAAGATTTTCCGAGAATTATAACATTTCTTCGTAAAGAAAGAGGTTTGAGTCAAAAACAGGTTGCAGGCGATATGGGAATTTCGCAGGCACTTTTGTCACATTATGAAAAGGGAATCCGTGAATGCGGTCTTGATTTTCTCGTAAAAACAGCCGAATACTACGGTGTTTCAACCGATTATCTTCTCGGCAGAACCGTACAGAGAAATTTCACAGCCGATCCTTTTGAGGCTGCCGAAGAAGAGGTTGTCATCAATACCGAAAAAGGCAGTATGATCAATAAAATAAACCGCAGTCTTTTGATGAACACCACCTCGGTAATCTATGATTTGCTTGCAAAAATCGGCAACAAGCACCTTACAAACGCAGTCAGCAACTACCTTATGAGTGCCGAATATGTAATTTTCCGCACAATTTATAATTCCGAAAAAAATAACTCGCAAACTATGTTTTCGCTTGATAAGAACCGCTACAGAAATCTCACGGACGCATCAATGATTCTTGACCTTGAAATCATCAACGAACTTATTGAAAATGATAAGCTTACCCTCACCCTCTCCCCCGATGTCATTTCGGTATGTTTTGAAAAAGATGCCCCGTCACTATTCAACCTAATTCAATATTCCGAAAGAAACATAAAAAATGTCTATGCAGGAAAAAGGTGATTTTTAACTCTTTTTCAGAATAACAAGTTTACTTTCGTGCTACATATATGCTTATAATGTAGCATAAAAATAACACAACAAACAAAGGTCGGTTGGCTTGGAGTTTTTCTCAAGCTGAACCGACCGTTTTGTTGTCTGTTTATTTTCTTTTATAGCATTATCCGTATGTAATGCGGAATTATGCGTTAAGACCGAACGAGATTGATATTGCGTTATTTATTTCGTTCATAGAATTTTCATCAACAGTACCCATTTTTTCTTTGAGCCGTTTTTTGTCGATTGTTCGTACCTGTTCAAGCAGAACAACGCTGTCTTTGGCGAGTCCCGAGCTGTCGGCGTGCAATGGAATGTGGGTAGGCAAATTTGCCTTTGACTGCTGACTTGTAATTGCGGCGGCGATTACAGTCGGACTGAATCGGTTGCCGACATTATTCTGAACAATAAGCACAGGTCTGATTCCGCCCTGCTCCGAACCTACAACGGGACTCAGGTCGGCATAATAAATATCTCCTCTTCGTATATTCAAGGCTTTCACGCTCCAAATAATTGTTTACTTGTATTTTTGCCTTTCCAAAAGCTTTTATACAGCTATTACATAATATTTTTGAGCGTAAAATTTGTGAATCGGTTCAGTCGTTTGCATCTTTCACATCGGAAAGCACCATTTCGTAATCTTCGCCGTCAACGCTGATTTTGCTTATACAACCCTTTGAATTTGTGCTGACAACGGCTTTGCCGAACGCTGAATCAAGTCTGTATGTACACACATCTTCGCACTTCCCCTCAAAAACCGCCCTGCCGTCTGCAATTCCGTATAAAATTTCTTTTGTAATATTCGGGAAACTGCTTTCGGGAATGTACGCTTCATCGGCGGAGCAAATCATATTCTCCCTTGAAATTTCAAGATCAGAACCCTTATATGTAACCGACAAACCGCTGACCGTGTTCGGAGAATCAAGCGAAATATTGATGAGCTTTTTGCCGCTTGCCGACAGCTTTCCCGTGATGTTCATTTTTCTGTATTCACAGCTGAAATCGGCAATAAACGAGGATTTCGGAGAAAGATTTTCCTGCACTTCATCACACCCCGTAATGACAAAAACAGGCATAACAAAAAGGACACATAATGCAATCAAGATTTTCCGTGCCATAAGACACCTCCCGATACATTATATGTCCTGTGAATTTTTTAATACATTGTACAAATAAGTGATTAATGCATTTTATCTTAATATCCGTGATCAATATGCTGCCATTTTCCGCCTTTTGTTCTGACTAAAATCCAGTTCCAGTTATTATATGTGGAATTCGGATTTAATGATCCGTCGCCGCCTGATGAATCAACATCAAATGAAGATAACAGCACAATAACTTCATCTGCATTGTTCCTGTCGGCAAATTCCTGAAAATCGGTGCAGTAATCATCTCCTGCATAATAAATTTCCGTGAGGGTACAGCCGTTCCAATTGGCGTCGAACTCTTTTTCAATAGTATCAACAGCAGAGTTAATATCATCTGCGGAATAGATTTCAGAATCCACATCGTGAGTCTTCACTTTGCTTATATCTCCTCCGCAGGCACTCAAACCGATAACAAGAAATACACACATAACTAAACATAAAATTTTCTTCATCATTACTCCTTTCAAAATCGTCATCATTTTGACAACTTTTTATCGCAAAAAGATTCCCGTTTCTTACTTGTATTTTAAATCAAAAACCGCAACGCTTTTTATTCTTATAAAGGATAATTCAACTTACGATTGATTAACTGTTTTGTATATATTATTTCCTGTTTTTTTCTCAAAATAATTTTTTAATCTTATGTTTGAATTCCATTTTTCTTGTGGGTAATAACCATATCTTTGTTTTACATCTCTCATACGATCTTCAATATTCAACACCCCGTCACTGCCTGCCAATGCATCGCATAACTGAATTAATTTGTCATAATCATCCATATTCACTTTAGCAAGAGCAGTTTCTATCAATTCAAGTTCTTCATCAGAAACATCGAATTTACCAATGTATTCCTTTACGGTTGAATTATTAAACGAATGTGTCAGGCAAATTTTTGCGACCTCATCATATCCCAATGACATCATGTATGTATATCCGTCATAAACATGACCTAAATGCCTAACACCAAACTTTCTGCCAATATCATGGAGTAACCCTAATATGTATGCCTTTTCCGAATCCAAATTTTCACATAATTCCGCAATCTTTTCAGCGCATTTTGCTGTAATGCGACTGTGATTTACCCAAGGACCCGAATTACATTGTTCAGCTTCTTCTAATATTTTTTCAGCTTCCGCTCTTGTTGGCATCATTTTTATTCGCCTCCATAAACAGAGTTATATGCAAAACATTACCTCACACTAGTGCATAAAAGTAATTTTGTGACATTTATATAATCTGACTTAATATAAATTTTGAGTTGTTACTTGCGGGTGGATAATATCCGCCACTACAAAATCGTCATCATTTTGACAACTTTTTTTCGCAAAAAGATTCCTGTTTCTTACTTGTATTTTAAATCAAAAACCGCAACGCTTATATGCAAGTGGGATACAATTTATCAGGTCTGTGGGGAGCATTGAGATTTTGCCGTATTTTTCGGCGGCAATGTCGCCTGCAAGGCCGTGGAGATATACTGCCGCTGCGGCTGATGAAAACGCACTTGCGCCCTGTGCAAGAATTGATGCGGTCATTCCTGCAAGCACATCACCGCTGCCGCCTGTTGCCATTCCCGAATTGCCTGTCGGGTTCACAAGCACCTTGCCGTTTGGAGAGGCAATTACCGTTCCCGCTCCTTTGAGAACGGTTACAACACCGTACTTTTGTGCAAAATCGAGGGCAACTCTCTCCCTTTCCGCATTTACAAGCGGAGTTGCAAGACCTGTAAGTCTTGACATTTCGCCCGGGTGAGGAGTAATTATAATCGGCGCATTTTTCCTTAAAAGAATTTCAGGCTGTTTTGCAACACAATTGAGTGCATCTGCGTCAAGCACAAGCGGTGTTGTGGAATTTTCTATTAAAGAAAATACAATTTTTAATGTATCGTCGCACACACCGAGTCCGCAACCGACAAGAGTTGCAGAGGATTTGCACGATTCGCTGACTAAAAACGGAACATTTACCTTTGAGATTCTGCCGTCTGCATTTTCGCTGAGAGGATAGTAAACGCTCTCAAGAATCGTTTGGGCAACAATCGGGTAAATACTTCTCGGCAAGGCACATTTTGCAAGACCTATGCCCGTTCTTAACGCACCCTTTGCCGACATAACCGCCGCCCCTGCCATTCCGTAGCTTCCGCAAACGCAGAGCAATGAACCCAGAGTTCCCTTGTTTGCATCATCGGGGCGTTCAAAAATTGCACTTTTTACAACATTTACATCTGTTACTGTCATACAATCAACTCATTTTTCTTTTATAGAATAACTGAACCACAATATTCTTGTTGAGGTGCGGTTTCATACCGTTGAGAATATCCTCGTTCGGAGTAAAAACAAGAAGACATCTGCCGTATGCAGGACTGTTGAAAACAGCGAAATAGTTTTCGTCCTTGGAGTCAATATCTCTTGCGGCGATAAAAGTTTTGAGAAACCTCATCTTCTTGATTTCGGTATCGTCTTTTTCAAGTCTTTCAATCTCGTTAATCTGAACCTTGCACATGGTTTTTCTTTTGCGCAATGCAACAACCTTTGCAATTTCAAGCTCATTGCCCGAAACCGAATATTCAAAATCGACTTTCTGAATACTGAACACATACCAAACAGCATAAATTCCGCCTACAAACACGAAAAAAGCCACATAGATAAGATATGCAATTGTTGCAAAAGCAAGTAAAAACAATGTTGTCGGCACTAAAATAAGCAAAAGCACCGAAACAATTTTTATAATCAGATTTTTAGGTTTGTTAACCCGTCTTACAACCTGTTCGTTAAAATTATTCAATGTATTTTCTCCTTTTTGATTGATATTTCATATGATATCACAGGCTGTTGTTTTTTTCAACAAAAGATACAAAAACTCTTGCAAAAAAAATGTTTTGGTGTTATCATAGAAAAAGATAACATGATGACGAAGAAAGTAGCGTTTGCGTTATACCGTCAAAGAGAATGTGTGCCGGGGCTGAAAGCATACAACGGTGTTGCAGGTGTGAAGTTCCCTTCCGAGTGGTGAGGTTGAAATTTTCAGTAGATCTCAACGGCTGACTCCGTTACAGGTTGTGAAAGTGTCTGCTTTCGGGAGTGTTTGCTTTGATGCAAAAATCAGGGTGGTACCACGGATTATTTCGTCCCTGCGTAATTGATTTTACGCAGGGCTTTATTATTTTTACGGAGGTAATTTATGAACGAGAAATTATTAAGTTTAAAAGACGAAATCAAGTCAAGACTCGGCGAAACACAAGATTTGACCGACCTTGATAAAATCAGAGTTGCTTACCTTGGCAAAAAGGGCAGCATCACGGCTCTTTTAAAGGGTATGAAAGACCTTCCCAACGAGGAAAGAAAAACTTTCGGTGCTGAGGTAAACAAGCTCAAGGCACAGGCCGCACAGCTTATTGAAGAAAGACTTGCGGAACTTAAAGAAAAGGAAATTCAGCGTGAAATCGCCTTGATGCCGCAGTTTGACATTACATCGCCTGTTGCGCTTGCAAGGGGTTCTTATCACCCAATCACCCTTGTTCAGAGAGAATGCGAAAAGATTTTCTCATCAATGGGATTTAACATTGAGGACTACTCCGAAATCGTAACCGACTACGAATGCTTTGAGGCTCTTAACATTCCGAAGCACCACCCCGCAAGAGATATGCAGGACACTTACTACCTTGACAACGGTCAGCTTTTAAAGTCACACACATCAGCCGCACAGAACGCAATTCTTAAAAAGTACGGCAAGGGACTTATTGAAAACGGCACCCCTATAAAAGCCATCTTCCCCGGCAGATGCTTCAGAAACGAGGCTACGGACGCTTGTCACGAAAACACATTTTTCCAGATGGAAGGCGTTATGGTTGACAAGGACATTTCAATTTCAAACCTTATCTACTTTATGAAAACAATGCTTTCCGAGGTATTCAAAAAGGATATCAAGGTAAGACTTCGCCCCGGCTTTTTCCCATTCGTTGAACCGGGTTTTGAACTCGACATCAGCTGTCTTATCTGCGGCGGCGAGGGTTGTCCGTCATGTAAGCACAGCGGTTGGCTTGAGCTATGCCCCTGCGGTATGATTCATCCCAATGTTCTGCGTGAGGGCGGAATTGATCCCGAAAAATACACAGGCTTTGCGTTTGGTCTCGGTCTTACAAGACTTGCAATGATGAAGTACGGAATCAAAGATATCCGTGACCTTAACAGCGGCAGTCTTAAAGCACTTTCACAGTTTACTGATGACGAATAAGAGAGGAGATACAAAATGTTTTTATCTATGAACTGGATTCAGGACTTTGTTGATTTGAGCGGTCTTGATAAAATTGAACTTATCCGCAAATTTTCTCTTTCCACAGCCGAGGTTGAAAACGATATTCTCCGCAAGGGCAGTGAAATCAGCGGTATTGTTGTAGGTGAAATTAAGTCGGTTGAAAATCATCCCGATTCAAAGAAACTTCATCTCCTCAAAATTGATGCAGGCGAAGATGAACTTATTGATGTTGTCTGCGGTGCTCCGAATGTAAGAGTCGGTCTTAAAACCGCTTTTGCAAAGATTGGCGCTAAAATCGGCGAAATCACGATTACACCAAGACCTCTTGCCGGCTTTACATCAAACGGTATGTGCTGCAGTGAGGCTGAAATCGGTATCAGTGATGACAACTCCGGCATTATGGAAATTACAGATGATGTTAAGAACGGCACAGACCTTAAGGATATTTACGAAATTGACGATATTGTTTTTGAGGTTGATAACAAGTCGCTTACAAACCGTCCCGACCTTTGGGGACACTACGGAATCGCAAGAGAATTTGCCGCACTTGCAGGCAGAGAGCTTAAACCTTTTGACCTTGACGATTTAAAGGCATATGACGGTCTTAAAAAGATTGATATGAAGATTGAGGACACTCTCTGTCAGAGATACAGCTGCTTACAGATTGAGAACATCAACCGCAATGTAAGCCCCGTAAATATGAGAATCCGTCTTTTCTACTGCGGTATGAGAGCAATAAACTATCTTGCTGACCTTACAAACTACCTTATGCTTGAAATGGGACAGCCGATGCACGCTTTCGATTCAAGAAAGGTTGAAAAAATCAGAATCAAGCGTTTTGACAAGCCTTTCACTTTCAAAACACTTGACGGTGTTGAAAGAAACATTGACGAAAACACACTTATGATTTGCAACGGCAACACTCCTGTAGCAATTGCCGGTATCATGGGCGGTCTTGATTCGGAAATTGTTGACGATACAACTACTCTCACACTTGAATCCGCAACATTCAACGCAGTTTCCGTAAGAAAGTCAACAGTAAGACTTGCTCACAGAACAGACGCATCAATGAGATATGAAAAATGTCTTGATCCTGAAATGACTGTTACTGCAATTGCAAGATTTGTATATCTTCTCAAAAAGTATGACAGCGACATCAAGGTTGTTTCTTCGCTCACAGACGAGTACGCATTCAGGTATGACACAGTTGTTCTTGACTTTGACAAAAACTTTGTTGACCGCTACACAGGCATTGAAATCAGCAACGACAGAATTGTTGCAACACTCGAAAGCCTCGGCTTTAAGGTTGAGCTCAACAACGATAACTTCAGCGTAACG
This sequence comes from Ruminococcoides sp., assembly GCF_057037865.1. NCBI lineage: Bacteria > Bacillati > Bacillota > Clostridia > Eubacteriales > Oscillospiraceae > Ruminococcoides > Ruminococcoides sp. Next base: position 115,273 of record NZ_DBLZMS010000008.1, read on the forward strand.
GTTCCAAGCTGGAGAGCAACAAAGGATGTTACAATCAAGGCTGACATCATTGAAGAAATCACCCGTATTTACGGCTATGACAACTTTGAAATTCACACAACACGCTCTCCCCTCTACCCCGTAAGAGCAAGCGTTGTTAAAACTACGGAAAACAAAATCAAGGATATGCTCGTTAAGAGATACAATCTCCACGAGCTTCACTCATATGTATGGGCATACAACGATGAACTCAAGGCAATTGACATTCCTGTTGAGGATAATGTTAAGCTTGCAAACGCAACTAACCCGAATATTGAAACATTAAGAAATTCAATTGTTCCCACACAGCTTTGTCAGATTAAATCAAACCTTTCATTCTCAAACGATTTCGGTATTTTTGAAATCGGCAGAGTTGTAAACGGTCTTGACGAAAACGGTCTTTGCATTGAGAACAAAAAGCTTGCAATCACACTTTACAGCAAGACAAGAAATGTTAAGGACATCTATTTTGAACTCCGTGACATTCTCGCAGTTGTAACAGATGAAATCAAGCACAAGGCTCTCACATTTGAAAAGGCTGAACCGACTCACAGCTACGAACACCCCGTAAACCTCTATTCGGTGTGCCTTGACGGCAGAAATATCGGTACAATCGGCATTGTTCATCCGACAGTAAACAAGAAGATTGACAAAAAAGCCGCAATTGTATTTGCAGAAATTGATGTGAACGCTTATGCAAACACAGAGGCCGCTCCGATTGTTTATGACGAACCGTCAAAGTTCCCGCCGATGGACTACGACATCAGCGTTGAAGTTCCTCAGGGAATGTTCTTCTCACACCTTGCAGAGTGTTGGAAAAACGAAGGCGGAGAGATTCTCAAAAGCACAAAGATTGTTGACACATATGACACAGATACAGTTCACAGCGTAACAATCCGCTTTGAGTTCTCATCAAATGAAAGAACACTTTCATCAGCCGAGGTTCAGAAGATTATGGACAAGATAATCTCAAATCTTTCTGAAAACGGAGTAAAGCTCAGAGGCTAAAAATTATGGGGGCGGTTTTTCCGTCCCCTTTTTGTGACATAATCTGACAAGCATAAGATAAAATTAAAAAATATTACTGCTGTTTTATCACACAAAGCAATGTTTTTGACATTGAAATAACATAAATTAGGCATATTTATTAAAAAGTGCTTGAAATTTACTTTGAAATATGGTATAGTAGCAGAATAGGAGGTGTTTCAGTATGTTGGATAAAACAATGATTTTTTCTCTTGGTGAGGAAAAAGATGACCAGATAAAAGCAGGGCTTACAATCGTTTATGATGCCCTCCGCCAAAAAGGATATAACCCTATTAATCAGATTGTGGGATATATTTTAAGCGAGGATCCGACCTATATTACAACATATAATAACGCTCGCAACATCATCAGCAAGATCGACCGTGACGACCTACTTGAAGCACTGGTAAAATCGTATCTTAATGTTTAAGAAAGGATGATGCCTTGTGGCAGATACCAAAAAGACCGAAAAGAAATTTTCGACTTACAAGGGCAGACCGCTCGTTCGTTGCAATGACGAGATTTACTACGGCAGTATGGAAGAACCGTATGTTATAAGAATGCAAATCAAAAGCAAAAAGGATGTCAACGGAACTGAGATTGCCGATAAGGTAACAGTTCAGCTAATGGCTACAGACCCTTATCTTTCACCGAGAAAACAGCTTGTTAAGTCAAGCGAGAAAAAGGGATTGTTCCTTGCTATGGATATTGCAGACATTTGGCTTGAAAGAGCCCTTGCAAACAAAATGTAATTTAACATTGAATTTACGGAGTAATCGGTTTTGGTTACTCCGTTTTTTCTTATGTAGAACAACATCTTTGTTGCATTTATAAAACCAGTCTTATCACAAACTTTTTACCGTTACATGAAAAGTGTATAGTGGATGTTCCCATACAAATGATTACAAAACTTTGAAATTTTATTATACATAAAAAGCACTCTGCATTTCTACAAAGTGCCTTAATTTAAAATATTAAGTTCAGAATAAATCGCCACGCTTTTTTATTCTTTTAAAATCCTTTTTAAACAGGGTATGATACTTAATCGTCAGCATTCAAGTCCTCCATAAGCTCGCTTAAAGAATTAAAAGGACCGTGAAGATTTTTGCCCTCTCTGACATCCTGCATAGCCTGCAAGGTTTCTGCATTTGGCTTATCAAGTTTGATTTCAAACGGTATGCCGTTCTCCCTGACAATTTGTTTGAGATAGATATTGATTGCTGTTGACATATTCAAACCAAGTTCGTTAAGCAATGTGTCAGCTGTTTTTTTAAGATTTTCATCAACTCTGACATTCAGATTTGTTGTTGCCATAAAATCAACTCCTTTATATCTGTATATGTATAATACCACATACAAATTACAATGTCAAGCAATTGTAATTACGCTGTCATTATTTTGCACAATTTTACATACAATAAAACAAAGGTCGGGAAACAGAGCATTTCATTTTACACACTCTCTTCCCGACCTTAATTTTCAATTTTACATTTTAAATTTTCAATTTACTTTGTATCCTGCGTCCTCTACTGCTTTTTTTAGAACGGAATCTTCAACATTTTTTGACATTGTAAGAACGGCTGAGCCTTTCTCGTGGCTTACTTCTGCCGATTCAACACCGTCAATTGCCTCAAGAGTTTTCTTTACTGTTGCCTCGCAATGCGGACACATCATACCTTCGATTTTCATTGTTTTTTCCATGGTTTTATTCTCCTTTTTATTTTTATGTTTTATTTTTCTGTCATGCTTTGAGCTGTGAACCTTAACAAAATTAAGTCTTAATGCATTTGTTACAACACAAAAGCTTGAAAGGCTCATTGCCGCCGCACCGAACATCGGATTTAACTGCCAGCCGAAAAGATTGACAAATGCACCCATGGCAAGCGGAATACCGATTACATTGTAAATAAATGCCCAGAAAAGATTTTCGTGAATGTTACGGAGTGTTACTCTGCCGAGTCTTATTGTTGCAGGAACATCTGCAAGGCGGCTCTTTACGAGTACAACATCTGCCGCATCAATTGCAACATCCGTTCCCGCTCCGATTGCAATACCCAAGTCTGCGCTTGTGAGGGCAGGCGCATCGTTAATGCCGTCACCGACCATTGCAACCTTGCCGTATTTTTTCAGCTCTTTTACATTCTTTTCCTTGCCGTCAGGAAGAACTCCTGCAACAACTTCATCAATGTCTGCATTTTTTGCAACGGCTTTTGCGGTTTTTTCGTTATCGCCCGTAAGCATTACAACACGCACACCCATATTTTTGAGTTCATTAACAGCCTGTTTGCCGTCCTCTTTTATTATGTCTGCAACAGCAATAATACCGAGAAGTTTATTTCCTTTACAGAAATACAGCGGAGTTTTGCCCTCTTCCGCAAGCTGTTCAGCCTTTGCTTTTTCGTCTGATGAAATTTCAGCAAACTGTGAAATATATCTGTAATTGCCGCCGTAAACGCTTTCTGAGCCGATTTTTGCGGTAAGTCCGTTACCCGTTACGGCATTGAACTCAGTCACGGCATCGCCGATAATATGCCTGTCGTTTGCATAAACTACAATTGCCTTTGCAAGCGGATGTTCGCTTGATTTTTCAAGAGCAACGGCTGTTTTCAAAAGCTCGGTTTCCGAGATATTTTCGACTGTAACGATATCGGTAACGGCGGGTTCACCCTTGGTAACCGTGCCTGTTTTGTCAAGAACAACCGTGTCAATTCTGCCTGCCGTTTCAAGTGAAACTGCAGTTTTAAAGAGGATTCCGTTCTTTGCACCGACACCGTTGCCGACCATAATCGCAACAGGGGTTGCAAGTCCCAATGCACACGGACAACTGATTACAAGAACGGAAATGGCTCTTGCAAGCGAAAATCCTACACTTTGACCGAGCATCAGCCACACGATTGCAGTAATCACGGCAATTGTGATTACCGCAGGAACAAACACACCCGATACCCTGTCGGCAATTTTTGCGATAGGCGCTTTGGTGGCTGACGCATCGCTGACCATTTTAATAATCTGCGACAGCGTTGTGTCCTCACCGATTCTCGTAGCCTCACAGCGGATATATCCCGACTGATTGATTGTTGCGGCTGAAACCGTATCGCCGACAAGCTTGTCAACAGGAACGCTTTCACCCGTCAGCGCTGATTCATTGACGGCACTTTCTCCGTCAATAACAACTCCGTCAACAGGAATACTCTCACCCGGACGAACTGCGAATATATCGCCTTTTTTCACCTGCTCTATCGGAACAGTCTTTTCAACACCGTCAACTATAATCGTAGCAGTCTTTGGTGCAAGTTTCATCAAGCCTTTGAGAGCGTCGGTAGTTTTGCCCTTTGAGTGAGCCTCAAGCATTTTACCGACTGTGATGAGTGCCAAAATCATTGCGGCTGATTCAAAATAGAACTCGTGCATATACGACATAACCGCCGCCGAGTCACCTCTCACCTGTGCATCGGTCATCATAAACAACGCAATTGTGCTGTAAACAAAGGCTGTGCCCGAACCAAGTGCAACAAGCGTGTCCATATTGGGAGCAAGGCGGATAATCCCCTTGAAGCCGCTGACAAAAAATTTCTGATTAATCACCATCACTATGCCTGACAAAATCAGCTGAACAAGTCCCATTGCAATATGGTTGTTGTCAAAAAATGACGGCAAAGGCCATCCCCACATCATATGTCCCATTGAAAAATACATCAACACTGCAAGGAAAATGAGCGATGCGATAAGTCTTTTTCTGATTTTGGGTGTTTCGGTATCTTTGAGAGAATCCTCTGCATCGGGCGATTTTTTCTCTTTGCCTTTCAAAGACGCACCATAGCCGGCATTCTGCACGGCTTTTATAATTGCAGACGAATCAGCTGAACCGTCAACATTCATTGAATTTGTAAGCAGACTGACGGAACAGGAATTTACTCCGTCAATCTTTGATACCGCCTTTTCAACACGGGCAACACAGGCGGCACAGCTCATGCCCGTTACATTGTATTGAGTCATAGTTTCTCCTACTTCATAAGCTTTTGCAAAACACCGACAAGCTCGTCAATTGTTTCATCGTTACCTGCCCTTATGTCATCTGCAACACAGGTGCGGATATGATTAGCAAGCAACTCCTTGTTAAAAGCGTTGAGTGCCGCATTGGCGGCGGCAACCTGTACCAGAATATCGGGACAGTAGGCGTCTTTTTCAAGCATACCCTTTATCCCCCGTATCTGACCTTCAATACGATTAAGTCGGTTTACAAGCGACTTGTATTCTTTTTCGGTACGGTGCTTGTGTTTTGCACAATGTTCACACTTATTATTCTCCATAATATCAACCTCATAATTTCAAAATGGGATATATTATTCAAAGCCCTTTTATGATACCCCCTATAGGTATCTTACAGTTATGATTGTATACCCCATTAGGGTATTTGTCAATAGGTTAATTACAGAAAAAACTAACAAAAAATATGCACAAGATAATGTTGACAATGTTATTACATTGTGATAACATAATAGCAAGGAGATGATTTTATGGCTATGACAAATATAAACATCAGAATTGATGCTGATAAAAAATTAAAAGCACAGGAACTGTTTTCATCTTTAGGACTTGATATGACTACCGCCATCAATCTTTTCATTCAGCAGTCGCTTGAATTTAACGGTATTCCATTTACTATTCGCAAATATAATGCAGAAACCGAAGCAGCTTTTGCCGAAGTTGAAGAGATGAAAAAACATCCCGAACTTTATAAGAGCTATAGCAGTGCCGATGAATTATTTGAGGATTTGGATAAATGAAATATATAATCAAACCCACAAATCAATTCAAAAAAGATTTTAAAAAAATTAAAAAGCAAAACAAAGATTTGAACATTCTGAAAAAAGTAATTGATATGCTCGCAAATGACGAAATTCTTCCGGACAAATATCGTGACCATTTGCTGATAGGAAACTACAAAGGCAAACATGAATGTCACTTAGAGCCTGACTGGCTGTTAATTTATGAGTATTTAGAAGATGAACTGATATTATTTCTTACAAGAACAGGTTCACACAGCGATTTATTTTAACAAAAAAGCAGGGTACTAAAAATACCCTGCTTTTATTGCATAAAAAAACACCGTACAAAAAGTACGGTGTTAAAAGCTGTTATTAAATTAGTCAGCTGTGTAAGGAAGCAAAGCAAGGTGACGAGCACGCTTGATAGCAACTGTAAGCTCACGCTGATGTCTTGCGCAAGTACCTGTTACACGACGAGGAAGAATCTTTCCTCTTTCTGACATATAACGACGAAGACGAGCGATATCCTTGTAATCGATATTCTCAACCTTGTCAACACAGAAGCCGCAAACCTTCTTGCGAGCTTTTCTGCCACGGTTCATTGGTCTGTCTGCCATGATGAAGTTCTCCTTTCAATGAGAATTATTTAAATTAAGTTGAAGTTAAAATGGTAAATCATCGTCCAACGGCATATCCTGAAAATCAGAGTTTGAACCGCTCTGATAAGACGCAGGTGCCTGCTGAGCAGGTTCCTGATGATAAGCCTGGTTTCCGCCGTAAGACGGAGCACCGTATGACTGATTGCCGCCATAGGACTGATTGTAGCCGCCTGCATTGTTGTCACGGCGTTCGCCTGTGAACGAAACATTGTCTGCTACAACCTCAACAACGTAACGGTTTGAACCGTCCTTAGCCTGGAACTGACGGCTCTGGAGCTGTCCTTCAACAGCAATGAGAGAACCCTTTCCAAAGTAACGGCATACAAATTCCGCTGTACTTCTCCAACATACAATATTAAAGAAGTCGGCTTTACGCTCCTCGCCCTGCTTTACATAGTTGCGATCAACTGCAATGCTGAAGCTTGTAACGCTTACGCCTGTGTTTGTTGTTTTTAATTCAGGGTCAGCTGTAATTCTGCCCATTAAGATTACTCTGTTTAACATACTTTTCCTTTCGTGTTCGGGTTAACCCCTACAAATTGATTATTCGACTTCCTTCTTGATTATCATTGAACGCATTACGCCTTCTGTGATCTTGTAGATACGGTCGAGCTCTGCAGGGAACTCAGCTTCACTTTCAAAATCGAAAAGAACATAATAGCCTTCGCTCTCTTTGTTGATAAGGTAAGCAAGCTTTCTCTTGCCCCATTCGTCAACATTCTTCAAAGTGGCATGCTTCTCAATGAGAGCCTTGAACTTTTCAACGATGGCCTGGATACCTTCTTCGCCCTTCTTCATTGAAATGATCATTACTGTTTCGTAATTAGCTGTTACTGCCATTAATATTGCACCTCCTTCTGGACATTATGGCGGTTTTCACCGCAAGGATTGTTATGTACACAACATAACAGATTTATTATAACATAAAATCACGGTTTGTCAACATTTTTTTACTGTTTTATTAATTTTCACTTCGAGCCGATATAATAAATTTCTTCACTTTTTCAAAATCTTTACCGTTGCCGTTTGAATTTTCAACACCCGAACTTACATCAACTCCGTCAGGCTTAACGGCTTTTACGGCTTTTGCAACGGTTTCGGGATTCAAACCTCCTGCAAGCATAAACAATTTATCATCACGAGGCAGATTTTCAAGCATTGTCCAGTCAAAGGTTTTTCCGCTGCCGGGTTCGTGTGCGTCAAAAACATAGCCTACAATGTTCTGATTCATTCTGTATTCGTCAAACTTTTCAAGGTCGCTCACATTAAACGCACGGATTACCTTTAAATACGGATTTGAAAGCACATCTTCTCCAACCTCACCGTAAATTTGAATGTAGTCGAAACCGCAGTCATATGCAGTTTTCACCTGTTCAAGAGTCGGTGAAACAGTTACCGCAACCGACAAAACATTTTTATCAAGCGTTTCAATCAGGCTCTTGGCGGTTTTGGGAGAAATATTCCGCTTACTCTTTGAAAAGAACATTACAAAGCCCGCAAAATCGGGTTTGCAGGCATTTACTATCTTAATGTCTTCGGCGGATGTAATTCCGCAAATTTTAACTTTCATAAACTCACCTACAAAACAATTGTACCATATCGAATTAACGGTTGCAATAAAAAAAGACAAAGGACAGTCTATGTGGCTGTCCTTTGTCAATATCGGGAAGTAATCCAATTACTTATTAGCTGTTAAATACGCCTGTTGAAAGGTAACGCTCACCTGTGTCGGGGAACAATGCAACGATTGTCTTACCTGCATTTTCTTCACGCTTGGCAAGCTCAATTGCGGCTGCAAGAGCGGCGCCTGATGAGATACCTACGAGGATACCTTCTGTCTTTGCAATATCATTTGCATTTGAGAAAGCGGCTTCGTTAGCAATCGGAAGAATTTCGTCATATACCTTTGTATCGAGAGTATCGGGAACAAAGCCTGCGCCGATACCCTGAATCTTATGAGGACCGCCGTGGCCCTCCGAAAGTACGGGAGAAGTCTGCGGCTCAACTGCAACAACCTTTACATCAGCCTTCTTTGACTTGAGGAAGTTACCCACACCGCTAAGTGTACCGCCTGTGCCGACACCTGCAACGAAGAAATCAACATTGCCGTCCGTATCCTCCCAGATTTCCGGACCCGTTGTATCAAAATGAGCCTTAGGGTTAGCAGGATTCTCAAACTGACCGAGGATAATGCCGCCGTCAATTTCCTTTTCAAGCTCTTTAGCCTTTGCAATTGCACCGCTCATACCCTTTGTACCGTCAGTAAGAACGATTTCAGCACCGTATGCCTTGAGGAGGTTTCTTCTCTCAACGCTCATTGTTTCGGGCATTGTGAGGATTGTCTTGTAGCCCTTTGCAGTAGCTACAGATGCAAGACCGATGCCTGTGTTACCTGATGTCGGTTCAATGATTGTTGAACCCTTTTTGAGCTTACCGCTCTTTTCAGCATCCTCAACCATAGCTCTTGCCACTCTGTCCTTAACACTGCCGGCAGGATTAAAGAGTTCAAGCTTTGCAACAACCTTTGCCTTGAGGTCATATTTCTTTTCTATATTAACGAGTTCGATAAGCGGTGTTCTGCCGATAAGTTCTGTTACACTTGTATATACTTTGCTCACAAAAATCAAGTCCTTTCAAAATTAAACAAATTAAAATCAGTCATCAAGTGAATCAAATGCTTCCTGAAGGTCATAGATAATATCGTCGATATTCTCTGTGCCGATTGAAAGTCTGATAGTGTTTGGCTTAATGCCCTGTTCTGCAAGCTCTGCCTCGCTGAGCTGTGAATGAGTTGTTGATGCAGGGTGAATTGCAAGAGATTTAACATCTGCAACATTTGCAAGAAGTGAGAATACTTCGAGGTGGTCGATGAATTTCTTTGCAGTTTCAGCATCGCCCTTGATTTCAAATGTGAAGATTGAACCTGCACCCTTCGGGAAGTATTTCTTGTAAAGTGCGTTGTACTTGCTGTCAGGAAGTGAAGGATGATTAACATTTTCTACCTTCGGGTTCTTAGAGAGGAAGTCAACAACCTTGAGTGCATTTTCAACATGGCGTTCAACACGAAGTGAAAGTGTTTCAAGGCCCTGGAGGAATAAAAATGCATGGAACGGTGAAAGTGTAGCGCCTGTATCTCTGAGGAGAATGGCACGGATATAAGTTACAAGAGCAGCACCCGGAGCGGCCTCTGTAAATACTGCACCGTGGTATGATGCGTTAGGCTCTGAGAACTGTGGAAACTTGCCTGATGCAGCCCAGTCAAACTTGCCGCTTTCAACGATTACACCGCCGAGAGCCGTACCGTGACCGCCGATAAACTTTGTTGCCGAATGAACAACGATATCTGCGCCGTACTCAAACGGTCTGAGAAGATAAGGTGTAGCGAATGTGCTGTCGATTACAAGCGGAATCTTGTGTGAATGAGCAATGTTTGCCACTTCTTCAATATCAATAATATTTGAATTGGGGTTACCGAGTGATTCAATGAAAACAGCCTTTGTGTTTTCGTCAATTGCATTTTCAAATGCGTTTTCTTCGTCAGGATCAACAAACTTTGTTGTTACACCGTACTCTGAGAATGTATGCTCAAGCCAGTTGTATGTGCCGCCGTAGATTGTCTTTGCGGCTACGATGTTGTCACCTGCTTTTGCAAGAGCCTGAAGTGCATATGAAACTGCCGCTGCACCTGATGCAACTGCAAGAGCTGCTGTGCCGCCCTCAAGAGCTGCAATTCTCTTTTCAAAAACATCCTCTGTCGGGTTTGTAAGTCTGCCGTAGATGTTACCTGCATCTTTGAGTGCAAAGCGGTCTGCGGCGTGCTGACTGTTGTGGAATACATAAGAAGTAGTTGCGTAAATCGGAACTGCTCTTGCGTCTGTTACAGGGTCTGCTGTTTCCTGACCGATGTGAAGCTGTTTCGTTTCAAATTTAAGATTTCTTTCGCTTAATTTACTCATTTTAATGTCCTCATTTCATTTTAATTTTAATTTCAGAAGTTATGTTGCGGATTTGATGTGTCCCGTATCACATTCGCGCATTACTGCAACATCGTTTAAATCTGAGATTTTTCATTCGGATCACCTTTCCCATATTTCCTATTTGATTGGTGGGTTTTAATTGGATTGTCTATATCATACCACAGATTTTTTATTTGTCAATAGGTTTTTTGAAATTTTTTCTTATCTTTCCTATTGGTTTAGTAGGTTTGCTGGGCTTTGATCATTGAAAAGGTCGAAAAAGCCGATATTCAAGCCGTTTTTTTAATTTCAACCGTTAAGCAGTCAATTTGAAATTTTTTCTGATTTTTTAAAACTAATATTCAAAAACATCATTTGCAAACGGCAAAACACCGCATTACCTACTAAATTGCTGTGTAAACAACAAAAGCACCCGTAAAGGATGCTTTCGGATTATATTAAATTACATAGTTATCTGCCGAATTTGCAATAATGTCGGCAAGAGTAATGTTGTCAACAACATCGTCAATAGCCTTCTGGAGTTTTTCCCACACAAAAAGCGTTGAACATTGTTCACGACGATCACAGGTATTTTCATTACCCTCAAGGCAAGCCACGGGTGCAAGACTGCCCTCGGTGAGTCTTAAAATCATACCGACTGTATAATATTCGGGTTCATGAGCAAGACGATATCCTCCGTTTGAACCTCTTGCGCTGAGCACATAACCTGCCTTTGTAAGTACGGTAATAATCTGTTCAAGGTATTTAAGCGATATTCCCTGACGGGCGGCAACCTCCTTTAGGGCTACATTTTCCCCTTGTTTACACTGAGCAAGGTCAACCATAAGTCGGAGCGCATACCTGCCCTTTGTTGAAATTTTCAAATTAACCACCCTATTCATATATTAATAATATGATTAAAGCATATCATAAACGGCTGTATATGTCAATGAGCCTGTTGCACAACAATAACCTATTTAACTTGTAAGAAAACACAAAAAGCGGGAGCGAAAAACGCCCCCGCAGAGTTTATATATGAAGTTACGACGATACACCGCAAATCAGTGTTACAATTCTTACTGCAAACAAAGCAAACGCAACCCACATAATCGGATGAATTTCTTTGATTTTGCCTGTAACAATCTTGAGAATAACCCAAGTAAGGATACCGAACATGATACCTGTTGCTATTGAATATGCAAACGGCATAAAGATGATTGCTACAAAACCGCCGACTGTATCGGCAATGTCTGAGTCAAAATCCATCTTTGTAACATTCTTAATCATAAGAAGACCTACAAATACGAGTGCAGGAGCTGTTGCAAATGAAGGAATAGCAAGGAAAATCGGATAAAGCGGAATAGCAAGGATAAAGAGAATTGCAGAAGTAAGAGCTGTAAGACCTGTTCTGCCACCCTCTGCAACACCTGTTGTTGACTCAACATAAGATGTTACTGTTGATGTACCGAGGCAAGCACCAAGGCATGTACCGAGTGCGTCAGACATAAGAGCACGACCTACACGGGGAAGTTCGCCCTTTTCATTGAGGAGGTTACCTTCCTGAGCAACACCGATAAGTGTACCTACTGTATCGAAGAGGTCAACAAAGAGGAATGCAAATACGATAACGGCAAAGTTAAGCGCATGCTGTGCCACATAACCGAAATCAAACTTGAAGAAAGTTTCTGTTGCCATATTCTGGACAGGTCCGAATACAGAGTAGTTTGCAAAATCAGGAATGAGCGATGCACCCTGATACCAACCGCAAAGCTGAGCAATGATGCCGAGAACCCATGTTGCAAGGATACCGATAAGGATTGAGCCTTTAACTCTGTAGTGCCAGAGTGTAGCAACAATGAGGATACCGACAAGTGCAAGAACCACCGGAGCAGAACCAACATCACCGAGCTTAACGAGAGTTGATGACTGAACAGCCTTGCCGTCATAGTAAGCGTCTGTTGTGATAACGCCTGCGCCCTTAAGACCTACAATTGTGATAAAAAGACCGATACCTGCCGAAATACCGTACTTAAGGTTCTGAGGAACCTTGTTTACAAGTGTTTCACGGAATTTGAAGATTGAGAGGATAATGAAAATAATACCCTCAACAAGGATAGCTGTCAAAGCTACCTGCCATGGATTTGTGATACCCTGCTCTGCAAGCTGCGGAACAACTGTGTATGCAAAATATGCATTCAGTCCCATACCGGAAGCAAGAACTACAGGATAGTTGGCATAAAATGCCATGATGAGTGTTGCGAAAGCAGCCGATACAGCTGTTGCTGCAAAGATTGCATTCGGATCCATTCCTGCGGCAGAAAGAATACTCGGGTTTACAGCGAGTATGTAAGCCATTGCAAGGAATGTTGTAATGCCGGCAATAATCTCGGTTTTGACATTAGTGCCGTTTTCTTTCAGTTTGAAAATCTTTTCCAAAAGAAAGCCCCCCTAAAATATTTTGTCGAAACACGACATAGTTAAATTGTAGTTTATTCTTGCCAAAATTTCAAGTGGTATATTATACAAATTCATTGCAAAAATCAAGTTTTTGATTGCTTTGTGAAGTTTTTTGAGGAAAATCAGGTACAGGCAATTATTGAACATTTCACGAATAAAATTATATAACGATAAATTTTAGTTTAAGGGGTGCTGTTATGATTGAGTTACTCGGATTTTTAGGACAATATATATGTTTTTTCATTCTTCATGTTTGCGGAGGCGGTTCGTTTCCGAAACCTTTAACAGAAAAGCAAGAGCGTGAATGTCTTGAAAAAAGTGCAAACGGCGATATTGCGGCAAGAAATATGCTTGTTGAACACAATTTGCGACTTGTCGCACACATAATAAAGAAATATTACGGAACACAAAGCGAACAGGATGACCTTGTATCAATCGGCACAATCGGTCTGATAAAGGCAATCAACACATTTGACATGAACAAAAACATAAAATTAAGTTCTTATGCGAGCAGATGCATTGAAAACGAAATTCTTATGCATTTCAGAAATGCAAAGAAAAGTGCACAGGATATTTCTTTAAACGAAACAATTGATACCGACAAGGACGGCAACCCTCTCACCCTTCTTGATATTATGTCGGTTGACGATAATATAATCGACAATCTTGATTTAAAGCTTAATTCAAAAAAGCTCGGTCAGTTCATAAAAGAGGAACTTAACGAGCGTGAGCAAAAGATTATTGTACTGAGATACGGTCTTGACGGCAAGGAAGCCATGACTCAAAAAAGTGTTGCCAAAATGTTAGGCATATCCCGTTCCTATGTCAGCCGCATCGAAACCAAAGCGTTAAAACAATTGCGAAAACGATTTGAAACAAGTTCGAATTTGTGAGATAATAAGTTATTTAAATTCATCAGGGGTGTTCATCGAATACCCCTGTATATTTCACAACAAAAAAATTCTTGACATATACCAAACTGCGTGATATAATAACAATGTTACAGATAAGCGGATGTAGTTTAGTGGTAGAACTTCAGCCTTCCAAGCTGATCGTGTGGGTTCGATTCCCATCATCCGCTCCACATTAAAAGGTACTCAAAAACGAGTACCTTTTCTTTTTGCATATTGAAGAAATAAATCAATCAGATGGGAATCGAAAGCCCGTTTAGAAAACAGTTCAGCGAACTGTTTTTAGGGCGTAGCGTTGATCCAAGTTAAGCCCAAACGCTTTAGACAAAGACGAGATTGGCAACTTCTGTATCACAAAGTAATCATCCGCTCCACATTAAAAGGTACTCAAAAACGAGTACCTTTTCTTTTTGCATATTGAAGAAATAAATCAATCAGATGGGAATCGAAAGCCCGTTTAGA
>NZ_DBLZMS010000009.1:0-101011 GCF_057037865.1 Ruminococcoides sp.
AGCCACATAGCTTAAATGCTGTGTGGCTTTTTTTATATATAATAAACCCAACCTTTTATAAGGTTAAAAGACGGCAGTAATGTCGCCGAGAAAAGAGTATGTTACCGGTGGGAAAACCCTTAATCTTCACGACCGGTGGAAAAGGAGAAAATTATGTCAGTATTTAGTGAAATCGACACAATGAAGAACATTGATGTTGAAGAAGAGGAAAATGTTATGGTATTACCGAGAAGTGATAATAGTGTTTCTACAAATGAACCATTAACACCTGAAGTATTATCAGAACCTTCAAAAGAGGAAAAGGTGAAAACAACTGAAGTTTCCTCGGAAGAAAAAGATGAAGAAAAAGTGCAAATGCCTGAAATCAAGGTAGAGGATGTGCCAAACATCAATTACGATGATTTTAAGCCGATTATCAGTTTCGATAATGTTTCAGAAGATGAAATTATTGATACTGCATTAAATCGCCTTGCTCAGGACACTTATTTCGGAATTAACGGCTTGCCTTTAATTGCTTGCTTTTTGCACATTTATAACCGTGCAAAAACAGATATCAATTTCAGCAAACAGGTATTGATTAAGAGTAAAAACTTTTCCAAAGCTTTCGATTATTTGACAAAGCAGGTAAAGTCAATGTCTGTTGGTAACGGAATCGGTTTGGATCATCGCCAGATTTTTGCAATTCTTGATGATTATTATGACCTTGATGATGCCGTTATCGCTGAAAAAGAGGCTGAAGCTAAAGCAAAAGTCAAGGCTAAATCTAAAGCCAAAAAGACAAATGAAGGAACAACAAAGAAAGTTACTAAGAATGGCAGTACAAAAAAGAGTGCTGCTAAGCCTGATAAGAAAGTTGAGAAAGAGGAAGAAAAACCTCTTGATTTGTTTTCATTGTTGGGAGGTAGTAACTAATGTTGCCTTCTAAAAAGTCAATACGAAAAATGAGAACCCAGCCGTTTCCCGGTTGGGTTTTGTCATTCGTCAAAAATGCTGATGATTATTGCGGAAGCTTGATTATGTTTTCTATTAAGATAATCGAACATAAGAAATATCTCGTTGGCAAAGGAATCAATGCGGATGGAAAGTTTTTGTCTGTTATCAGCAAAGAGGGCGATATTCTAACTTTGCTCGAAAATGGCAGATGGTCTGTTGCGTGCATAAATCAGTACATTTCTTCTAATGCTACGGTATTTAACGGAGCTTGTGTTTATAAGTTTTTTAACGACGATGATAAAGACGGTAGAAGTGCCTATAACACACTTTGTTCCCATATATTATCTCGGAAAGAAAAACTGAAAATTATGCATATGGCAGAAAATCAGAAAGCCAAAAACGAAATGTGGGAATGTGTACCTAAAGCATCTCGTGAGTTTATATCATTTTGTTATGACGATTACGGCTATAAAGTTGTATTCTCCACAAATGACAGAAAAACAGGGTTTTGCGGAAAGTGTTTTAAAAAAATCGCTTTTCAAAAAAATCTTGTATCAAGGCATAACTACAAATGCCCGTACTGTCATAAGAATCTGACAGCTGTATCATATAAGCAATTATCAAGCAGATACAAATTTAAGTGCTATTCGATGCTTGATATATACGATGACGATAGACTTATGGTAAGACATTTCGATGTATCTGAAGTGATTAGAGCAAAAGTTGAGTCAGGCTATATTCAAGAAATAAAAGCTGACCGCAGTATAGATGAATATGAAAGAGATTTGTTTGACCTAAACAGAACTTCATTCAGTTATCATATACGCAAATATGATTACACAACCGGTGTCTTGTTCTGGCAAAATTCTAAACCGAGTGAGGGTTATCACTTGGTTGGAATGTTACCCAACAGATACTATGAATCTGAAAAGATATATAAAGGAAATCTTAATAGTATTACTCAGAAGATTTCCGGTATATCTGATGTGATAGACTCAATCTCGCATTGTATTTCCAATGGTGTAGTTGATTCTCAAAGACTTGAAGAACTTATTCTTGGCAGTAAAAATACAATACTTGCTGAAAAGCTCGAAAAAATTGGTTTGATAAATTTGTCATCTCATGTAATTTTTCAATCCATAAGAAGCTTTTGTTATGACGCAAAATTCAATGAATATCTTCCGTATACAGTAAAAGAATTCATTAAGTGCAATAAGCGTTTTCTTAAATTTGCTGTTGAGAATAATATTGACTATCTAACATTGCGTTGTATGCAACACTTCAACGAAAAGTTTACCGATAAATTTGAGGATTTTATGCTTGCCTATAACTACTGTAAAAGTAAGAAGGGTGAAAATGTTCCAAATTCAGTCAATCGTATTGTTGATTTTTGCGTAACATACAAAGTGACGGTTAGACAGGTTGTGTCTTATCTTGAGAAGCAGTCAGGAAGCATAATCGAATTACAAGATTATGTGAGTATGTATCTTGAGGCATATAGCTTGAGTCACAATACAACATATTCGGTTCTTGAGTACAGCAAACATTTTCTGTTTCCGCAGGACCTTATGCAATCTCACGATGATGCACTTAATTGGCTTAACAGAGAGAAAGATAAGCGAGAAAAAAAGAAAATTATTAAAAAGAACAAGATGCTGTTATCTATTATTGAACCGTTACATGAATTGGACGGCAAAGATATTGGTAATTTCAAGTTTTCTTTTCCTCACAGCAAGTCAGATTTTGTACATCAAGGAGATTTGATGCACATTTGTGTAGGTAAATTCAATTATTTTGACAAGATGTGTGAGGGAAAAAATTATATTTGTTTTGTTGCAAAGGCAAACAAGCCTTATGCAACGGTAGAATTTAAGAAAGAAGAAAACAATCAGCTTTCTCTCGTACAAGCGAGAGCGTATGGGAATGGGAATGTTACCTCGGACTGTACAGAGCAAATTAACAAATTTAAAAATTTGCTTGAAGCTACTGTTTTATCAAATTTATTAAAGAAATAAAAGGAGTATTATTATGAAAAAAATGAGTTTTACAATTACAACAACACTTAAAGATAAACTTGCTCTTATGAGTAAAATTTATATGAGCAACAGAAAATCAGGAATATATCCTATGGCTGTTATGGCAGACCGCAAAGGTTTCTTTCATTGTTGCAGTATAGCAGACACGCTTTCATACAAATTAGGTTCAGATGAACTCGGTATGATTCCTGAGCTTCCTGATGAGGCAATCATATTTCCAGACGGCGTAGTACGACTCATATTGTCAATGCCTGCCGGAACAACTCTTGATATTGAAAGCGAAGGTAATTGCGTATCTGTAAAAACACGCGGTAAAAAATCATCTTGCAAATTCAATGTCGAAAGTAAGGATTTTCCTACAATTGAGGAAATCAATCCTACCGAATTGAATTTTGCTATGATTGAAAGCAGTTTCATTCGTACTGCACTTGAAAATT
This sequence comes from Ruminococcoides sp., assembly GCF_057037865.1. Lineage (NCBI taxonomy): Bacteria > Bacillati > Bacillota > Clostridia > Eubacteriales > Oscillospiraceae > Ruminococcoides > Ruminococcoides sp. Next base: position 3,407 of record NZ_DBLZMS010000009.1, read on the forward strand.
GTGCGTTTGCGATGAGTACCAACAATTCAAAGCCCATATTTACAGGGCTGAATTTCGTGTGCAAAAACGGAATGCTTGAAGCTTATGCAATTGATGGTTTCAAGATTGCAAGAAGCAGAATCAAGTCGGAAGGTGAGTTTACATTTACGATTACAAAAGACGCGGTATCCATATTGATGTGTTGCCTGAAAAGTGCTAACAGTAAAATCAATATCGGCATTAACAAATCAGGAAACAAGGCAGTCTTTATCGTTGATAACCAAACCGTGTTGAGAACATCATTGCTGACCGGCACTTTAATGGAAGTTGATACTTTTTTTGTTGAACATGAAAAATCTGTAAAAGTAGATACAGCCTTACTTTTGGGCGTGCTTAAACAGATAACTACTGTTGCCACAAAAGACGAGGTATTGGTCGTTATGACGATAAGTGATGACAATATGAGCTTATCTTATAATGGCAAAACAGCTACATATGTTGACACGGTTCCGATCGAGACTCAGGGTATTACTTCTGAATCTCCTGAAAGAATCGGAATCAATGTAGGTTACTTAACTGATTGTGTTAAAGCAGTTAATGATGATAATGTTTCATTATCAATCAAAAATGCTTTAAATCCAATTATTATCAAAGGCAAAACAGAAACTGAAACTGTTTTGGTTCCAATGCGTATAGCAGAAAAGTAATTAATGAAATGTGAGGTGCTTAATTTAAGCACCTCACAATTTTATAAAAGGAGAAACAAATATGTTATTATACACAACCATTGACAGATGGTATCTCAATCATAATTCCGCTGAAATTGTTGATTTATATTATAATCCCGATTCAAACGCCGGAGGACAGTATGTCGAAAATCATATTTCATATGACTTGATTAAAGAGTCATATATAAACTCAGAAGGTGACACAGATGTATTTTTTGATCTGCTTGATTCACAATGTCTTCAGTATTGTATCGACAAAGGTACCGATATATATGATTGGTTTGACGATATTATGAGGCATCTCGATAACGGAACATCAGAAGATATTGTATATGTTGAATCAAATTCAGACGATGACGCATATTATCTGACAAAGCCTGTACTGTTTGACCGTGACGAAGAAGTCATGAATAGACTTGTAGTTATTGCAACTGTTCCAACTATGGACAATCCCTGCGGTATTCCTTCAAATGCAATGACCGAAGATGAATACTTAGGTTTTAAAGGTTGTAGTTCACCTGTCAGCGGCTATGTTTTTGACAAGCTCAGATGCAATAGACAGTTGAAATCTGAACAAGGAAAACGCAAATTTGAGAAGGAATGTAAAATTGCTGCTGATAAGTATCGTATTATCAGAGAAAATGAAAAGCAAAATTATGACTTCCTTTTAAGTTGTGATATTCTTCGTGACAAAACACCCACTGAAAAGTTGTTGACAAAAGCTCATGGTCATTCCGATAATTCCTCTGTGCAAGCTGCAAGACGTATGCTTGCAAAACGAGGCTATGATTGGAAATCAGGCAAAATTTTGGAGGCTTAATTATGTATAAAACAATAACAGAAACTTTTCCTGAAGAGCTTATTGAAATGCTTGAAGAGGAAGATTTTGAATTTATAAGTGAAGAAATAAATAACGGAATTGCTACATTGCATTTTTACAGTCCGGCAGATCAAGAATGTCTTTATGATATTGATATTTCCTATTTCATTGAACAGGAAATCCCAATTAACTGGTCTGAATTGGCTTGCGATGCATTGTCAAATCATTTGAATTTTGATGTGTCAGAACACGCTGTAATTTGGCTTGACGAGTCCGGTCACGGAGTAAATGGTGCTCCGTATGACATGAAGGATGTATATGAAGATTTCGAGTGGGTTAAGAATCGTATTCTTACACTTGTTGAAATTTTTAATCGTTATAACAAAATCGCAATTAATGATGTATGGCAGTTAAGTTGTACTTAACTGGTGTACAAAAAATAATAAGAGGTTTCATTATGAGTAAAATATATTCACTTGAAGATGCAAAAAAACTTATTTCAGACTTTGTTGAGGAAGAATATGGTAATGAAAAAGTTGATTTCTCAGATTTATCATCCATTGATGTTGCTTACACAACTACAGATGATGAATTGTACGATGTACAAACAAAAATAAATCTTGAAAACTTCTCTATCAACTACTTTCTTGACGGCAATATCATCAAGACAGAAGGTTATGGTTCTTTACAAGAATTGTGTGTCTTGGCATTATCCTGCCTTTCTTTTGACTGGCTGATTGAGCCTGCAATTGATTATTGGTATGATGAATGTGTTAAAGGAGATATGTAATTATGATTGAATCTCATTCTGAACAAAAAATTGTTGAGTGTTGCATTGATTTGATGCAAGAATTAGTCAATGAGTTTGAAAAATACATAGACTATATCGACATTGATTTAAAAGAACTCCCTGATGATGAACATTTTAAGGTTTGTTACACAAATGCTGAAATTGTGAACAGATTGTTGCTTTCGACAACCACACATTCAGGTGGTACAAGCACACGCCAAAAATGTAAAGAATTAGGGCTAGATTCTTCAAAATCTATCGAATTTAGCTTTTCTACGGAGGAATAAAAATGACAGATAACGAAGTATTCAGAGCGTTATGCAAACGGTCGGTTTGTGCTTGTCCTCATTGCGATGTGACGAGTATTCCGACTTTAGTTAATATTCTTAATGCAAGTTATTATTCTGTGAGAAAATGCATTAAAAGCCTTGAAACAAAAGGTTTGGTTGTTCTTGCTTTTGACGGTGGAATAGACGACGAAGGATATGTTCGTTGTTATAAGGGCTACCAAGTAACAGAAAAAGGCACCGACACCGATATTTTTCAAGAAGAATATCGTAAAGAAATCAATTATATTAACAAACTGTTGAGTAATTAAGGAGTGTTAATAATGGCAGAAATAAAAAAAGACAAAATCAATGAAACAGTTGAGGAACAAGGTGCAATGTATGTTGTTATTTGTTCGTTCAATCGTGACATTTATGTGTTGGAAAATCCGAAAACAAAGAACAATTTGTTTTACAACAAAGAAGATGCTCATGATGCAATGCTTGATGACATGATATCTACAAGCAGGAATGTATTAGAAGAAGATATAACAATTGAAGTGCTGGAAAAGTTACTTAAAAAAGAATACAGTGATATCGACTACAATGATGATTATGTTGTAGGTGATATGTATCCTGACTCAGCATGGATAAATTTTCAAAGCTATGATACATATGATGTTAGCATTGTAAAAGTTAAGGGTTAAAATTTACTGCCACATATCACTCAGTAAGGATATGTGGCAGATTAGACTTGTTTCTAAGGAGATTTATATAATGAAACTAAAAGTTGAATCAGTTAGGTCAGAGTTCTATTCTGTATCATATGAGAACAATAATGATAATGCAATGTTTTATTTTGATTTGACAAATTACACTCTCATTGTTGTATCAAACAGAGGAAATTTCATTGGCAAGTGGCACAATAACGATGATAAGTCGTTTCTTGAGCTTATTTGTGATACAGACAAATCGCAGTTTTTATCTCACATTGCTGTCAAAGACTCCTATAACAAAGTGATAACTTGGGAAAACATAAAGAAGTATTTGTTCGATACTCTTGATGGAAAAACTCCTGATTTTTCTTTGGCAGATATTGAGGATGCCTGTTATGATTGTCTTACCGAATCTACCTTGTGTAGTGAAATATACGGTATTTTGAGATGTTCTCACTTCTATTTTTTAGATTCAGCTGCAGAAGAAAACATAGCAATGGCTATAGAGCCTGATTACAGCGTTGAAGCTTATATGATAGCTAATGTTTTTGATGAGCAAATCAAACCGTATATTAAGTTGTGTATTGAAAAAACCTCAGACAGTGCGAACGAAACAAGCTGGCTTGATAAAGAAATTGAAGTTGATGGAATCACATGCTATGCAATTGTATGTCCTCATTGTATGACATTTTACAATGAGGCAATGATGACCTACGGAAATTATTGTCCACAATGTGGAGCAAGAATGATTCATACAACCAAGTAATACCAAATCTTACCAAAAGATATTGACCACACAAGAGCGAATCAGTTCTTGTGTGGTCTTTTTTATTGCACGACTGTTAAAAAAATCATAGAGCAACAAAATCAATAATTTTTAATAAATCAGTATGCTATACTGATTATGAACTCTGAAAGAGGTGAATAATGAACAAAACTGAAAAAAGCACAAATAAAAAAGGTAAGGTGGTTGTAGAGAATTATTACAAAACAACAGATAAAGAAGCTCAGAAGATGCTTTTTAACGAGCAGTATGCTCGAATGATCAATGCAAAAAATGCTAAGTTATAATGCTAAATTTGATAATTATTAATGCGTGCGATATTTACAAAGTGCAGAAGATATGATATAATGTGCACGATTTACAAGAAAGGTATCGTATCATTGTATGCACCTGTGATTCACGCTAGGAGCATTTTATGATCGAACAAATTAAAGCAGCACTATATGTGCGACTGTCGCAAGAGGACAGAAATAAACTTCATCCCGAAGATAATAGTGAAAGCATAAATAACCAAATTATGTTATTAAAATCTCGCTGTGAAAAAGAGGGATGGATAATATACGACATATATAATGACGATGATTTTTCAGGATCCGACCGACAACGACCGGAATTCAACAGAATGATTGAGGATGCACGGTTACATAAGTTTGATGTTTTGCTATGTAAAACACAATCACGATTTTGCCGTGATCTGGAACTTGTAGAGCATTACCTAAACTATATGTTTCCGGTGTGGAACATTCGCTTTTTGAGTATTATTGACAATGCGGATACTTCTAATCGACAGAACCGAAAAGCACGACAAATCAATGGACTCATAGACCAATGGTACCTTGAGGATATATCTGAAAATGTTAAAGCAGTTTTGTCTGCAAAGCGTAAAAAGGGAGAATGGGTAGGTAGTCAAGCTCCTTACGGCTATGCCAAATCACCTGAAGATAAGCATAAACTTATTATAGATGAACCTGCAGCAAAGATTGTACGATACATTTACAGATTATACATCAATGGCTTAGGTTATGCGTCAATAGTACGCAGACTTAATGACGAACAAATACCGCCTCCTGCAAAGTATAAGAATCTTAAAGAAGTATCCTCGCATAAAAAAACAGCTACGAGAGGATTATGGTGCTATTATACTATTCAGAAGATATTAAGCAGTCAGGTGTATATCGGTAATACTGTTCAAGGCAAGAGTGAAAAATTATCTTATAAAGGTGAAGAACGGCGATATAAACCTCAAAGCGAGTGGGATATTGTCGAAAATACTCACGATGCAATTGTTAGTTATGATACTTGGCATAAGGCACAGATAATACGCTCAACAAGAAGTACTCCCTATAAACAGGATATGAAAAATACGGTGTTCTCGCGAATGTGTAAATGTGTGTATTGTGGTGCTACACTCAATAAACATACTTATCATAATTCACCAATGCTTGAATGTCCTACTAAACACATTAAAACGGGAATATGTCCCGGATGTGTCATAACCGTAAAAAGACTTGAAGAAATTGTGATTGATGAAATCAAGGACCATTGTCAAAGGTTAATGGATGTTTCTGCTGTCAAAAGTAAGATTGATTCTAATGTTGAAATAAATAATCGTCGTCAGGAAATTTTAAAATCAATTGAATCCGCAATAAAAAAGCAAAAATTATTAAAAAATAGACTAACTTCCTTATATATGGATAAAGCTGATGGAATAATATCTATTAATGACTATTATCAATTTAAAAATGCAATAGATGCGGATTCCGTAGAAATTGATACCACTATTAAATTGCTTGAATCAAAGTTATTGAGTATAGATGATGAGATTAAGGCACTTGAAAGCAATCATACAATAGTGACTCAATACAGTAATATTGAAAAATTGACACATAATGAACTTATGTTTTTGGTTGACTATATCGAAGTCGGCGGAACAAGAGATAACAGAATAGTCCGAATTCATTGGAAATTCTGAGGAATGTTTTGATGTATCCTTTTATACAACACACGGCAACCCGTGATCACAAGAGATAACGTTACAATGCAGATTGACACGGTTGTGTATTTTGAAATTACCGATCCAAAGCTTTATACTTACGGTGTAGAAAGACCGCTCAGCGCTATTGAAAATCTTACTGCAACAACATTGCGTAATATCATCGGTGATCTTGAGCTTGATAACACTCTCACATCCCGTGATACAATCAACGGTAAAATCAGAGTGATTCTTGACGAGGCAACCGACGCATGGGGCATTAAGGTAATCCGTGTCGAGCTTAAAAACATTCTTCCGCCCCGTGAAATTCAGGATGCGATGGAAAAGCAGATGAAGGCAGAGCGTGAGCGCCGTGCAAGAATTCTTGATGCAGAGGGTGAAAAACGCAGTCAGATTCTCGTTGCAGAGGGTATGAAGGAATCTGCAATTCTTAAAGCCGACGCTGTTAAGGAGCAGAAAATCCGTGAGGCACAGGGTGAAGCTGAGGCTATTCTCACAGTCCAGAAAGCTAATGCCGACGCACTTAAAATGCTCAATGAGGCTTCTCCTACCGATAGAATTATTCAGCTTAAATCACTTGAGGCATTCGGTAAAGCCGCTGACGGCAAGGCTACAAAGATTATCATTCCTTCAGATATTCAGGGACTTGCGGGTAGTGTTACCGCAATTAAAGAACTCTGGAAAGATGATGTGCCAAAGGCATAAAGAATGTGAAATTTACGGCAATTTTTCGGGCACAGAATTCTGTGTCCGATTTGTTGCATAAAATTGTGGGGGATAGGAAATGCAATTTTTACTCGACCTGTTGTGGTACTTCGTAATTTTCTCGTTTTTTGGCTGGGTGGCGAGTAGTTTTCGTTCGCTTCTTCTTGAGAAAAAATTCAGTAATAACGGTTTTTTGACATCGCCGTTTTGCCCTATGTATGGATTTTCGGCGGTTATTTGTTATACGGCACTAAAACCGTTTGAAAACAGCAAGCTGATTTTATTCATCGGTTCAACTCTGATATTATCTGCACTTATGGTTGTGGTCGGTGTGCTTGTAGAAAAAACTCTCAAATTCAAGCCATGGGATTTTTCTTCCTCGAAATTCAGCATAGGCAATTATATAACTTTTCCTTATGCACTTTTTCTCGGATTGCTCGGTATGCTACTTGTCGGATTGATAATCCCGGTGCTTCGCACAGCCGTTGAAGCAATTCCTTTCTGGGTAAGTCTTATTCTTGTTCTTTGCTTCTGCGGAATTATTGTAATTGATTACGTTTTTTCAATGATAACAACAATCCGTCTGCTCAGAAGAATTGCAAAGCTTAAAAATTCTTCCGAGCTTATGGATAAAGGTGCAACAGAGGTTGAAATTCAGGAACTTGAAGAAAATTACAACCGACTTTTTACAGAGAATATTTTAAGAAAAAGACTTGCACACGCTTATCCCGATCTCACTCATATGGCTTATGTAAAGCAAATTAATGCTAAAATTGAGGAGATTAAGCAGGATAATATGAAAGAATATACGCAAACCTTTGAAAGTAAAGAGGACAAGCCGTTTGCTTACGGATTCTGTTTTACGAAGCTTTTTTATCTGTTTGTGATTGGTTCTTTCATCGGCACGATTCTTGAAACAATATGGGCGTTCTGCGTTGACGGACATTTTGAAATGCGTGTCGGTATGGTTTACGGTCCGTTTATTCCTGTTTACGGCGGCGGTGCGTGTTTTCTGACAGCCGCTTTGTATAAGCTTTACAAGCTTAATGATACGCTTGTTTTTGTGATAAGTGCTTTTGTCGGAGCAGGTTTTGAGTATTTCTGTTCGTGGTTGCAGGAGCAGATGTTCGGCACGGTTTCATGGGACTACAGTGACACTCCGTTTAACCTTGACGGCAGAACTAATCTTATGTATGCCCTTATCTGGGGATTCCTCGGTCTTGTCTGGGTGCGTTATCTGTATCCGTGGACAGCAAAGCTTATTGAAAAAATCCCTAAAAGAGCAGGTGCAATTATTACAACATTTCTGATTGTATTCATGGCATTCAACGGCTTTATGTCCGTAACAGCTACGGCAAGATGGACTCAGAGAACAGAGGGAGTACCTGCGTCAAACAGCTTTGAAGAATATCTCGATGAAAAATTCGATAATGAAAAGATGGAATTTCTTTTTCCGGGTATGAAAAAGGCTGCAGAGGCGGGAGTTACAACCGAGGGCATAATTTCCAACGAAAGACCGTATCTTGATGCTACAGATCCCGATAACGGCATGAAAATCGAACAGGGAAAAGATGTTTCCAAGATTGATTAATATCTTGAAGTGGCTATGCTTTGCACAGTCACTTTTTGCTTTTTGGCGGTATTTTAAAAATAATTTCGCCTGACTATTGAATTTTAACCGATTTTTTTATATAATTAATTAGTAATGCTTTATTTATGTCGATTCAAAGCATAAATAGGCATATTTGTCCTGACTTTGTCTGCCCACGGCACGGTTTTTGCGGCAATTTATCAAGTGGGCGGAAAGGCTATGAGTAATTATGAAAAAGGTTGCAATTATTATGGGCTCCGACAGTGATTTTCCCGTAGTATCAAAGGCTGTCAGTAAACTCAAAGAATTTGGCGTAGAGTATGAGGTTCATGTAATGAGTGCACACCGTACTCCCGATGCGGCAATTAAGTTTTCGGCAGAGGCTAAAAAGAACGGTTTTGGCGTAATCATTGCCGCAGCAGGTATGGCGGCACATCTCGCAGGTGTTCTTGCGGCAAAAACAACCCTCCCTGTGATAGGAATCCCATGTAAGTCGGCTCAGCTTGACGGTATGGATGCTCTTCTTGCAACAGTTATGATGCCTACAGGAATTCCGGTTGCAACAGTAGCAGTTGACGGTGCGGCTAACGCTGCAATTCTTGCCGTTGAAATGCTCGCACTTTCCGACGATTCTCTTGCAGAGAAGCTTGAAAATATGAAAGCTGATATGGAAAAAGGCGTTGCCGAAAAAGACAAGGCAATGCAGGCTAAGGTGGCAGAGCTTTGATTAAGAACTATGTAGATATTGACACAAAACTTGACAAAGTAAATGACGAGTGCGGTGTGTTCGGTATTTACCGTAATGATGACGATATCGATGTTGTTGCCGCCGCAAATGACGCACTCTTCAGCCTTCAGCATAGGGGACAGCAGAGCGCAGGTATCACCGTGAATAAAGACGGTGAATTTACAACTGTCAAGGAACTCGGTATGGTGTCCGAGATTTTTACCCCCAAAGCACTTGAAAAACTTCCGAACGGTAAGATTGCAGTTGGTCATGTCCGTTATACTTCATCGGAATCACTCGACCGTGCATCTAACCAGCCGCTTGTTATGCGATATATTCAGGGTTCAATCGGTATTGCAAGCAACGGCTCAATTACAAACTTCAATGAAATAAGGCAGGAGCTTGAAACAGGCGGCGCTGTTTTTCAGTCCAATTCCAATGCTGAAATTATGGCTTATGTCATCGCAACCGAAAGATGTGTAACAGACACGCTTGAAGATGCTGTTCTTTCGTCAATGAGAAAGCTCAAGGGCGCTTACTCAACTGTAATTTGCGCACCGAGCCGTCTTATCGGCTTTCGTGATATGCACGGATTTCGTCCGCTCTGTATCGGCAAACTCAAAAACAGCTGGATTTTCACTTCCGAAAGCTGTGTTATCGACAGTCTCGGCGGTGAATTTGTCCGTGATGTTGAGCCGGGTGAAATGGTAGTAGTTGACGAAGAAGGCTTTCACAGCTACAAATTAAAGCTTTTGCCCGATAAAACATCTTTCTGCCTTTTTGAATATGTTTATATTGCAAGACCGGACAGCGTAATCAACGGTGTCTGCGTACATAATGCAAGATTCAAAGCCGGTGAACTTCTTTATGACGAGTTCCCGATTGAGGCAGATATGGTGTGCGGTGTTCCCGATTCGGGACTTATTGCCGCACAGGGTTACGCAAAGGCTTCGGGTATCCCGTTCAGCACAGGTTTTGTCAAGAACAAATATATCGGCAGAACAGTAGGCTCGGGTAAAGATAAAAAGAAAAGACTTCTCAGAACAAGACTTACCGCTTTGAAGGCTAATGTTAAAGGCAAGAGAGTTGTTATTATTGACGACTCAATCGTCAGAGGCGAAACATCAAAGCATATTGTTCGTCTTATGCGTGAGGCAGGAGCTGCCGAGGTGCATATGCTCATCAGCTCACCTCCGTTTGTATGTCCGTGCTACTTTGGCGTGGACATTCATGATAAAGAAAGTCTTATTGCAAACAAGTTGACAACAAGTGAAATCTGTGAATATATCGGTGCAGATTCACTTGGTTATCTCAGTATAAACAGTCTCAGAAAAATTGCTGAGGGTGCAAATATAGAATTCTGTGACGGTTGTTTCACGGGCAGCTATGACGCTGAAATTCCGAGAACAATCTTTGTAGATAAATACGCTAAAAAAATTAACAGAAAGTGACGGAGTGATTACAATGAACAACAGCTTTTCCGAAAGCTACAAAGCGGCAGGTGTTGATGTAACAGCAGGCTATAAGTCTGTAGAGCTTATGAAAAAGCATGTGGCACGCACAAAAATTGACGGTGTTATTTCAGGCATCGGCGGTTTCGGCGGACTTTTTGCCCCTGATTTCAAAGATATGGAAGAGCCTGTACTTGTCAGCGGTACTGACGGTGTAGGTACAAAAATCAAGCTTGCTTTTCTTCTTGACAAGCATGACACAATCGGTATTGACGCAGTTGCAATGTGCGTAAACGATGTAATTTGCTGTGGAGCAAAACCTCTTTTCTTCCTCGATTATATCGCAATCGGCAAGAACTATCCCGAAAAGGTAGCTGAAATTGTATCAGGTATTGCAGAAGGCTGTGTTCAGTCCGGGTGTGCTCTTATCGGCGGTGAAACTGCAGAGCATCCGGGTCTTATGCCTGTTGATGAATATGATGTTGCAGGTTTCAGCGTTGGTATTGCAGACAAGCCGAAGATGATTGACGGTTCAAAGCTTTGTGAGGGTGATGTACTTTTAGGACTCCGTTCTTCTGGTGTTCACTCAAATGGTTTTTCGCTTGTCAGAAAAATCTTTGATATCAACGAGGAAACAATCAATGCCGAGTATCCTGAGCTTGACAAAACTCTCGGTGAAACATTGCTCACTCCAACAAAAATTTATGTAAAACCTCTTCTCGCTCTTATGGATAAGGTTGATGTAAAGGCTGTATCACACATCACGGGCGGCGGTTTCTATGAAAACATTCCCCGTATGCTTACAGACGGTCTTTCAGCCAAAATCAAAAAGGACAATATTCCTGTTCTTCCTATTTTCAAGCTTATGCAGAGAGTAGGTAATATCCCCGAGCACGATATGTTCAACACATTCAATATGGGTGTAGGTATGATAATCGCCGTTGCCAAGGAAGATGCAGACAAGGCTCTTGAGGTTCTTGCGGCTAACGGTGAAGACGCTGTTGTACTCGGTGAAGTAATCAGCGGTAATGACGGAGTAGTGTTTGAATAATGAAAAATATTGCAGTTCTTGTGTCGGGTGGCGGCACAAATCTTCAGGCACTTATTGACGCTCAGAACAGGGGAGAGATTAAAAACGGAAAAATCTCTCTTGTTGTGTCCTCAAATCCAAACGCTTATGCACTTGAAAGAGCAAAAAACAATTCGATTGCAACTGAGGTTATCAGGAGAAAAGACTATGCCGAATTTGATGAGTATGATTCTGCTGTGACCGAGCTTTTGAAATCCAAGGATGTTGACCTTGTTGTTCTTGCGGGATTTATGACTATTCTCGGAAAGCAGTTTATTTCTGCTTTTGAAAACAGAATAATCAATATCCATCCGTCGCTTATTCCGTCATTCTGCGGCGAGGGCTATTACGGACTCAGAGTTCATGAGGAGGCTCTTAACAGAGGCGTCAAGGTAACGGGTGCTACCGCACATTTTGTAAACGAAGTGTGCGACGGCGGTCCCATTATCATTCAGAAAGCCGTTGAAATTCAGAACGGTGACACACCCGAAATTCTTCAGAAAAGAGTTATGGAACAGGCTGAATGGAAGATTCTTCCAAGGGCGGTTTCGCTTTTCTGCGAAGATAAAATTATAGTAAAAGACAATAAAACCGAAATTCTTGACTAACGGAGGAAAAATATGAAACCTGTATCACTTTACAATGACATTGCTTCAACTTCATATCCGGGCAGAGGCATTGTAATCGGCAAAAGTGCAGACGGCTCAAAGGCTGTTATTGCATACTTCATTATGGGCAGAAGCGAAAACAGCAGAAACAGAGTGTTTGCAGAAACCGAGGACGGCATCAAAACTCAGGCTTTTGATCCATCAAAGCTTGTTGATCCGTCACTTATCATCTATTCTCCCGTAAGAGTTCTCGGCAACAAAACTATCGTTACTAACGGTGACCAGACAGATACTGTTTATGACCTTATGAATGAAGGTCAGACATTTGAACAGTCACTCACAACAAGAGAGTTTGAGCCCGACGATCCTAACTACACTCCACGAATTTCTGGTATCGTTGAGTGTGAAAACGGCAAGATGAACTATGCAATGTCAATTCTCAAAAGTGCAGACGGCAATCCCGATTGTTGCGAAAGATACACATTTACATATGACAAGCCGATAAACGGTCTTGGCAGATTCATTCACACATATATGAGTGACGGCAATCCGCTTCCGAGCTTTGAGGGTGAACCTACACTCGTAGAAATCGGTAACGATGATATTGACACATTTGCCGAGAAAATCTGGAATTCTCTCAATGAGGATAACAAGGTTTCACTTTTTGTACGCTATATTGACATTGCTTCAAATAAGGCAGAGTCAAGAATTATCAATAAAAACAAGTAATTTATTTTTCGGAAAGGATGAATCCAATGAACGAACTTGCTTTAAAATACGGCTGTAACCCGAATCAGAAGCCTTCGAGAATTTTCATGCAGGACGGCAAAGATCTTCCTGTTGAGGTTCTCAATGGCAAACCCGGTTACATCAACTTTCTTGATGCATTTAACTCATGGCAGCTCGTAAAGGAACTCAAAGCGGCAACAGGTCTTCCTGCAGCTGCATCATTCAAGCATGTAAGTCCTGCCGGTGCGGCAGTTGCAACAGAGCTTTCTGACACACTCAAGAAAATCTACTTTGTAGATGACCTTGAACTTTCTCCGATTGCAAGCGCATATGCAATGGCAAGAGGTGCAGACAGAATGTCGTCATACGGTGACTGGGTGGCTCTTTCCGATACTTGCGATGTTCAGACTGCAATCCTCCTCAAGAGAGAGGTTTCTGACGGTATTATTGCTCCTGACTATACTCCCGAGGCTCTTGAAGTCCTCAAGTCAAAAAAGAAAGGCAACTATAATGTCGTAAAAATCGACCCGAACTATGTTCCTGCTCCTATTGAGCATAAGGATGTTTTCGGCGTTACATTTGAACAGGGCAGAAATGAACTCAAAATTGACGAAGAAATGCTCCTTCAGAACATTGTAACAGATAATAAGAATTTTACAGAGGAAGCTAAGCGTGACCTTCTTGTTGCTCTTATTACTCTTAAATATACTCAGTCTAATTCTGTTTGCTACGCAAAGGGCGGTCAGGCAATCGGTGTAGGTGCAGGTCAGCAGTCAAGAATTCACTGCACAAGACTTGCAGGCAATAAGGCTGATATCTGGTATCTCAGACAGCATCCGAAGGTTATGAACCTTCCGTTTGTTGACAACATCCGCCGTCCTGACAGAGATAACACTATTGATGTTTACATCTCTGATGATTATGAGGATGTGCTTGCTGACGGTATATGGCAGCAGTTCTTCAAAACTAAGCCCGAACCTCTTACAAAGGAAGAGAAAAAGGCTTGGCTTGCAACATTTGACGGTGTTTCACTCGGTTCTGACGCATTCTTCCCATTCGGTGACAACATTGAAAGAGCAAAGCGTTCAGGTGTTAAATTTGTTGCACAGCCTGGCGGTTCAATTCGTGATGATAATGTTATTGAAACTTGCAATAAGTACAATATGACAATGTCATTTACTGGTATTCGTCTTTTCCATCACTGATAGAGGTGCGGTTATGAAAATTTTAATGATTGGTTCGGGCGGCAGAGAGCACGCTTTAATTAAAAAGCTTCTTGAAAGTCCTAAATGCACAAAGCTTTATTGCGCTCCCGGCAACGGCGGTATTTCAAGAGATGCCGAGCTTGTTAATATCGGAGTTATGGATAAAGAAAATATGGTTAAGTTTGCAAAGGACAATGCGATTGACCTCGTTTTTGTAGCTCCTGATGATCCGCTTGCTGACGGTATGGTTGACGCTATGCAGGAGGCTGGAATCAGAGCATTCGGTCCTAATGCAAATGCCGCTATTATTGAGGCGTCAAAGGTTTTCTCAAAAAATCTCATGAAGAAATACGGCATACCTACTGCAAAGTATGAAGTATTCAATGACGCTCAGAAAGCAATTGACTATATAAAGAACGAAAATACCGCTCCCGTTGTTGTAAAGGCTGACGGTCTTGCACTCGGCAAGGGCGTAATTATTGCTCAATCTGTTGATGAGGCAATTGAAGCAGTCAAAGAAATTATGGAGGACAAGAAGTTTGGCGACTCAGGTAACAACATCGTTATCGAAGAGTTTCTTACAGGTCCCGAGGTTTCTGTTCTTGCATTTACAGACGGCAAGTGCGTAAAACCTATGGTCAGCTCAAAAGACCACAAGCGTGCTTTTGATAATGACGAAGGTCTTAACACAGGTGGCATGGGCACAATCAGCCCGAACCCATATTATACAGATGAGATTGCCAAGGAATGTATGGATACAATCTTTATCCCTACAATTGAGGCGATGAATAAAGAGGGCAGACCTTTTAAGGGTTGTCTGTACTTTGGACTTATGATTACACCGAACGGTCCAAAGGTTATTGAATACAATGCCCGTTTCGGCGATCCTGAGGCTCAGGTTGTTCTTCCAAGACTTAAAACTGACCTTGTAGATATCTGCGAGGCTGTTATTGATGAAAAGCTTTCCGATCTTGACATTGAATGGGACAACGGTGCTGCGGCTTGTGTTGTTATGGCAAGCGGCGGATATCCTGTTTCATATAAAAAGGGTATAGAGATGTTCGGTCTTAATGATAACGGCGGTGTCGATGGTGCAATCGTTTATCATGCCGGCACTAAGTACGAAAACGGAAAGTTCTATACAAACGGCGGTCGAGTTCTCGGTGTTACTGCGACAGCAGATACACTTGATGAGGCACTTGAAAAGGCATATGCAGCAGTAGAAAAAATTTCCTTTGAAGGCGCTCATTACAGACACGATATCGGCAAAACTAAATAATATATTAAGAGCCACTCATTACGAGCGGCTCTTTTTTTAGCCTGCATTTTTAATCTGCAGTCTTAATTTGTCAGAAATCATGGCAATGAATTCGCTGTTTGTGGGCTTACCTCTGTCGTTGTGAATTGTATATCCGAAATATGAGTTCAAAACATCAATGTCCCCTCGATCCCATGCAACCTCAATTGCGTGTCTTATAGCTCTTTCAACCCGTGAAGAGGTTGTTTCGTACTTTTTGGCAACCGACGGATAGAGCTGTTTAGTCACGGCATTGATAATTTCAGGATGCTCAACAGACATAATGATTGAATCACGCAGATAGTGATAGCCTTTGATGTGAGCCGGAACTCCTATTTCATGGAGAATATCGGTCACTTTCATTTCAATTCCGAAAGCGTCAATAACTCTGCCTCTGCCAAAATTGTTTTTTTTGCTCAAATCCGACAAATCGCTGATAATGGTGCTTAATTCGGAAATGTTATACGGCTTCAACACAAAATACGATGCGCCCGAATTCATAATTTCACGCTCAAGAACAGCGCTGTGGAATGACGAATACACCATAAACACAGGCACTTTCGTGCTTTCTCGTGTAATGCTTCTCATAACACCGATTGCGTCAAGCCTTGTCATAAATGAATCCATCAGTACAACATCAGGACTTTCTCTTTTAATTTTATCGCACAATTCTTCTCCGTCTTTTGCACAGAAAATAACGGAAATATTCTTACTTTGTAAGATATTAAGATTTTCCTGCGTAAATTCAGAAGCGTCATCGGTTACGATTAGTTTTATTTTGTTGTTCATTGTGATTTCCCCCAGTAATTTTTGTTGTACTAATATTACCACAAAATGGTAAAGTTGGCAATACCTTCCATAAAACTTTTTTGAAAAATTGAGAAAAAAGTTTTATATTTTGCTTTACTAAATCAAAAATGAACAAACCATCATATATTTAGTGTTGATTATTGTAGCGATTTGCCATATATTGTGCAAACACACCGTAACCCTCTTTTGGATTATTCAGAAAAACATGGGTAACAGCGCCAATAATTTTGCCGTTTTGAACTATCGGACTGCCGCTCATACCCTGTACAATACCGCCGCAATTTTCGAGCAATCTACTGTCGGTTATTTTTATGACAAAATTTTCATTTGATGTCATATCACGATTGCATATTCTTTTGATTTCAATATCATATTCCTGCGGCGTATCTCCGACAGGCGTTGTTACCATAACAGCCTTTCCTGTTTTCACCTCATCGTCATTTGCAATCAGATATTTCTTGTTTCTTTTATAATTTTCACTCGTTAAATCTCCGAAAATTCCTAAAGGGGAGTTTACGCTCAAATTACCAAACTTTACATCGGTAAAATATCCGCAGAAACTGCCGGCTTTTCCGCAGACGCTTTTTTCAATGCCGCTGATTTCAGCCCGAACAGCTTCTCCTGATTTTAACGGTAACAAAGCAGCCGTGTCACAGTCGCATATTCCATGACCGAGTGCGGCAAAATAATTATTGCTGTCATCATAATAGGTCATAGTTCCGATGCCTGCACAGCTGTCACGAACCCACGCACCGAGGAGATATACTCCCACGGTATTTTTAATCGGCAAAACGGTTTTGCTTTCGGTTTTGCCGTTTCTATCAATTTCAACAGTAATTTCATTGCCGTTTGATTTTTCAATTTCAGACTTTAATTCTTCATTTGTGCTGATTTTTGTATTATTTACTTTCTTTATAATATCGTTTACTTTAAGTCCGCCGTCTTTTGCTGGGCAAACATATTTTTCACCGTCATAGTAGCTTTCAAGCTTGATTATCATTGCTCCGTTAGCATAAAATTTAACTCCGAAAGCCTCACCGCCAATGTAAACCTCATTTTCATCATCAGCGGCATAAGGCGAAAAAGTCGAAACAGTAAATAATAATGTGAAAATCAGGGCAACTGATATAATTTCTTTAAATTTTCGCAAAAAATTCACCTTCTTTCCGTTGCCTTTATTATGATTTGCATTTATAATATAGATTAGTGCGTTGATGAAAATATTAAAAATGTTACTGGCAGAGGATTTTCCGAAAATGCGATAAACAGCCGTGCATTGTAAATTATTTTCTGAAATTATATCATTTTCTTATTATGAGGTATATATGGAAAACACAAATTCTAACCTTGTCGGTCTTACCGATTCCGAAGTTCAAAAGCGTATAGATGAAGGAAAGGTAAATATTTCAACTAATATTAAAACCAAATCAATCAAAAGAATATTTTGTGACAACATTTTTACGCTTTTCAATCTTATAAATGTAATTTTGCTTGCGGCATTGATTTTTGTGGGTTCACACAAGAATATGCTTTTTATCGGCGTTGTTATCGCAAATATAATTATAGGTATAGTTCAGGAAATTCGTTCCAAAATAAGCGTTGACAAGCTGACTATTTTGTCTGAGAAAAAAATCAATGTTCTCAGAAACGGTAAAATTGCAGAAATAAGTAAAGATGAGATTGTTCTTGACGATATTCTTGTGCTTTCAAGAGGAAGCCAGATTCCTGCCGACTGCATTGTATGCGACGGCAACTGCAGAGTCAACGAAAGTTTGCTTACAGGAGAATCAAATCTCATTGAAAAAAATGTCGGAGATGAACTGCTCTCGGGCAGTTTTATTGCGGCAGGAAAATGCTATGCTCAGGCTGTAAAGGTCGGAGCCGATTGCTATGCCGCTAAGATAAATAACGAAGCAAAATATATTAAAAAAGTAAATTCTCAGATTATGGAGTCATTCAATTTCATTATCAAAATCTGTACATTTGTACTTTTCCCGATTGGCATTGCATTTTTTATTCGACAATTCACCCTGCCCGATGCAACATTGCAGTCTGCTGTAATCAGCACTGTTGCGTCGCTTGTCGGTATGATTCCAAAGGGAATGATTCTTCTTACAAGCTCTGTTCTTGCAGTATCAA
Organism: Ruminococcoides sp.; assembly: GCF_057037865.1. Classification (NCBI taxonomy): domain Bacteria; kingdom Bacillati; phylum Bacillota; class Clostridia; order Eubacteriales; family Oscillospiraceae; genus Ruminococcoides; species Ruminococcoides sp. The sequence goes on from NZ_DBLZMS010000009.1 coordinate 21,814, forward strand.
TTATCAGGCTTTCATCTAAAAAGGTTCTTGTACAAGAGATGTATTGCATTGAAACACTTGCAAGAGTTGATGTGCTTTGTCTTGATAAAACGGGAACGCTTACAACAGACGAAATGACGGTAACAGGTGTCATTCCGTTTGGGGCTGATGAAAATAAAATCAAGAAAGCTCTTTCTTCAATTGTAAAAGCGTCCGATGAACTGAATGCAACTTTGTATGCACTGCGTGACTATTCGGATTCCGTTTCACCGTATGAGTGCAGTAAATTCTGCGATTTTTCGTCCGAAACAAAATGGTCGGGCGGTACATTTGAAAACGGCAAGACCTACATAGTCGGTGCGACTGAATGTATTTTAAAAAGCAGGGAAAAGTATTCCGAGGTGTATTCTGAGATTGAAAAGATAAATCAAACCGTCAGAATCCTTGTTCTTGCCGAAAGCGATAGTGAACCGGACAAAGACTCATTGCCTGATGATTTAAAACCGCTTGCACTCATTCTTATCAAGGATAAACTTCGTGATAATGTAAATGAAACGGTAAAATATTTTAAGGAACAGGGTGTCACCTTAAAGGTAATTTCAGGCGACAGCGTTAAAACTGTTAAAAATATTGCGCTTGACACAGGAATTGAGGGTGCAGAAAATGCAATCGATATGTCAACCGTAACAACAGATAAAGAGCTTGAAGATGCGGCAGAGCGTTGTAATGTGTTTGGCAGAGTAACTCCGGCTCAAAAGAAAAAGCTTGTGGTTGCCCTTAAAAAGCACGGACATTCGGTTGCTATGACAGGTGACGGCGTAAATGATGTTCTCGCACTCAAAGAGGCGGATTGCTCCGTAGCTATGGCATCGGGCAGTGATGCTGCACGAAATGTGTCACAGCTTGTACTTGTCAATAATGACTTTGGCGCAATGCCAAGCGTTGTGGCAGAGGGCAGACGAACAATCAATAACCTTGAACGAAGCTCTGCACTCTATCTTGTTAAGACGATTTATTCGGTTATACTCTCAATTTTCTTCATATTCTTCCGCACAGGATATCCCTTTGAACCGATACAGCTTACGCTTGTCGGTGCATTAACAGTTGGACTGCCATCATTTGTTCTCGCACTTCAACCGAATAAAGATATAGTAAAAGGTAATTTCACCGTAAATATAATAGCAAGATCACTCCCAACAGCTTTTTGTATTTCGGCAGATACAATATTACTCGCAATTTTAAAGTATATGACAGATATGCCGCAGGCACAGTTTTCAACTCTCTGCGTATATCTTACTGCATTTTCATGTATGCTGCTTGTAATCAGATTATCAATCCCGTTCAATCCGCTCAGAGCCGTTATGGTCATCGGATGTTCCGCAGGAATAATAATCGGTTCAATTTTCTTCGGCGGATTGTTCTCACTTGCACCGCTTACATTTGAAAACATCGTATTGCTAGTAATCTTTGCTGTAGGCACATTTGTTGTATTTAATATATTCTACAATATAGCACAGCACTATATAGAAAAATTCAAAAAGGAAAGTCATCTTAAACTGACTGCAAAAAGAAATGCAAATAAACAAAAACGCTGAAAAATTAATCAGACAACTGAATAATCAAGGCTATGAGGCTTTTATAGTGGGCGGTTGTGTTCGTGATTATCTTCTCGGATTGACTCCGCATGATACAGATATTTGTACAAACGCTTTGCCTGAGCAGACAAAAAAATGCTTTGAGGCTTATCATACTTTTGATACAGGTATCAAACACGGCACAATTTCCGTTGTATGCGGCGGTGAAGTCTATGAAATCACAACCTACCGTATTGACGGTGATTATTCCGATAACCGTCATCCGGACAGCGTAAGCTTTACACGAAACATAAACGAAGATTTGCAACGCCGTGACTTTACGGTAAATGCAATGGCATATAACGCTGAATACGGTCTTGTCGATCCATACGGCGGTAAAAATGACCTTAAAGATAAAATTATCCGTTGTGTCGGAAATCCCGATACACGCTTTAACGAGGATGCTCTGCGAATCTTGCGGGCATTACGCTTTGCCTCTGTTTACGGATTTTCAATTGAAGAGAACACATCAAAGTCTATATTTAAAAATGCAGACTTGCTGAAAAACATTGCAACAGAGCGTGTGATTTCGGAATTTCTAAAGCTCATCTGCGGTAAGGATGCCGTAAAAATTCTTGACGCTTACCGAGAAACTATTGCTGTTATTATCCCTGAAATTACGGTTATGTTCAATTTCAATCAGAACAACATTCATCATTCGTATGATTTGTGGCAACATACACTGACTGCACTCGGTACAATTGAGCCGAATCCCATACTTCGTATGACAATGCTCCTGCATGACATCGGCAAGCCTTCTGTTAAAACCACAGACAACAGCGGTCAATCACATTTTCAGGGACATCAGCTTGAAGGTAAAAAAATTGCAGACAGAATTCTGCACAGACTAAGATTACCGTCTGATTTTATTAACAAAACTCTTCTGCTTATTGAATATCATGATGTCCGTTTTAACGGCAGTAAAAAGCTTATGAAAAAGGTTATGAATGTACTCGGTACAGACCTTACAAAGCAGTTGTTAGAGGTCGAATACGCCGATATATCTGCCCAGTCTGAATATCAGCGAGAAGAAAAGCTCGGATATCTTAAAAATGCTAAAACACATCTTAATGAAATAATCAAAGATAACGAATGTTTTAAGCTGAGTCAGCTTGATATCAACGGCAAAGATGTTTTAAACCTTGGCGTAAAAGAGGGAAGAGATGTCGGAAATATTCTCGATTATCTGCTAATGCTTGTAGTAGATGCAAATGTTCCAAACAAAAAATCAATACTCATATTAAAAGCCAAAGAATATATTTACGGTAATCAAATAAATAAGTAATTGGCACCCCATAAAATTCTGTGTAAATAATAATCCTTCAAGCAATAAATCAATTGTGGATTGCATTGCAATCAGACTGTTTTGTTAGCTCCGTGTTTGCGTTTATTCCTGTCCGCCCAATGTTATTGCACGCCTAAGCGTGAATAACATGAGTGGACAGGAAATTCTATTCTAAGAGGCAAATTAAACAGAAATTTACCTCTCAAACATTATTGAAAGCCGGTTTAATACCACGTCCCAATTTCAACACCTTACCGTCCAACGCTCGACAATCTTCTGTGACGCCAAATTCACTAAGTTTTCCATAAATCATAAACTTTTACACAAAAAGTAATCCGAGACTCACTTTTTCTGTGAATCTCGGATTTTTTAGGCTGTTTTTTATACAGTGCCTTGTAACATATTATCCAAGCGTATCTATTAATTGTACAATATATTTCTGAATCTGTGTTGAGTCCATAACGCTTATAGTCCCATCACCGTTTACATCAGCAACTTCTTTTTGCTTATCGGTAAAATCTTCAAGCTGAGCAATATACTTTTGAATGCAGGTTGCATCCAAAATAGTTATTTCACCATCACCGTTTACATCGCCTACACTCAATGCATTGGGTTCCGCTACATAGTCAATACTATCAATCGAAAAGCCATAGTATGAATTTGAAGAATCTGATGTCAATCTTATTATAACAGTATCGCCGGTAACGGTAATGCACTGTGATGCAAGTGCGGTGCCGGTATATGAACCTATCAGGTTGTCTTTTCCGTCATAGATTTTGATATAATCATATCCATTTTCAACCTCTGTCTGTGATGAAAATGTAATGGAAACACTTTTGGCTCCCGGTTTATTTATTGTCCAAGATTCATCGCAATTATCCTCATACGGATGAGCCGATTCAATACACTCTAATTCGTCTTTACCGCAACGGGAACATATACCGTTAATAAAATTATGTCCATAAGCAGGAATTTTTTCTGTTTTGGTGTAACCGTGGGGGCATTTGTATTCAATCACACCGTCAGTTGTACAATCAGCTTCTGTTCTTGAGGTTTCAAAATAATCATCGCTTGATGTATTGTAATGAATATTAGCTGATGCTAAATAGTCGTTATCTGAACCAATCGATATATTGCTCCACTCAGTGTCGCTGTTTGAATAGAATACATCTGAAAGATTATAGCAATAGGAAAACGCATCGTTGCCAATACTCGTTACACCGTCAGGAATATTTATGCTTGTAAGACTTTCACAAGCGGTAAATGCATCATCCCCAATGCTCGTTACACCGTCGGGGATATTTATGCTTGTTAGGCTATTACAATAAGAAAATGCATCGTTGCCAATGCTCGTTACACCATCAGGAATATTTATGCTTGTAAGGCTTGAGCAAAATCTAAATGCATCATCCCCAATGCTCGTTATACCATCAGGAATATTTATACTTGTTAGGCTTGAACAACATCTAAATGCACCATCCCCAATGCTCTTAACAATGTCGGGGATATTTATGCTTGTAAGGCTTGAGCAATGGTCAAATGTCCCATTACCAATACTCGTTACACCGTCGGGGATATTTATGCTTGTTAGGCTTGAGCAACCTTCAAATGCGCTACTTCCAATGCTCGTAACACCGTCGGGGATATTTATGCTTGTTAGGCTTGAGCAACCTTCAAATGCGCTACTTCCAATGCTCGTAACACCGTCAGGAATATTTATGCTTGTTAGGCTTGAGCAACATCTAAATGCACCATCCCCAATGCTCGTTACGCTGTTTGGAATTGTAATGCTTGTAAGGCTTGTACAACCTCTAAATGCATCGTTATCTATACTTGTTACACTATCTGGAATTGTTATACTTGTAAGGCTTGAGCAACCTTCAAATGCACGGAAACCAATGCTCGTTACACTATCTGGAATTGTTATACTTGTAAGGCTTGAGCAATCTTCAAATGTCCAATTACCGATACTCGTTACACCGTCGGGGATATTTATACTTGTAAGGCTTGAACAACCGTAAAATGCACTGTCTCCAATGCTCGTAACACTGTTAGGGATATTTATGTTTTTTAGGCTTGAGCAACATCTAAATGCATCATACCCAATGCTCGTTACACTATCTGGAATTGTTATACTTGTAAGGCTTGAGCAATGGTCAAATACGCTACCATAAAGCTCTGTAACACCGTCGGGGATATTTATACTTGTAAGGCTTGAGCAATCTTCAAATGCATCATACCCAATGCTCGTTACACTATCTGGAATTGTTATACTTGTAAGGCTTGAGCAACCTTTAAATGCATCACTATCAATCTCTGTAACACCGTCTGAAATATTTATGCTTGTAAGGCTTGAGCAACCTTCAAATGCATCAGACCAAATTCTCGTAACACCGCCTGGAATATTTATGCTTGTAAGGCTTGAGCAACCGTAAAATGCGCTACTTCCAATAGATGTTACGCTATTAGGCATTGTCATGTATTCAAGGTTAGTGCAATTCTCAAATGTACTAATACCAATTTCAGTTACACTGTTAGGGATAGTTATGCTTGTAAGGTTCATGCAATCACGAAACACATATCCATTAATGATTTTTGTGCCTTCATTTAAAATAATTGCAGTATTTTCAGGCATTTCTCCCTTATACTTATATACGACCTGCCCAGCATAAATTACACCATTTGGTTGATTATTATACCATGAAGTATCATCAAAGGCATCATAACCAATATCTGTTACGCTATCAGGAATCACTATCTTTGAAAGATTTGAGCAACCGAAAAATGCAGAGAAGCCTATGCTCGTCACGCTGTTTGGAATTGTAATGCTTGTAAGGCTTGTGCAACCTCTAAATGCATCGTTATCTATACTTGTTACGCTATATCCTTTAATTTCTCTGGGAATAATCAAGTTACTCCTTGTGCCGTTATAGCCGGTAATAGTTACCCTTTTATTAATATCTACACTGTACTCAAAATCACTTAAATAATCATATGGTTCTTCTTCAGATGATTCACCGATAGTAATTGTGATTGAGGTTTCCAGTGCACCGCCTTCATCATAAGTAAGTGTAACCTGACCCGGTGCTTCGGCAACAAAAGAACCTAGCTTATCTATTGTAAAAATATCCTTATTATCTGCGGTGAAAAAGCATTTTTTATATTCTGTTGAATTTTCAGGCTGGCAGGTTTTCTTAATATAATCATAGATATATCCATTGTCACCTGAATGTATTTCTTTTATTTGAGAGAGAGAAACAGAAGATGCATGTAATGTTTGTTGATTATTAAAAGCGTTTATAGTTTTGTTATAATCACTTTGATAAAGTTTGTTATAATCATCAAGAACCCATTCTTCAAACTGGTCATATAGGTGTTTCTTTGTTTCTTTACTGTTTCCAATATCATCAATCAGCTTAATACATTCGGAATAATCGTGATTAAACCAATCAAACCATTGAGTTGCCGGCGCAGAAGCTTTTACTTCTAACATATTTATTACATAGTCATAGCCCTGTAAAACAACTCTTTTATACATATTTACCGCTTGCATGTATGACGTAGCATTGTCTCTGCTTTTATTTTGTGTAAAATCATATTTTGAATTATCCATAACACGTCTTACGGCATTCTCCAAATTAACATCTGTTTCCAATTCATAATATGTGCGACATGTATCATCCATTTTGAAAACAGCATTTGACAGAACCCGCATACCGGATGCAGCCGCCAACACAACTGTTCCGCCGGGTATTACTGATTTGATTTTATCCCAAAGATAATCAACTGAAAGTTTAAGTACTGATTCTATTGTAGGATTAATAAATAATTCTGGATTATTGATAAGTCTTGAAAGTGTAGTATCAAAACTTTCATTTGTATAAACTACACAATCATTTGCAGCTTCTCTAAGATCCCAAGGATTTTTATCATCTTTCGCTATTGCTTCGAGTATTTCAGCATAACCGTTTTTCATATTACTGATAGTTTGGTAAGTCGCTATAGTATTAACAGCTTCATACAAATTATCACATACATCGACGATTTTCTGGACATTACCTGCAACATCTAACGCTTTAGCAGTTTTTGCGCCCTCTTCAAGAAAATTTATGTACTCTCCTGTTACTTCAAAATTTTTAAGTTCACTGACTTTTATATCTTGTGGATCACACACAGTCTTAGTTACCGATACAATATATGACAATCGTTCATCTTGCAAAACATTAGCTAAATTTGATGCAAATGTATTTGATTCCGTAATATCAAGCATATCAAAAATTGCTAATTTGTACATATCTTTTTTTGATATTAAACCACTATCAAGAACATATGAGGGTGAGGTAACAATATGTGCCGCTTCCCATATGGCTACTCCGGAAATTACTGATTCGTTATTTTTCATAGTTTTATAATATGTGTTTGCAAAAGAATCCGAACCGTCTCCGAAAATCATATTAAACTGTTTAGAATATCTTCCAGCCTGATAATCCACATACTCAGGAATATCAGTCGATGTTTCTGCTGCACTTACTGTTATTGGTAAGGCTGAGAACACCAGGATAGTAATGAGTAATAGAGAGATTATTTTTTTCACTGCCTTTTTCATCATGTTTCCTCCTCAATTAAAATATGCAACCAAAATTATGTACCACAAAACATAATTGGCTTACAATTAAATTCTATCACACTTAATATATAATTGCAATAACTCGCTTGAAGCCCATTAATCCGTCCACGCAGAACAGAAATACATCTTTAATTCCACGAGTTTTGAGCTCGTTCAACATATTCAGCCAGAATTTACTGCTCTCATTTTCGCCAATCCATATGCCGAGAATATCTTTCTGCCCATCAAGATTGATGCCCAGAACTACATATGTAGCCTTCGTGATATACTGATGATTTTCCTTGACCTTGTAATAAATTGCATCCATAAAAACGAACGGATATACTGCTTCAAGAGGTCGATTTTGCCAAGCAGTCACATCGGGCATAATCTTCTCACTTATCTTGCTGACAAGCTCGGGAGAGATTTCTACATCATACAGATTTTTGATTTGTTCTGCAATGTCTCGCTGGCTCATTCCGCAGGCATAGAGCGAGAGAATTTTCTCTTCCATACCGTCTGCATTGCGATTATATTTACCGATTATTTTGGGTTCATATTCGCCGTTTCTATCCCTCGGAACTTTGATTTCAAGCTCGCCCATCTGCGTTTTTACCGTCTTTTTCGAGTAGCCGTTTCTGTAATTTTTCGACTTTTTGCCACATTCATCATTCGACGTTCTTTCACTTTTCTGACGGTGCTTTTGCCATAAAAAAACTTCCTTTCAAGCTTTAATTTTTCTATTTACATTATTGCTTGAAAGGAAGCTTACTATTCACTTTTACACAAAATTCTCGGCGGTCTCAAGTAATCAAAAAGAGGCTTTCAGCGAAAACTGAAATCCTCTGATTTTTGTTTAAAATTAAAGAACCTTTGATAAAAATTCCTTTAAACGGTCGTCCTGCGGATTATTGAAGAACTCCTGCGGATTGTTCTTTTCTTTGATAACACCGTCGTCAATAAATACAACATCGGTTGCAACTTCCTTTGCAAAGCCGATTTCGTGAGTAACAACAACCATTGTCATACCTGCCTTGGCAAGCTCTTTCATAACATCAAGAACTTCGCCGACCATTTCGGGGTCAAGTGCAGATGTCGGCTCGTCAAAAAGGAGAACATCGGGATTCATCGCAAGCGCTCTTACAATTGCAATACGCTGTTTCTGACCGCCTGAAAGCTGGTTCGGATATGCGTTTGCCTTTTCGGCAAGTCCTACACGCTCCAAAAGATCCATAGCGTCTTTTTTAGCCTCATCTTTGCTCTTGCCAAGAAGCTTGACAGGAGCCATTGTAAGGTTGTCAATAACAGTCTTGTGGGGGAAAAGGTTAAACTGCTGGAACACCATTCCCATTTTTTGACGGTGAACATTTATATTAACCTTAGGATCCGTAATATCGGTACCCTCAAAGAAAATGTGACCGCCTGTCGGTTCTTCAAGTCTGTTAAGGCAACGGAGAAAAGTTGATTTACCCGATCCTGAAGGACCGAGAACAACAACTACATCGCCTTTAAAAATGTCAATATCAATACCTTTAAGAACCTGAATATCCTTACCGAATGATTTTTCAAGTCCTCTTACGGAGATTAATGCGTTATCTTTCACTCTTTTTCAATCTCCTTTCAAATCTTCTGAGGATGTACGAAAGCACAAGTACAATTACAAGGTAAATCAATGCAACCGTAATAAGCGGGAAGAATGCCTCGTAAGTTCTTGAACGAATCATATTACCAATATATGTGATATCTGCAAGTGCAACATAACCTGCAACCGAGGTTTCTTTGAGAAGTGTAATAATTTCATTGCCGAGTGCAGGAAGAACATTTTTAATTGCCTGTGGAAGAACGACCATTGTCATTGTCTGTCTGTTGTTAAAACCGAGTGAACGGCTTGCCTCAGTCTGACCGATGTCAACAGCCATAATACCCGAACGAACAATTTCTGCAACATAAGCGGCAGAGTTCATACCAAATGCAATGATTGCGGCAAAGATACCGTTTCTTACAGATGCAAGAATAATGTAATACATAATCATCAACTGAACTACAACAGGTGTGCCTCTGATAACAGTAATGTAGATATTGCAAATCGCATTAAAGAATTTCAGAACACAATCACCGAAGCTCCTGCATTTTCTCTTGTCAAGCTGAATATCGTGAGTCGCTCTTACAAGAGCAATGACAAAACCGATAATAACACCGATAATACCTGCAAACAATGTGATTTCAAGGGTTACAAGCAAACCGCTTAAAAGCTGCTGCCATCTGTTATCTGTGATGAATGTGTTTTTAAAGCTTTCACCGAGATTGCCGAACAAACTGCCAGATGCACTGTCGTTTACGATAATAACCTGAGTTGTGTTTGCATATGAAGTCGAAAAGTCGATATTTTTTCTTCTTTCCGGTGTGTCGGTCATACCAGCCATACCGAAATCGTCTTTGCCGGTCTGAACAGCAGTGATAACAGAATCAAATTCCATATCATCAATAACAAGTTTTTTACCGAGCTTGTCACAGATTGCTGTAGCCATCATCGGATCAAGACCGACAATTTTACCGCCTTCAACATATTCATACGGTGGAAAAGCAGCGTTCGTAGCCATATGAAGTTCACCGTCATACTTGATATCCTTAGGTGATTCGTAGGGTACAGTATCGGTATTACCCTCTATGTAATAGCTTTTGATTTTGTCCAGAACGCCCTCGTCTTTAAGCTCTGCAAGAGCTTTGTCGATTTTTTCGGTGAGTTCATGATTCTCCTTTGAAATGCAGATTGCATACTGCTCTTCCGCAAAAGGTTCATCAAGAATTTTTAGTCCTGCATTTGCTTTTACAAATTCCTTTGCCGGTTCACTGTCAATTACAACACAGTCGATTTTATTCTGTGTAAGAGCTACGATAGCGTCGGCACCCTTGCTGTAACGCATAACCTTGGTGCCGTCAGCCTCATAGTCAGATACAAAAGTATCGCCTGTTGTACCTGTCTGAACACCTACGGATGCTCCTTTGATATCATCGGCAGTCTTAATTTCCTTAACCGATGAATCACCGCATCCGGTGAACAGAAAAACAGTGGAGAACAGCATTGAAATCAGTACCAATAAAGTAACTGTCTTTTTCATTGTTTTCCTCTTTTTCTTTCTCTTAAAATATTTATTTGCAAATCTTATCAGATTCTTGCAACGCCTGTCTCAACAGCGGCCTTCTTAACAGCCTCAGCAACAGTTTTGCCGATTCTCTTGTCAAATGCCTCGGGAAGAATATAATCTGCATTAAGCTCTTCATCGCTCACGAGTGAAGCAATTGCAAAAGATGCGGCAACTTTCATTTCTTCGTTAATATCGCTTGCACGGCAGTCGAGAGCACCTCTGAAAATACCCGGAAAAGCGAGTACATTGTTAATCTGGTTAGGAAAGTCACTTCTGCCTGTACCGACTACAGCCGCACCTGCCTTTTTAGCAATGTCAGGCATAATCTCGGGAGTCGGATTAGCCATAGCAAAAAGGATAGGATCCTTAGCCATTGACTTAACCATTTCTTCGCTTACGCAACCTGCGGCAGAAATTCCGAGGAATACATCAGCACCCTTCATTGCATCTGCAAGCGAGCCCTCAAGGTGAGAAAGGTTAGTAATTTCAGCCATTTCCTGTTTAACAGCGTTAAGTCTCGGATCACCCTTGCAGATAATGCCCTTACTGTCGCAAAGCGTAATGTCCTTTACACCCATATTAAGAAGGTGCTTTGCAATTGCAATACCTGCCGCACCTGCACCGTTCATAACAACCTTGATTTCGTCAAGCTTCTTGTGAACAAGCTTGAGTGAGTTGATAAGACCTGCGGCAACAATAACGGCAGTACCGTGCTGGTCATCGTGGAAAATCGGAATATCACACTTCTCTTTGAGCTTCTTTTCAATTTCAAAGCATCTCGGAGCGGCAATATCCTCAAGATTGATTCCGCCGAATGAACCGCTGATAAGGTAAATTGCGTTTACAATTTCGTCAACATCCTTACTTCTTACGCAAATGGGAAATGCGTCAACATCGCCGAATTCCTTAAAAAGCGCACATTTGCCCTCCATAACAGGCATACCTGCCTCAGGACCTATGTCACCAAGACCGAGAACAGCTGTACCGTCGGTTACAACGGCAACAAGGTTGTTTCTTCTTGTGAGTTCAAAAGACTTGTCATAGTCCTTCTGAATTTCAAGACACGGTTCTGCAACACCCGGAGTATAGGCAAGAGAGAGGTCTTCAGCCGAGTTAATCGGAACTCTTGAAACAACTTCAATCTTACCGTTCCACTCATAGTGTTTTTTGAGTGATTCTTTTCTGATATCCATATCGGTAACTCCTTATAATTAATTCCCTCTCATTATACCCCTAAAAAGCCGTTATATCAAGTAAAAATCACAAAATTCATTTGACTTTTGTACAAAAAAGGTATAAAATAAATATGCGAGTGTGTTGAACAGCTGCGAGCAGCTGCCGAAAGGTACTGTGCGAGGAAAGTCCGGGCTTCACAGAGCAATAATAACGGCTAACGGCCGCCGGAGGCGACTCCAGGGATAGTGCAACAGAAAATTACCGCCATTATATGGTAAGGATGGAAAGGTGAGGTAAGAGCTCACCGGAGGGCAGGAGACTGCTCTGCCGTGTAAACCCTATTTGAAGCAACACCGTGGTAGGACATTATACGCTTGCTCGGCGTGTCCTTAGGAGGTGGCATCGAGCAGATTCGGTAACGGTCTGCCAAGATAGATGGCTGTTCACGACAAAACCCGGCTTACAGACACAGTCGCATATTAGGGCACCTTTTATGGGTGCTTTAATATTATTGTCGAATTCGACACATAGTAGAGTTTTGAAATTAATTTGAAAGGTGTGTAAAAATTTGAAAACAAAATCAAAAATACTCAGCGCAATATTGAGCGTGAGCATCCTGTCGGCAAGCCTATCTGCCTTTGTATCCGGTTCATTCGGTGTTCAGGCGGCAGAAAGCTCACCAACCGTATCGGCTAATAAGTACAAACTCAAAGATAATATTCAGGACGGTGTAATTTTACATTGTTTTGACTGGACTTATAACGATATTAAGGCTGAATTGCCTAAAATTGCAAAAGCCGGATTTACAAGTATACAGACTTCTCCGGCACAGCCAAACGGAACAGGTACTTGGTATTGGTTATATCAGCCAATTTCATTCAGTATCGGAACAAATGGTGTCGGCACAAAGGCTGAACTTCAGTCGCTTTGTGATGAGGCAGAAAAGTACGGGATTAAGATTATTGTCGATGTTGTCGCTAACCATTTGAGAGGCGATCACAACAACATAGACAACGATTTAAAGCCATCCGAGTATTGGCATACCTTCGGCGGAGGTATTGACTGGAAAAACCGTTGGCAGGTAACACACGGCTCGATTGGTATGCCGGACATTGCAACCGAAAATCCATATGTTCAGCAAAAAGTCTGCAACTATGTTCAGGAACTCAAGTCGGTAGGTGTTGACGGACTTCGTTGGGACGCTGCAAAACACATTGGCGTTCCGAGCGAGGGCGACGATTTCTGGAAATCGGTAACACAGTACGGTCTTTATAACTACGGCGAAATTCTCGGTGGTCCTGATGACCGTTCGACAGGCAATGAAGACATTATGAAAGAGTATACCGATTATATTTCTGTCACAGACAGTAACTACGGTAAAGAACTCCGTGATTCGTTTAATTCGGGCAAAGCTCCTACTTCAAGCGGAAACTGGAGTGAAAAAGGCATTTCAAACGATAAGCTTCTTTATTGGGGTGAAAGCCATGATACATGGTCAAACAACAAAGACTGGGGCTTTTCAAATGAAATGAGTCAGAATGTTATTGACCGTGCCTATGCGGTTGCGGCAAGCCGTAATAAAGTTACTGCTCTTTATTTTTCCCGTCCTTCTTCAACCAACAAAGAAAGTATCAAAATGGGAGAAAAAGGTTCAACTCATTACACCAGCAGTGAGGTTGCCCAAATCAATAAGTTCCATAATGCAATGGACGGCAAAGCCGATTACTACACCGTGTCAGACGGTTGTTCTGTAATTACCCGTAAAGACGGCGGTGCTGTTATCGTAAAAGGCAGCGGAAGCGGCGAGGTATCGGTAGAAAACGGCGGCGGTTACGCAAAACCGGGTACATACACAGACGCTGTTTCAGGCAATACATTTACAATTACATCAAGCACCATTTCAGGTACAATAGGTTCATCAGGTATTGCAGTAGTCTATGATGCCGAACCCGAAGGACCTTCAGCGTCAGTAACTCCGGGTTCAACAAACTACAATACAGATGAGCTCACACTTACGCTCAATTGCAAGAATGCAAAAAATGCTCAGTATTCAATTGATGACGGTGCATTTGTAAACTACACAAACGGTCAGCAAATTACAATCGGTACTAACCTTGCTTACGATACTGTAACCACAGTAACAGTAAAAGCAAGCGACGGCAAGACAACATCCGATCCGGAAACATATACATATACAAAAGTAGACCCGAATGCCGTAAAGGTTGTTGCTTATGATAACTCATCAACCAAGTGGTCTAAGGTCAATGCATATTTCTGGAGTGATGATAATAAAGAAATGACATCGTGGCCGGGCAAGAAAATGACCGACAAGGGTAATAATATTTTTGATATTGAAGTGCCTGACGGTGCAAAATATGTAATCTTCAACAACGGTGACAGTCAGACAGATGACCTCAGGATTGCAGACGGTAATAAAATTTACAGCAACGGTTCTTGGCAGAACTATTCGACTGTAAAACCCACTCAGCCGACAACAGCTCCTTCCACGACAGTCCGTCCTACTACAATCGCAACTCAGCCTACCACAACTCAGCCTGCTACAACACAGCCGTCTACAACTCAGCCGGTAACAGAGCCTTCAAACAGAATTCTTATCGGTGATGTTGATTTAAACGGAACATTTACAGTCTGTGATTCAACAGAGGTTCAAAGATACATTGTTAACATATCGACTTTAAGCGATGAGGCTCTCATTGCGGCAGATGTAGACAAGGATTCTGTTATTTCTGTAAAAGACGCAACTATGATTCAGGCTTATATCGTTAAGCTTATTGTTGAAGACTCATACTGCGGTACTTACACAGAAAATGTTGCACCCGCCCAGCCTACAACAAATGTCACAGAGCCAACAACTGAACCGACTTCAATTCAGACGAAGAATTATGTTTATTTCAATAATACGGAAAACTGGTCAACAGTAAATGTCTATGCATGGAGTTCAACAGATTCGACTTATATGAGCTGGCCCGGCAAGGCTATGGAAAGTATAGGTAATAACACATACAGATTTGAACTTCCGAATGGTGCAGAATATGCTATATTCAATAACGGTTCAGCACAGACAGGTGACTTAAAAATCCCCGATGTAAATATGATTTACTCAAACGGACAGTGGAGTAAATACTCCAAGTAAAATTTAACAAGTTTATCTAAGAGCCGCCCCGCACAATCAAGCACATTTTGCTGTTTTGATTTTTACTGTCGGGGCGGTACTGTTATTTGTTTAAATCACAATACTAAATAAACCGCCTGTAAAAAATGATTGCCCCCTAAAAGTCAGATTTTTGCTCTGACCTTTAGGGGGCGTTTCACAATCCGATTGATTTCGGAGGTTTATTTATTCGATTTTTCTATAATTTTTTCGGCACATTTAATGCCGTCAACTGCGGCGGAGATAATTCCGCCTGCATAGCCTGCACCTTCACCGCACGGATACAGTCCTTCAATAAGTACACTTTCGAGCGTATCTGTCTTTCTCATGATTCTGACTGGGGAAGAGCTTCTGCTCTCAACGCCGGTCAAAACAGCGTCACCGTCATCAAATCCGTGTAACATTCTGCCCATTTTCACAATGCCCTGAGCCATTGAAGTGCTGACATATTCAGGCAAAATCTCGTTCAGATTTGAAAACTCATAATTCGGACCGATACTTGGCTTTACATCACCGAGATGTGTGGATTTCCTGTTATTAAGAAAATCGTCAACTCTTTGTATAGGTGCATTATAATTTTCACCGCCGGCAACGAATGCTTTTGATTCAAGCTTTCTCTGCAAATACATTCCGGCAAGCGGATGGTCGGATTCATAATCATCCGGGTTTATTCCTACAAGCAACGCTGAATTTGAATTTTCGGCATTTCGAGCAAATTCACTCATACCATTGGTGCAAAGTCTGTTTTCTTCGCTTGATGCATTGACAACCTTGCCGCCGGGACACATACAAAATGTATACACACCCCGTCCGTTATCAAGGTGTGTACTTAGCTTATAATTTGCCGAGCCGAGTTTTTTACTGCCCGCAAACCTGCCGTATTGTGCCCTGTCTATGTTCTCACGAATATGTTCAATTCTTGCTCCTACCGAGAAAGGCTTTGCCTCAATCGGCAACTTTAAATCATAAAGCATCTCAAAAGTATCCCTTGCACTGTGACCGATTGCAAGAATAACATTGTCTGTTTCTATAATTTCATTGCCGTTTTTGGTTTCAACGGTTATAGCTTTCAGCTTGTTATCACTAAAAGCCATTGAAACAAGCTTCGTTTCAAACATAACCCTTCCGCCGAGTTCAATAATTTCGTTGCGGATATTTTTTATTGTTCCTTTTAGCATATCTGTTCCGATATGCGGCTTTGCGTTATAGAGAATTTCATCAGGTGCGCCGTGGCTCACAAATTCTTCAAGCACCTTGCGTTGTCTTATATCTTTTGTACCTGAATTCAGTTTGCCGTCAGAGAATGTTCCCGCACCGCCTTCGCCAAACTGAACATTTGAAGTTGTATCAAGCTTACCGCTTGTCCAGAACCTGTTCACATCGGCAGTTCGCCTGTCAACATCACGACCTCTTTCAATAAGAATTGGCTTTGCACCGCTTCTTGCCAGAATAAGTGCCGCAAACAATCCAGCCGGACCTGCTCCGACAACAATGGGGGAGGGCGCATTGCCAAATTTCATCTGATTATATTCATACTTTCTCGCAATTTGAGCGTTACCGCACTTTTTGCAGACTTTATCCTCGTTGATATTAAGTTCAGCGTCAACGGTTGTAAGAAAGTAGATATTATCCTTTTTTCTTGCGTCAACCGATCTGCGAAAAATCTTACAGCTTTTTATGGATTTTTCTTCAATCCTCAGCTGTTTGGCAACTGCCTTGCGAACCGATTTATCATCGTAGTCAAGGCTTAAATGTATATTGTTCACTCTGATCATAAATTTTCTCCTGCAATAATTCCGCCGGCAAATGCAAAATGAAGATTAAATCCTCCGCATTCACCGCAAAGGTCAATCGCCTCACCGCATATAAAAAGATTTTTCACAATTTTACTCATCATAGTGTTTTCGTCAATTTCTTTGCCTAAAACACCGCCCAAAGCACATTGTGCGTGTGAGAAATCTTCTTTTCCGCTTACTGTAAATGACATCGATTTTATTGTTTTGCAAATTCCTGATACTTCGTCCTTTGAAAGATTGGAACAAATCTTTGACAAATCAACTCGGCTGATTTTCAGAATTGCCTGTCCGATTCTCTTCTGAAAAATTCCTGTCAAAAGCTGTTCACACGGCAAATCAGAAAACAATGATATATGTTGTCTGATTATTTTAATCAGCTCATTTTCCGAATAATCGGGCAATAAATCAAGCACTATTTTGTCGTTCGGTTTAGCAAACAATGAAAGATTGAATACGCAAATTCCCGACAGCGAATTCTCGGTAAATTGAATTTCGCCTGTTTCTTCCTTGATTAATCGACCGTGTTCACCGTATAACTGTGCCTTGCCCGTAACTCTCAGACCTTTTAATATTTTCAGAACATCGCTTTTAACCTTAACAGGGCATAAAGCAGGGGAGAACGAAACAACCTTATGACCGAAATTTTTAAGATAATCAATTGCACTTGCGTTTCCGCCAAGCTTAGGTGCGGCTTTTGAACCGTTTGCAATCACAAGCTTGTTACATATGAAATCGTACTTTTTTTCGCTGTCATCAGACGAAATTTTAAAACCGTTTGAAACTTTTTTTATAGAATTGACATTCTGTTTTGTGAAAACATCTATTCCGAGTGTTTCAACCTGTAAGCGCAGAACATCCAGAACAGATGCGGCGTGTTTGCTTATCGGGTAATATCTGCCCTCGTTATCGTAAAAACTTAAAAGACCTAAGTTTTTAAAAATATTCGCCATCTCATCACCGCTGAATCTTTCAAAAATTTTTTTACTCTGCTTTTTGAAAGAACCGACATATTTATCGGGAGATATACAGTGATTTGTCAGGTTACATCTGCCGTTGCCTGTTGACATCAGCTTTTTGCCTAATCTGTCGTTTTTTTCGATTATTGCAATTTTCTTTGAACGGTCATGTTTCTTTGCTGTGATTGCACACATAAGTCCCGATGCACCGCCGCCGATTATAATTGCATCATATATATTTTTCTTTTCCATTTTATAAATTCACCAAAAAATAAGGGCAGCGATGTGCTGCCCAAAATTATTTACGGAGCAAAAATAAAGTTGATTCCGTTTGCTACAAGTACCGAACCGATACCCATTATAATGCCTGCGATAACAACACCGCACATAACGGCTATAACGCTTTTCTTAAATCCGAGGTCAAGAATACTTGCCGCAAGTGTTCCTGTCCATGCGCCTGTGCCGGGAAGAGGGATGCCTACGAAAAGCATAAGTGCAACAAACATTCCGTTGCCTGCTTTTGCCTCAAGTTTTCTGCCGCCTTTTTCGCCTTTTTCAAGACAGAAAGAAAAGAATCTGCCGATAAACTTCTTGTCAGAACCCCAAACAAGAACCTTTCTTGCAAAGAGGTAGATAATCGGAACCGGGAGCATATTGCCTAAAATGCAGATTACATATGTCCAAAAAAGATTTAAGTCATTTGCAACCGCAACAGGCACAGCACCTCTGATTTCTACTATCGGAACCATTGAAATAAAAAATACTATTAAATACCACATATTTGCTCCTTAGAAATTATATTTTGCCAATACCTGATAAGTATAACAGATTTAAAAGTTTTTTTCAATATTTGAGCAAGATAAAATCTTCCATAATAAAGCCTTAAAATTTGATTTATTTGTACATTATGATAAATAATTATTCAAAAGTTGACATTGACTGAATAATATGTAAAATATATTATGGAGTGATTTGATGAAAACGAATTCCTGTTCAATGCGATTCAGAATAATTATGTTTGTTTTGACCGCGTCAGTGATTGCATTTGCGTTTATTCATTCTTCAATGCCGTCAGTTGAGTCGGCACAAGAGAGTGAAAGCGTCCTTGATTTTGTCACAGTAATTTTGAAATTTTTCGGAATCGATCCGAATCTTTCGGACCACATAATCAGAAAGATTGCTCATTTTACGGAATATACCGTTCTGGGAGCATTGCTCTGTTCATGTGCCTATTCATTTGACCGAATCAAGCCGATAAAATTTGTACCCTACACCGTTTCTATCGGACTGTTTACCTGTTTTGTTGATGAAACAATTCAGCTTGGAATTGAGGGAAGATCGGGACAGGTGAGCGATATGTGGATTGACTTTTTCGGTGTGTTGCTTGGTACGGCTGTAATGCTTGTTGCATTTTGGATTTACAGGAAGATACGAAAGATCAACTAACTATATGTATGCGAATAAGAAAGGAATCAGTATGGGAAATATGGAAAATTCAGTAAAGCCCCATGAAAACAAAATGGGAACTATGCCAATGACAAGGCTAATTCTAACAATGAGTCTGCCTGCAATTTTTTCAATGACAATTCAGGCAATGTATAATGTTGTTGACAGTATTTTTATCGGCAACTATGACGCAGACGGACTGACCGCAACTTCGCTTGCGTATCCTCTGCAAATGCTTTTGATTGCGTTTGCAGCCGGTACGGCAGTCGGTGTAAACTCGTTTGTTTCAAGAAAATTAGGTGAGAAAAATTTTGTTCAGGCAAACGACGGAGCAACTCACGGTTTTGTAACCTGTATTTTTAATTATGTAATATTTTTATTGCTCGGACTTTTTGCGGTTCGCCCGTTTATGGCAATGTACACGCAGAATGAGGCTATTGTAAATTACGGAATCCAGTATCTGACGGTTGTACTTTGCTTCTCGTTCTTTTCAATTGTACAGATTATGGTTGAAAAAACGCTTCAGGCAACAGGCAATATGATATTCCCGATGTTATCCCAGCTTTTCGGTGCAATTGTAAATATTATTTTTGACCCGCTCCTGATTTTCGGTATAGGAATTTTCCCTGAAATGGGCGTTCTCGGTGCGGCAATTGCTACTGTATTCGGTCAATTCTGCGGTATGGTTTTCTGCCTTTGCATTCTTTTCTTTAAGAATAACGAAGTTAAAGTTTCGTTCAAACATTTCAAATTGAATGGTTCCACATTGAAATCTATTTATGTTGTAGGCTTTCCGTCTGTAATTATGCAGTCAATAGGTTCCGTTATGATTATCGGACTCAATGCAATTCTTGCTGTTTCGGAGGCTGCCGTTACTGTTCTCGGTATATATTATAAATTACAGAGCTTTGTATTTATGCCTTGTTTCGGACTCAATCAGGGCGTAATGCCGATTATCGGTTATAACTACGGTGCAAGAAAGAAAAAGAGAATGTATTCCGCTTTAAAGCGCGGCATCATCATTGGCGTAATTATTATGGCGGTCGGCACAATTCTTATGTGGACAATCCCCGAACAGCTTATTGCTATGTTTGGTGGCACACAGGATATTATGGATATCGGTGTCCCTGCATTCAGAATCATAAGCCTTTGCTTTATTCCTGCTGCTGCCGGCATTATCTTTACAACACTTTTTCAGGCGGTCGGAAAGGGACTGCGCAGTCTTATTATGTCATTCTGCCGTCAGCTTGTACTCATTCTTCCGATTGCGTGGGTGCTTTCTATGGTGTTTGATTATACAGCCGTATGGTATGCTTTCCCGATTGCGGAATTTTTCTCGTTAATGCTTGCAATTGCATTTTTTGTCAACCTTACAAAAGGCGATTTCAAAAGCCTTGACCAAAAGATTGAATGACGCAGTTAAATTTGTTCACCTCATTGCATATATTGCATTGAGGTGATTTTTTTGACAGAAAATAATGATAACAGAAATACCATTACATATGACGATGACTGGAAATCTGTTTCATATTCGGAATACCCGAAGGTATCGGAGGAGCTTGATTCAGATGAGGAGGATGTGAACTCTTTATCGGCTGAAAATAGTGATGAAAAGAAAAATTCTCCGAAACAGCTTGTGATAACGATTCAGCTTGTGTGTTGTATCCTTATAGCTCTTGCGGCTTTTTTGCTTAATTTATTCGGCGGTGAGGTCTATGCTGCAACACGGGAATGGTACTATTCAAACCTTGAAAAATCCGTTGTTTTTGATACGGGCGATAATAAAATAGATTTATCAAACATGTTTACTGCAACAAGCGATGAAGTTTCGTCTGCTGAGCATTGATTTTACGGTTTCGTATTCACTCGTTTGTCTTGGAGCAATATGTGTGATACTGAATATATTTTTAGGATTTCTATGTTGCGTTATGGCTGTGATTATTCATGAGTGCGGTCATCTTTTTGCAATGCTCATTTGCAAATCTCCGCCTGATAAAATCAAAATTTCGCTGTTTGAAATCAAGATTACCAACTCTTCAAGGCAGTTAAACACAACCCGTCAGAACATTTTTATAATTTTTTTCGGACCTTTAGTCAATTTCATTTGTTTTATTCTGTTTTATCTGTTATACTTATATAATAGTGAATTTTTATTGCCGATTGCCTTGGCGAACCTTTGCACGGGACTTTTTAATATGCTGCCGGTTATGTCGCTTGACGGCGGACAGCTTATGTATGTTATTCTGCGCAGAAAATTCTCGGAAAAATCAGCCGAAAAAATCATAAATATAACTGCTGTTATAATCCTTTTTCCGCTGACGGTACTCGGCTTTATGGTTTTGCTAAATTCAAAATATAATTTTTCGCTGTTGTTTGTGTGTGCGTATCTCATTGCGTCACTTTTATGTAAAAACAACAGGTACTACTGACGGAGGATTTCTATGGTCAGCAAAGAAGTTGAAAAATTACTTCTGAAAGTTCAAAAGCCGGGAAGATATGTCGGCGGTGAACTCAACGAAGTAATCAAGGATAAAAAGAAAATAGATTGCAGATTTGCCTTCTGCTTTCCCGATACCTATGAAGTAGGTATGTCCCATCTCGGAATGAAAATTCTTTACAGCCTTATGAACGCTGTGCCGCACATTTGGTGCGAAAGAGTTTTTGCCCCATGGGTTGATATGGAAGAAGAGATGATAAAACACAATATTCCGCTTTATGCGCTTGAAAGCGGAGATCCCGTGTTCGATTTTGACTTTATCGGTTTCACTCTCCAGTATGAACTCAGCTTTACAAATATGCTCAATATGCTCAGACTTTCGGGTGTGCCGATTAAAAGCTGTGACAGAAAAGAACTTAAAAACATAGTAGTTGCAGGCGGACCGTGTGCCTGCAACCCCGAGCCGATTGCAGATTTTGTCGATATTTTCTTCATCGGTGAGGGTGAAGAGGTTGACCTTGAGGTTATTGAGCTTTTCAGGAAGTGCAGAGCCGAGGGTAAATCAAAACAGGAGTTTCTTGAACTCTCATCTAAAATTGAGGGTGTATATGTTCCTGCACTCTATGATGTAACATATAACGAGGACGGCACAATCAAGTCATTCACTCCAAAAGGAGATGCTCCCGCTAAAATCCACAAGCGTATTATGCTTGATATGGACAAGTCGTTCTATCCTGATAATTTTGTAGTTCCGCTCGTTGAGATAGTTCATGACAGAGCGGTTCAGGAAATTTTCCGTGGCTGTATAAGAGGCTGTCGTTTCTGTCAGGCGGGCATGATTTACCGTCCCGTCCGTGAAAAATCTCCCGAAACTATAAATAAACAATGCAGAGCATTATGTGATAACACGGGTTACGATGAAGTTTCGCTATCTTCACTCAGTTCAAGTGACTACAGTCAGATTGTGCCGTTGCTTGACAAGCTAAATGAGTGGAGCAAAGACGAAAAAGTCAGCATTTCACTTCCGTCACTGCGTGTTGACGGCTTTACAGATGACATTATGAATAAGATTAAAACCGTACGCAAGAGCGGACTTACCTTTGCTCCGGAGGCAGGCAGTCAGCGTATGCGTGATGTTATCAATAAAAATGTTCGTGAAGATGAACTTTTGCAGACTTGCACAACTGCATTTGCAGGCGGCTGGACTACGGTAAAACTCTATTTTATGATTGGTCTGCCTACCGAAACAATGGACGATGTCGCCGCAATTGCCGGCCTTGGTCAGTCTGTAGTTGATGCATATTACAAATGTCCCGACAAGCCAAAGGGTAAGTCGGTGCGTGTAACCGTGTCTGCATCCTCTTTTGTGCCAAAACCGTTCACACCGTTCCAATGGGAACCGCAGGACACAATTCCAGTCCTTCATGAAAAGCAACAGCACATCAAGGACAGTATTACAACAAGAAAAATTCAGTTTAACTATCACGATGCCGATACAAGCTATCTTGAAGCAGTATTTGCAAGGGGTGACAGAAAACTTTGTAAGGTTATGGAGCTTGCATGTGAAAGAGGTTTTCATTTTGACGGCTGGAATGATTGTTTCAGCCTTGAAAAGTGGCTTGAACTCTTTGATGAATGCGGTGTTGACCCGTCATTTTATGCAAACAGACGCAGAAGTTTTGACGAAATTCTTCCGTGGGATCATATTGACTACGGTGTAACTAAGGATTTCCTTATCAGAGAATGTAAAAAAGCGTACGCAGATACAACAACACCGCATTGCAGACTGAAATGCAACAACTGCGGTGCGGCTAAATACGGAAAGGGTGTGTGTTTTGAAAAGCGTAAGAATATGGTTTAAAAAAGATTTTGAATGTCGCTATATTTCGCACCTTGACCTCAATCGATGTATGCTCCGTGCATTGCACAAGAGCAAAATCCCTATCTGGCATACAGAAGGATTTAACCCGCATCCGTTTGCAACATTCCCGTTGCCTCTTTCGCTTGGTTTCAGAGGTGTAAACGAATGTATGGATGTCAAGCTTGAGGATGAAAGCTTTCCGTTTGAAGAAATCATCTCAAGGCTTAACGATTGTCTGCCCAGAGGACTTCGTGTGTTTGATGTGACGGAACCCGTTATGAAAGCCGGAAAGATTGCTTTTGCATCATTTACAATCAAGATTTCCTGTGACAGCGAAAATTCCCATACAATATGCGAACAGTTTAAAGAACTGCTTGCAAGCGAAAGTATTGAAATTGAAAAGAAATCTAAAAAAGGCATAAAAACCGTTGACATAAAACAGGGTATAAAGAGCTTTGCAGTAACCGATAAGTTCGACTTTGCAGAACTTGATGTTGTTTTGTCGGCAGGCAGCTCCGACAATGTAAACCCGAATCTGCTTATATCGGCTTTTGAAAACCGTTTTTTGGTTTCCTGTGATACCGACATCACAAGAAATGACCTCTACAACGCAGATATGGAATTATTTAGATAGGTGAATATATGTTTGAATTTACAATAAGAGAAAACGATTTTTTAAACGGATTTTTGGATTTATTGAGTGAATATGTAAATAAGTCGTATAAGTTCACCATGTCGTACCTGACAAGCCCTCTTTTGTCAGATGTGCGTGAGAGCGAAAGACTTGTTTTGCTTGTAGTCAACAAGTCTGTTTTTCAGAATATGTACAGTTTCATCAAGCTGAATGACAGCAATATGCAGTTTGCATCATTTTCCTGTCTTGAAACAGCCGTGAACTCAATGCGACTTTACAATGTCCTTGCTACAAATCCGGATTATATGCACGAATATATTACCGGCGGAAACTTTTCGCTTGAAGTCTGTGAAAATGAAATTTCAGAAAAACAAAAAAAATACAAGAAAGGTGAAGAGGAGTTCTCGCTCCGTGAGTTTGCAACCGGACTTGGCAAATTCAATTCTTTTGAACTGAAAAATGCAGCTGTTGCGTCACAGCTTGTTGACGGCAACATCTATCTCGGACTTTCCTGCGGCAATGAACTCGGAGAGGATTTGCAGGATGAAGTCAGAAAGAGTATGATTGGTGCATACCTTTCACTTTCAAAGCACAATAAAATGTTTTTTAACGGCGGTATAGATGATAATCTTGAAGAGCTTGAGGACAAGCTCTATGCAAAGTTTCTTGAATATATCAGAAAGTTCTCATAATCTTTTTAAACTTTCACATTACTTTACACAAGCGTTCAATTTTCTGTCACATAAGACAGTTATTATATGATTGTAAGTTAAAGATAAACAAAAAAACACTTTAACTTCACATAGATAATGCTTACAAGAACTTTTCATAGATTTCCTCTCTAATATGTCGAAAGACACAAAGGTCGGCTTTTCTGCCGACCTTTTTAATTTATCAGGTGTTTTATTATGAATTACTACTCCCTTAATAAGTATCTCAAAAATACATTCGGTGAAAAGGTGTACAAAATTTCGCTGAACGGTAATATGACCTGTCCGAATCGTGATGGAACCCTCGGAACAAGGGGCTGTATTTTTTGCAGCAGGGGAGGCTCCGGAGAATTTGCCTCCGATGCACTTCTTCCTGTTCACGGACAAATCGATCAGGCTAAACTGCGAATAAAAAAGAAATCCGACTGTAAAAAGTTTATTGCATACTTTCAGCCGTTCACAAATACCTATGCGCCTGTTGAATATCTTGAAAAAATATTTGCAGATGCAATTTCAGAACCCGACATTGTTGCCCTTTCAATTGCAACCCGTCCCGATTGCCTGGGAAATAATGTGTTAGGTCTTCTTGAAAAACTGAACAAGATAAAACCTGTCTGGGTAGAACTCGGATTGCAGACCATTCATGAAAAATCGGCAGATTATATAAGAAGAATGTATCCGCTATCCGTTTATGACTCAGCTACAGAAAATCTTCATAAAATCGGAATCAATGTAATTACACACATTATTTTGGGACTTCCGAGCGAATCTAAAGAAATGATGCTTGAATCTGTAAAATATGCAGGCAGTAAAACCGACGGAATCAAACTGCAATTATTGCATGTTTTAAAAAACACAGACTTATGTGATGACTATGAAAGCGGAAAATTTGATGTGCTTTCAATGGAAGATTATATTGATATTCTTTGCGATTGCGTTGAAGTGTTGCCTGAAAATGTTGTAATTCACCGTTTAACAGGTGACGGGGATAAAAAACTGCTCGTTGCACCCATGTGGAGTGCCGACAAAAAGCGTGTTTTAAACTCAATCAACCGTGAATTTGCAAAGCGTGATATCACGCAGGGAAGAAAGGCAAAGTAAAAGACTCCCGAATCAATCATCGGAAGTCTTGTTTTCAAGAGTATTGTCATTGTGATTTTTCTCTTTTTCAGCTTTCTTCTGAGCTGATTTTTTACCGATTGCATATGCAACAGCCAATATAGCCAAGCATCCCGCAGTTATGCCCATGCCGGCAAGAAAAAATTTTATTTGCCTATCTTTAATGGGATTGTAATCAATATATTCGTCATCTGAGGCATTAACAGTTGTAGGCTCGGTCGGGTGTTTACTTTTACCGCCCTTTCCTGTAGCTTGCGTGCTGTTTTTATTGCTTGACGAGGAACTTCCGCCGCTAACCGTTCCCGATGCATTTTTATATATTCTGATACACGATGCAGTGCAACTTCCAACATCCATAAAGTTCACATCGGAATCAACACATTGATTCACCGTGTAGTCAATATACGCAGTACCTTCTTTTATTGTTTTGAAATCAAGCGTTAAGACATCGTTTCCGCCCGAAATATTTTGTCCTTCAGAATTAAGAAAAACAACTTTAACCTTGCCGCTTTTCTTGTTGACCTGAATTTTTGAGCCGTTATTCACTGCCTTAACCTTTCTGAATTCGATATAATCGGGATCATATGTAAATTCAAATGTTGCGGCAGAAAGTCGATTGCCGGAATTTGCGGAAAGAGCAACACTGAACAGTCTGTTCGGCTTCATATCTGCATTCTGCATTTCAAAACTTATGCTTGCAGTTGCAAATGCACTTGTTAAAGATATTTGCAATAAAGCTACCAAAATTAAAATAATGGAAAATAGTTTTTTCATAGTTCGCCACATAAAATTAAAATATTTCAAAATCTCACTTGATTTTTCTGATTTCATTTGATATAATAAACAGGTCGTTTGGAGAGATGTCCGAGCTGGCCGAAGGAGCATGATTGGAAATCATGTATACGGTGAACACCGTATCAGGGGTTCGAATCCCCTTCTCTCCGCCATAAACGCTGAACTTTATTTTAGGTTCAGCGTTATTTTTTTGACCTGTTTTTCTTAATAAAAGGTGTTGTTTTTCATATATATAATTGTATCGTATGGCAAGATTTGTTGTCAACGGATTTACAGTGAAGAGTTAGCACATACAGTGCATTTACGGTTATTTTTAATAATTTTTTAGCATTTCATATGACATAACCATTCAGCTTTCGGTTATTTATTCAAAAAACTGCCACTAAACCTTTACAAACCCTACAAGATATTGTATTATATTAGTAATTATAAATTACCATGGGGTGTTATGTATGAAACCAAAATATAAAAGAGTATTATTAAAACTTTCAGGCGAATCACTTGCAGGCGAAATGAAACACGGAATTGATTTTGAAACTGTTCTCAAAATCTGCAAGCCTATTAAAGAATGTGTTGACGCAGGCGTAGAAGTCGGCATCGTAGTAGGCGGCGGCAACTTCTGGCGTGGCAGAAGCTCAGGCGAAATGGACAGAACAAGAGCCGACCATATGGGTATGCTTGCAACAACAATCAATGCACTCGGTGTTTGTGATGCACTCGAACAGCTTGGAGTTAATGTTCGTGTACAGACAGCTATCGCTATGCATCAGATTGCAGAGCCGTACATCAGAAACAAAGCAGTTCTTCACCTTCAGAAGGGCAGAGTAGTAGTATTCGGTTGCGGAACAGGCAACCCGTTCTTCAGCACAGACACAGCAGCGGCTCTTCGTGCGGCAGAAATTGAGGCTGATATCGTAATGAAGGCTACTATGGTTGACGGTGTATATGACAGCGATCCCAAGAAAAACCCAAATGCAAAGAAATACGATACAATTTCTTTCCATGATGTTCTTAACAAGGATCTCGCTGTTATGGACAGCACAGCGGCATCGCTTTGCAAGGACAATAATCTTCCGATTCTTGTATTCAGTATTGAAGATCCCGAAAATATCTACAAAGCTGTATGCGGTGAAAACATCGGTACAATCGTAACAGCCAACAATTAATTTGAATTATTTACTGACTTTTTAACAATAATTATTACACAGGAGGCATAAATATGCAGACACAGTTAAAAAAAGCCGGCGAAAGTATGGACAGACGACTTGAGCATATGCGCACGGAATTTTCAGAAATCAGAGCAGGCAGAGCAAATCCCGCAGTTCTTGATAAGGTAAAGGTTGACTATTACGGCGCACCCACACCCGTAAATCAGCTTGCCGCAGTATCTGTTACAGAGGCAAGAACTCTTACCATTCAGCCATGGGATGCGTCTGTATTAAGACAGATTGAAAAGGCTATCCAGACTTCCGATATCGGCATCAACCCACAGAATGACGGTAAGATTATTCGTCTTATTTTCCCGCCTCTCACAGAGGACAGAAGAAAAGAAATCGTAAAAGATGTTCAGAAGATTGCTGAGGAAACAAAGATTCAGATTCGTAATGTCCGCCGCGAACTTATCGACAAGCTTAAAGCTATGAAGAAGGACGGCGAGCTTACAGAGGACGATCTCAAGCAGGGCGAAAAGAAAGCTCAGGATCTTACAGATAAGTATGTCAAAGAAGTTGAGAGCATTTCTGCAGTAAAGCAGAAAGAAATTTTGGAGATGTAATATGGCTTTTTTCTCAAAGAAAAAAGATGAGCAGGTTGGGGTTACAGACCTCAATCTGCCTTCACATATCGGAATTATTATGGACGGCAACGGCCGTTGGGCAAAGAAAAGAGGACTTCCGAGAAAAGCAGGTCACCGTCAGGGTGCTAAAACTTTCAGAACCATAACAAGATACTGTTCCGATGTCGGAATAAAGTACCTTACCGTATATGCTTTTTCAACCGAAAACTGGAAAAGACCGCAGGAGGAAGTTGATGCACTAATGTCGCTTTTTAAATCATATCTTAATGAAGCACTTGAAGATTTTAAGGATGACAGTATTGTGGTAAAATTCATCGGTGACAAGTCGGGTTTTAATGACGAGCTTCGTGAGCTTATGATTGAAAACGAGGAGAGCTCAAAAGACCGTGACGGTATGGTCCTCAATATAGCTATGAATTACGGCAGTCGTGACGAAATTGTCAGAGCCGTTAGAAACATTTCCGAGGATGTCAGAAACGGAAAAATTTCTTCCGATGACATAACAGAAAATCTTTTTTCAAATTATCTTTATACCGCAGGTCAGCCCGATCCCGACCTTATTATCAGACCGAGCGGTGAATACAGAATTTCAAATTTCCTTTTGTGGCAGTCAGCCTACACGGAATTTGTTATAATGAACAAGCTTTGGCCTGATTTTCAGAAATCAGACCTTGACGAAGCGTTAAAAATATACTCCTCCAGAAACAGAAGATACGGTGGAGTCTGATGAGAGTTGATATAAAATGAAATCCCTCAAGCCACGGCTGCTGACAGCCGTAATAGGAATACCAATACTGCTGATTGTTCTGTTTGTTTCGGAACTTTGGCACCCATTTGTAGGCATAGTCATAGGAGCATTCTCGGCATTTATGATAGGCGAGTATCTTCATGCAAGAAAGATGCTTTATAAATTTCACCTTTCAATACCTTGTATGCTGTTTGCTTTTCTGCTTTCGGTTTTAGTTACGACAAAGTATCTGTATGTTTTGATTTTTGCTTTTATACTGACAGTCTTTGCCGTAATGATTTTTAAACACGAAAAGACAAACTATGCCGATGTTGCATATTCAGTGTTCGGAACTTTTTTAATTTCTTTTGGAATGAGTGCCGTACCGATTGCCTGCGCATCATCTGTATCAATTACTTTCTGCTATATATGTATTTTCGCATTACCGTGGATGGCAGATGCAGGCGGCTTTTTTATCGGAGCATCGTTCGGCAAGCACAAACTTTGTCCGAAAATCAGCCCTAAAAAGACTGTTGAGGGCGCAATCGGCGGAATACTTTTCTGTGACCTCACATCAGTAATTATAGGTCTTATATTTCATTTTTGTGTTATGCCTGATGCTAACATTAACTTTTGGGCATTGATTCTTCTCGGTGTAATTGACGCTCCTGTTTCCATTCTTGGTGATTTAAGCTTTTCACTCATCAAAAGAAATTACGGAATCAAGGACTACGGTTCAATTTTCCCCGGTCACGGCGGAATGCTTGACAGGTTTGACAGCATAATATTTACTGCCCCTGTTCTTGTGGCAATCAATCAATTCATACCTTTCATAACAGTGGGGTAAACTAAAATGGTAAATTCACTTTCAATTCTCGGATCGACGGGTTCAATCGGAACTCAGACGCTTGATGTTGCAGATAAACTTAATTTAAAAGTTTCCGCACTCACGGCGTCAACAAATATAAAGCTGCTTGAAGAACAGGTAAGAAAATACAAACCTGAACTTGCAGTAGTTTTTAACGAAGAAAAAGCCAAAGAATTCAAAGATAATATAAAAGATACAAACACCCGAGTTTTAAGCGGTATGGAAGGACTTATTGAGGCGGCAACGCTTGAGAATGCCGACCTTGTTGTAAATTCGGTTGTCGGAATGGTAGGCTTAAAGCCTACACTTGCAGCGGCAAACGCTAAAAAAGATATTGCTTTCGCAAACAAGGAAACGCTTGTAACAGGCGGTAAGCTTGTATGTGATGCGGTAAAGAAGAACGGTGTGAAGCTTCTTCCCGTTGACAGTGAACATTCCGCTATCTTCCAATGTCTGCAGGGAATGCCTGAAAAGAAAATGCTTAAAAAGCTCATTCTTACAGCATCCGGCGGCCCGTTCTTTGGCAAAACAGTCGAAGACTTAAAGAGTGTAACAGTTAATGAGGCTCTCAATCATCCAAATTGGAGTATGGGTGCAAAAATAACCATCGACTCTGCTACAATGATGAACAAAGGTCTTGAAATCATTGAGGCGAGATGGCTTTTTGATGTTCAGCCCGAAAACATTGATGTTGTTGTTCATCGTGAAAGTATCATACATTCTCTCATAGAATATGTAGATAATTCCGTAATTGCACAGCTTGGACTTCCCGATATGAGGATTCCGATACAGTACGCAATTACATATCCGGAAAGATATGAGTCACCTGTCGGTGAATTAAGTCTTGCTCAAATCGGCAAAATGACTTTCTTTGAACCTGACTATGATACTTTCAAATGTCTGAGAGCCTGTAAAAAAGCTCTTTCACTCGGAGGCGTTGCAACAGCAATTGCCAACGGTGCTAATGAGGAGGCTAACCGTCTTTTCAGAGAAGGTAAAATCACTTTTCTTGAAATCGGTGACCTTGTTATGGGTGCAATTGATAACATAGACAATTTTGAGCCTTTATGCGTTGATGATGTGTTAAAGGCAGATAAACTCGCAAGAGAGTATGTACTCTCTAAGCTATAATTTGCGGTAATATTTTTCAATGCTGTCTTTGCAACGGCAATGAATATTTTGGAGTTGATTTATTTTAATGCAAATTTTAACAGTTGCGGCTCTTATAGTAATAGGAATATTACTTTTTGAGCTTATAATTTTTTCTCACGAATTCGGTCATTTTATTACCGCAAAGCTTTCGGGTGTAAAGGTAAATGAATTTGCACTTGGAATGGGACCGAAAATAATCAGTTTTGTTAAAGGCGAAACAAGGTACTCGCTTCGTCTTTTTCCTATAGGCGGTTACTGTGCCATGGAAGGAGAGGATGAAGACAGTGAAGAAAAAGGTGCTTTTAATAACGCAAAAGTTTGGAAGAGAATGATTATCATAATCGCAGGTGCGGTTATGAATATTCTTCTCGGTTTTGTTATGATGTTTGCCTTTACCGTTCAGGCTGACAGCTACAGTTCAACTACAATATCTCAGTTTCAACCCAATGCATTTACTGCAAACACAGGTTTACAAACAGGGGATAAGATTGTTGAAGTGAACGGTTATTCGATTTGGAATTCACGAGATTTGCAGTTTGCAATCTCAACTCTTCCATATGAAACAGTAGAAGGCAATACACTTGAGGTATACAAAGAAAGAGCAACATCTGCCGCTTGCGGTGTATATAATAAGTATGCAAAAGACGAATCTCTTTCAAAGGATGAACTTCAAAAATACTACAATGCTCTTTCGGAGGGTTGTTCAAAAATAAATAAGGCTGCAAGCAAAGACGAGGCTAAAAAACTTCTTGACGAAACTTGCAAGTCAATTTATGCACTTGACAAATCATATGATATGTCAAAGTATAAAACACCCGAAATAGACACAACTACATCAAGACCGAGATTTATAGGTGATGTAAAAGTTGTTCGTGACGGCAAAGAAATAACACTTGAAAATGTACAGTTTTTCACCTATTACGCTGATGAAGATGCCGAAAAGGAAAACAAACCTACTGTTGCGTTTGACTTTGCCGTTGAACCGATTGAGAAAAATGTCGGTACTGTCCTCGGTGAAACATTCACACAGACCTGTTCAATGGCAAAAACCGTGTGGACATCTCTGGTGTGGCTTGTTCAGGGCAGATTTACATTCAACGATATGTCAGGCCCTGTTGGTATTGCTACAGCTGTCACTCAGGTTGCATCAATGGGACTTCAAACAGGCTTCGGAGATGCAGTCAATAACATTCTTTTTGTAATGATACTCATTACGGTAAACCTCGGAATTGTAAATATGCTGCCGTTCCCGGCGCTTGACGGCGGAAGATTCTTATTCCTGCTGATTGAATGGATATTCAAAAAGCCGATTCCGAGAAAGGCAGAACAGATTGTGAATACAGTCGGTCTTGTTCTGTTGCTTGCATTTATGCTTATTATTTCGGTGAAAGATGTGTTCCAGCTTGTAACGGGAACATTCCCCGGAATGTAGACAAACGGAGGAAAACCTTATGGGAAGTAAAATTCAGGTAACTGCCGGCAATGTAAAAATCGGCGGCGGTGCTAAAGTAAGCGTTCAGTCAATGCTCAACATTCCCTCAACCGATATTGAGGGTTCTGTAAGACAGGCAAAAGAGCTTGAAGAGGCCGGTTGCGAAATTATTCGTGCCGCTATTCCTAATAAAGATGCAGTAAAGCTTATTCCTGCCCTCAAAGAGGCTGTAAGCGTCCCGATTGTAGCCGATATCCATTTTGACTATAAGCTTGCGCTTGAGGCGTGTGCGGCAGGCATCGACAAAATCCGTATCAATCCGGGTAACATCGGATCAGATGATAGGGTAAAGGCGGTGGCAGACGCTTGCCGACAGCGTGGCATTCCGATTAGAATCGGTGTTAACTCAGGTTCGCTTGAAAAGGAAATTCTTGCAAAATACGGTCATCCCACACCCGAGGCACTTTGCGACAGCGCCTTGTACCATGCGTCACTTCTTGAAAAATTTGATTTCAACGATATTGTTCTTTCAATGAAAAGTTCAACCGTTTCTACTATGATTAAAGCCTATGAGCTTGCCGCAGAAAGGTGTGACTATCCGCTTCACCTCGGTGTTACAGAGGCAGGAACAGAAAGAATTGGTATTATCAAATCTTCTGCCGGAATCGGTGCATTGCTCCTCCATGGTATCGGTGATACAATCAGAGTTTCCCTCACAGCCGATCCTGTAAAGGAAGTTTATGCTGCTCATGATATCCTCAGGGCTCTTGACATTGAGAAAGACGGAGTTCAATTTGTTTCATGTCCGACTTGCGGAAGAACAAGAATTGACCTTGTGAAGATTGCAAACGAGGTTGAAGATAAACTCAGAAACTGTAAAAAGAATATCAAAGTAGCGGTAATGGGTTGCGTTGTAAACGGTCCCGGAGAGGCAAGAGAAGCTGATATTGGCATCGCAGGCGGTGACGGTTGCGGGCTTGTATTCAAAAAAGGCGAAATTCTTCGCAAAGTTCCGGAAGATAAACTCGTTGACGCACTTTTGGAAGAAGTAGAAAAATTATAACTCTATCAGCAGTCAAAATACATTTGCTGTAATATGACAGAAGGACATATATGAAAACATTAGGAGAAGTCTTTGACTCCAAATTTGGCATTAAACTGCCGCAAAAGATTTCACAGGGAGAACTGACACAACTTAATATTAACAAACAAGCCCGTTTGATTACTTTAACAGTAAAATTCAACGGGCTCGTTGAGCGTAATACGCTTTTTGACACGGAAAAGCTGATTACCAAGGCACTTGCGTATCATACTGTAATAAAACCGCATTTTCCGACAGAGTTGTTTTCCGCTGATTATTTTCCTCAGCTATATGCAGCCGTAAGGCGAGATATTCCGAGTATTAACGGAACTCTCAACAATGCTGAGGTTAGGTTTGAAAACAATACGCTTACGATAAATCTTCTTAACGGCGGAAAAACTCTCCTTGACAGTAAAGGCTTTGACAAAGCACTTATAAAGCTCATTTCGGAAGAATTTAATCTTTACATTTCCGTGAATTATACCGGAACCTTTGAGGTTGAAGAAAACAGCGAAGAATACAAAGCCGCTATTCAGGATGCTCAGGAGAAAATCAACCGAGAAAATCTTCAGAAAGCCGCTGAATTCTATCAGGAAGAGGTTGAAACAGCGGAGAAAAGAGAAGAAAAACACGCTGAAAACACTACTGTGGAAATTGAAGTTCGTGAGGGCAAGTTTGCAACACCGCAGATTATTCAGTCCTCAATCCGTCCGTTATACGGTCGTTCAATCAGGGGAAAAATGATTCCCATTTCTTCAATTTCAGGTGATTCGGGAAGAATTGTGGTATGGGGCGATGTGTTTGATATTGAAAAGAAAGTCACTAAAAGCGGTGACAAAAATATTTTCACTATCGACATAACCGATTATACAGGCTCAACAACAGCTAAAGTATTCAATTCAATCAAGGAATCAGCTGTAATTGATAATATCAAAAAAGGCGATACAATCGTTGTTCAGGGTGATGTTGAGTACGATAAATATGCAGGCGAACTTGTTGTAAATGCCCGTTCAATCGGTACGGCTCAAAAAGTAAAAGTAGTTGATAATGCCGAGAAAAAGCGTGTTGAACTTCATATGCATACAAATATGTCGCAGATGGATGCCGTAACATCGGCAGGTGACCTTGTAAACCGTGCTTATCAGTGGGGACACAAAGCCGTTGCAATTACTGACCACGGTGTCGCACAGGCTTTTCCCGACGCAATGAAAGCCGCAGATAAAATCAACAAAGACGAAGAAAAAATTAAAATCATCTACGGTGTTGAGGCATACTTTATGGATGACCTTGTAGAGTCTGTAAAAGGTGATGCCGACACAGGTTTTGACGGCACATTCATCTGCTTTGATATAGAAACAACAGGCCTTTCAGCCGCCCGTGACAAGATTACCGAAATCGGCGCAGTCAAGGTTGAAAACGGTGTCATCACCGATACTTTTTCAACCTTTGCAAATCCCGAAATGCCGATTCCGCAGAAAATCACTCAGCTTACAGGCATTACCGATGATATGGTAAAGGATGCTCCGTCACAGAGCGAGGCGGTCGGTGCATTTCTTGAATTTGCCGGTGACAATGTGCTTGTTGCTCACAA
Organism: Ruminococcoides sp.; assembly: GCF_057037865.1. Taxonomy (NCBI): domain Bacteria; kingdom Bacillati; phylum Bacillota; class Clostridia; order Eubacteriales; family Oscillospiraceae; genus Ruminococcoides; species Ruminococcoides sp. The sequence goes on from NZ_DBLZMS010000009.1 coordinate 57,212, forward strand.
TGCTCCCTTTGATACATCCTTCATAGCAAAAGCCTGTGAAGATATGGGCAGGGAATATAACTACACTTCAATCGACACGGTTGCAATTTCAAGAGCGATTCTTACAGATATCAAGAACTGCAAGCTTGATACGGTTGCAAAATTTTTAAGGCTCGGCGACTTCAATCACCACAGAGCAACCGATGATGCCGAAATGCTTGCGAGAATTTTTATAAATCTCTGTCAGCGACTTACAGATGATTACGGTATAACAAAAACAAACGACATTAATACAAAGATAGCAGGCGGAGATTTTAAAAAGCTTCCGACCTATCATCAGATTATTCTTGTAAAGAATAAAACAGGTCTTAAAAATCTTTACAGACTTATTTCTTACAGTCATCTTAATTATTTCTATAAAAAGCCGAGAATTCCGAAAAGCGAGCTTGTGAAGTACAGAGAGGGACTCATAATCGGCTCAGCTTGTTGTGCAGGTCAGCTTTATATGGCAATTCTCGAGGGCAAGCCGTGGGGCGAACTCAAACAGATTGCGTCATTCTATGATTATCTTGAAATTCAGCCTGCAGGCAATAACAGCTTTATGATTCGTGACGGCAGATTTAATTCTGTTGACGAACTTCATGAAATTGACCGTACAATAATTAAGCTTGCAAAAGAACTCGGCAAGCCTGTATGCGCAACCTGCGATGTTCACTTTATGGATCCGACAGATTCCGAATTCAGAAAAATTCTTATGGCAGGTCAGGGATTTAAAGATGCCGAACAGCAAGCTCCGCTTTATTTCAGAACAACCGCTGAAATGCTCAAGGAATTTGAATGGCTCGGCAAGGATAAAGCCTATGAGTATGTAGTAGAAAATCCCAATAAAATCGCCGATATGTGCGAATATATCAGACCTATTCCAAAGGGTACATTCCCGCCTAACATTGAGGGCGCACAGGAACAGCTTATTGATATTACATGGAAAAGAGCAAAAGAGAAATACGGTGATCCATTGCCTGAAATCGTAAAGGCAAGACTTGACAAGGAACTTAATTCAATCACAACCTACGGATTCTCGGTGCTTTATATGACTGCGCAAAAGCTTGTTGCAGACAGTGAGGCACACGGATATCTTGTCGGTTCACGAGGATCGGTAGGTTCGTCTTTCGTAGCTACTATGTCCGGTATTTCGGAGGTTAATCCGCTTTGTCCGCACTATGTATGTCCAAACTGCAAACACAGCGAGTTCATAACAGACGGCAGTTACGGCTCAGGCTTTGATATGCCGCCAAAAAACTGTCCCGAATGCGGTACTCTTATGGATCAGGACGGTCACGAAATTCCGTTTGAAACATTTCTTGGCTTTAAAGGCGACAAAGTGCCTGATATCGACCTTAACTTCAGCGGTGAGTATCAATCAAAATCTCACCGTTACACGGAAGAGCTCTTCGGTAAGAATAATGTGTTCAAAGCGGGAACAATTTCTACAGTAGCCGAAAAAACAGCACTCGGCTTCGTTAAGAAGTTTGCACAGGAGCGAGGTCTTGTAATGCACAAGGCTGAGGAAAAGCGTCTTGCAATCGGTTGTACGGGTGTTAAGAGAACCACAGGTCAGCACCCCGGCGGTATGGTTGTTGTGCCGAGAACAAACGATGTTTACGATTTCTGCCCTGTTCAGCATCCTGCAAATGATGTTAACTCAGATAACATTACAACGCACTTCGACTTCCATTCAATTCATGATACAATCACAAAACTTGATGAGCTCGGACACGATGTTCCGACAATCTATCATTATCTTGAACTCTACACAGGTATCCCCGTAATGAAAGTTTCTATGAGCGATCCCGAGGTTATGTCGCTGTTTACTTCTCCGAAAGCACTCGGAGTTACTGAGGAGGATATCGACTCAAAAACCGGTACATTCAGCCTTCCTGAATGCGGTACGGCTTTCGTAAGAGGAATGCTCATTGAGGCACAGCCAAAGACATTTACCGACCTTTTGCAGATTGCAGGTCTTTCGCACGGTACCGATGTATGGCTCGGAAACGCTCAGGAACTTATTCATAACGGAACCTGTACAATTTCGGAAGTAATCGGTACTCGTGACTCGATTATGACTTATCTTATGCACAAAGGTCTTGAACCGGGCATGGCATTCAAAATAATGGAGATTGTCCGTAAAGGTAACGCAACAAAACTTCTTACGGAAGAACACTTCAAGGCTATGCGTGAACACAATGTTCCCGAATGGTATATTGATTCATGTATGAAAATTAAGTATATGTTCCCGAAAGCCCATGCCGCAGCCTATATGATTGCAACGCTCAGACTCGGTTGGTACAAGGTTCACAAGGCCGTTGAATATTATGCGGCATACTTTACCGTACGAAGTGAAAATCTTGACGGTGCAATTGCCATGCAGGGACATCAGGCTGTCCGTGACAAGATGAACAACATAAAACAAAAACAGAGTGTTCACGAAGCAACAGCCAAGGATGAAGCAGAGTTCCAGACCTTGCAGATTGTCAACGAAATGATGGCAAGAAAAATTGAATTTCTTCCTGTTGATATCTACAAATCCGAGGCTAAAATGTTCAAGGTAGAGGACGGGAAAATCAGACTTCCGTTTTCATCCTTACCCGGTGTAGGCGGTGCTGCCGCAGATTCACTCGCAGAAACGGGCAAGCACACAGAATATCTTTCAATTGAAGATATGCAGATAAAAACAAAGGTTACTAAGGCTGTTATTGAAACACTGAAAGATGTCGGAGTTCTCAAGGATTTGCCTGAAAGCTCACAGATGTCATTATTTTAAGGAGTTGTCTAAATGAAAAAACTGCTTTCGCTAAAAACTTTGCTGATTTGCATTTCATTTACAGTATTTCTTTTACTTGTAAAAGATAATATGGATGTTGTGTGGTCGGCAATCGGTTGGATAACAGGCATAATCACTCCGTTTGCAATCGGGTTCCTTTTTGCTTACATCCTTAACTATCCTTACAAATTTTTCTACTCCAAAGTTTTCGGCAGAATGGGGCGAAAGCGAAAATTCCTTGCTAACTTCAGAAAACCCCTTGCGCTTATTATAACCTATGCAATTGTAGTAGCAATTTTTGTTGTTATAATCTCAATTGTAGTTCCGCAGATTGCAGCCAGCCTGTTCAGTCTTATTAACAGCCTGCCGCAGTATGCAGGCGTACTTTCTGACATGACAAAAACAGTAGTGCATTGGATTAACCATACATTCAGTATGGAAATTGACGCAAGTGAAGTAATAAACAACTTCTTCAAGTATATTACAAACTTTATTTCGGCAGGCAATATCACCAGTTTTCTCGGCAACTCTACAAATGCCGTATTCAGCGCAATTATGTCTACGTGTAACGGTGTGTATAACTTCCTGCTCGGAATCGTTATTTCAGTTTACTTCCTTGCCGCAAAGGAAACACTTTGCCGTCAGATAAAAAAGCTTGCTGTTGCTTTTATTCCGATAAAGTATCTTCCTAAGATTTATGAAATTGTCGATATTACAGATACAAAATGCGGCCGTTTTCTCGTTGGCGATATCATTGATGCGGCTTTTCTCGGTGTTCTCACATTCATTACAATGTCAATTTGTCAATTACCGTACGCACCGCTTATTGCGGTTCTTATCGGTGTGACGAATATTATTCCGTTCTTTGGACCGTTCATCGGTGCAATTCCGAGTGCTTTTATCCTCTTGCTTATTGATCCTATTTACATGATTATTTTCATAATCATTATAGTTATAATTCAGCAGCTTGACGGCAATCTTTTCAAGCCGAAGATTATCGGCAGTCAGGTCGGTCTTTCAAGCTTCTGGGTACTGTTCAGCGTAATTGTCGGCGGAGGAATGTTCGGTGTGCTCGGTCTTATTCTCGGCACACCAATCTATGCCGTAATCTATGCTCTTGTCGGCAAGAGAGTTAAAAACAAAATTGACTCAAAGGGTAGAATTGCTCAGGAGGCTCTTGATTTTGAGGTGCTTAACTATACCAAAATTGCCGCAGAGCAGAAAAAACTTCGTGAAGAAAAAGAAATGCAGCAAAGAGAAAAATTTATGAAATTCATCAACCGTAACAAAACAAATGATGAAGACGAATCCTCAGATAATACAAATGAATAATCGTAAAATTTTCGTTTCATCTGAATAGTGTTGACAAATCAAATTTAGTGTGTTAATATATTACCATATTAACACACTAAAGCGTTGAGAGGTAATTATGAAAAAGAATTTAAAAATGACTCCCGAGGGAACAAAGGACTTTCTGTTCGCTGAATGTTCCGCTATGGATTATATCTGCACAAGCATTGAAAAGGTATTTGTCAAAGGCGGATTTAAACGGGTAATAACTCCTGCTCTTGAATTCTATGATGTGTTCTCAATTCCGTCAAGCGGAATCTCGCAGGAATCAATGTTCAAGACAACCGATAACAAAGGCAGACTTCTTGTTGCCCGTCCTGATTCCACTCTGCCGATTGCAAGAATGGTTTCTACAAGACTTAAAAACAATACACTTCCTGTTCGACTTTACTACAAGCAGGCAGTATATCGCAACAATCCGTCACTTGCAGGAAGAAGAAACGAATTTCTTCAGATGGGTGTTGAACTTCTCGGGGCAAAAGGAAAGAGAGCCGACCTTGAAATTCTCACCTCGGCAATAAAAAGCATTTCAGCCGTTGCCGATGATTTCAGAATTGAACTCGGACATGCCGAAGTATTCAATGCTCTGTCAAAAGAACTCGATATTGATAACGATTACAAAGAAAAAATCAGGGTATCAATCGAAAGTAAAAACTACTCGGCGCTTAACAATCTTCTTGACAAACTCAAGCCTTGCAAGACTGTTTCCGCAATCCGTTCGCTCCCGTCACTTTTCGGCGGTGAAGAAGTGTTTGATGAGGCATATGACATCTGCAAAGGTACAGGCGCCGAAAACGCTCTTGATTATCTCCACTCAATCTATAAAGAACTTTCCGTGCTTGAACTCGGCAACAAGCTTATCATCGACCTCGGACTTGTTCAGAGAAACGATTACTATACGGGAATCGTATTTTCAGGGTATATTAACGGAATCGGTGACGCTGTTATTTCGGGAGGAAGATATGACGATCTTCTCAGCGAATTTGACGCTCCTATGGGTGCGGCAGGCTTTGCGATTGATACAGACGCAATTACAATGAAACATCTTTCCGATGATGATGTAAATTATTCAGATAATCCCGATGTTCTCGTTTTTGCAGAAAACGGACATGAAATGAAGGCTCTCAGATATGTTGACGAGCTTAATGAAAAGGGAATAAATGCACAGTTCAGCGTACTTGAAACTCTTGAAGAAACAGAACAGTTTGCAAAATCAAGAGGAATTGCAAAAGTTGAAAGTATATAATCAAGCTGTCGGAAAGGATTAAATATGAAACCATTAAGAATTGCTCTGACAAAGGGCAGACTTGAAAAGACCACAATTGAACTTCTTGAAAAAATCGGATATAATTGTGATGAAGTAAAAAACAAGGGAAGAAGGCTTATTCTTCCGATCGGCAACAATGATTTTGAAGTTGTGCTTGCTAAAGCCGCAGATGTAATTACATATGTTGAGCACGGTGTGTGTGACCTTGGTGTCGTTGGCAAGGATACAATTCTTGAAAACGGTTCATCTTTTTATGAACTTCTCGACTTAGGATTCGGTAAATGCCGTTTTGCTCTTGCTACAAAAAAGGACTCCGATTTTTACGGCGGTTACAAAACAAAGACAATTGCGTCAAAATATCCCAATGTAACCAGAGCATTTTTTGACGATAAAAATATGGATGTAAGAATCATTAAGATTGAGGGCTCGGTTGAACTCGCTCCTCTTGTAGGTCTTGCAGACGGTATTGTAGATATAGTAGAAACGGGTTCAACGCTCAAGGCTAACGGACTTGAAGTAATTGAATGGGTATGTGATATTTCAGCAAGACTTATTGCCAATACGGCAAGTCTTAAACTGCGCAAGGCTGAAATTGAAGAATTGCAGAAGAAACTGGAGGCTGTCACAAAATGATTACAACTGTTGTAGCAGACGGAAAAAACGAATATGAATTTATTGATTTGCTCAAAAAGAGAGCGCAGAATTCAGATAAAAATGTAGTTCCGATTGTTTCGGAAATCATCGAAAATGTAGCAGAAAACGGTGATAAAGCCGTAAAGGAATATACCGTTAAATTTGACGGAAAAGCACCTGAAAAGGTAGAAATTACTTCCGATGAAATCGACAGCCTTATTGAAAAATGCGACAAGGATTATCTCAAAACAATCAAAAAGGCAGCCGCAAATATTGCAGACTTCCATAAAAGACAGGTTCAGCAAAGTTGGCTCACAACAAAGAATAACGGCGTAATGATGGGGCAGAGAATCAGAGGCCTTAAAAGAGTAGGTATCTATGTTCCGGGCGGCACTGCAGCATATCCCTCATCAGTTCTTATGAACGCAGTTCCCGCTAAAATTGCAGGTGTTGAGGAAATTATTATGTGTACACCTCCTCAGAAGGACGGTACACCAAATCCGAATATCATCGCCGCCGCAAAGGTAGCAGGTGTTGACAGAATCTTCCTTATGGGCGGTGCACAGGCAGTAGCCGCACTTGCATACGGTACAGAATCCGTACCAAAGGTTGATAAAATAGTAGGACCCGGCAATATCTTTGTTGCAACAGCAAAAAAACTTCTTTACGGAACAGTTGACATTGATATGATTGCCGGTCCGAGTGAAATACTCATCATTGCCGATAAGTCTGCAAATCCAAAATTTCTTGCCGCAGACCTTATGAGTCAGGCAGAGCATGACCGGCTTGCGTCTGCAATTCTGCTTACCGACTGCGAAGAGCTTGCTAAAGAAACTGAAACAGAGCTTGAAAAGCAGATGACCGCTCTTTCAAGAAAAGATATTATCCGCTCATCGGTTGACAATTTCGGTGCAGTTATTGTATGCAGTGATATGTCACAGGCGATTGAATTTGCTAACGAGCTTGCTCCCGAACATCTTGAGGTTTGTTGTGAAAACCCAATGGAGTATGTCGGCAAGCTTGATAATGCCGGCTCTGTATTTCTCGGCAACTACAGTCCCGAGCCTCTGGGCGACTATTTTGCAGGTCCTAATCATGTTCTTCCGACAAGCGGCACGGCAAGATTTTTCTCACCTCTTTCGGTAGACAGCTTTGTAAAAAAATCAAGCTTTATTTACTATACGGAAGACGCTTTGAGAAAAGACGCCGAAGATGTAGTTCGCTTTGCAGAAACAGAAGGACTTACAGCACACGCAAATTCAATTAAAGTGCGTTTTGATATGAAATAAGAATGGAAGTTATGCAATGTCTTATGAATTAAACAAAAAAATCCGTGAACTTGAACCGTATGAACCAATCAGCGGTACATATAAAATTCGACTTGATGCAAACGAATGTCCTGTAAATTATCCTGATTTCATCAAAGAAGAAATCAAAAATGCAATTGATACAATTGATTTCAACCGCTATCCCGATCCGCTTGCGGAAAAGGTTGTTACGGCTTTTGCGGATTATTACGGAATCAATCCAAAATATGTAACCGCAGGCAACGGCTCAGATGAACTTATCTTTTTGATTGAAGCCGCATTTATGGAAAAAGGGGACAGGATGCTTTGCGTTGCTCCCGATTTTTCAATGTACAAATTCTATTCATCAATCTGTGAGGTTGAATGTGACACATTTATCAAATCCGACGACCTTTCAATTGATACGGATGCACTTATTGAAAAGGTAAATCGTGACAATATCAAACTTCTACTCTTTTCAAACCCATGCAATCCGACAGGACAGGGTATGACCGCCGAAGATGCACGCAGGCTTGTTACAAGCGTAAATGCACTTGTAATTCTTGACGAAGCATATATGGATTTCTGGGATCAGAGTCTTATAAATGAGGTTGAAAAGTATTCAAATCTCATTATTTTCAGAACCGCATCAAAGGCAGTAGGCTCAGCGGCACTCAGACTCGGTTTTGCCGTTGCAAATGAAACAATTTCAAGAGCTGTAAAAGCGGTAAAATCTCCGTACAATGTGAACACATTTTCTCAGGTTGTCGGCAGTATAATATATAAAAATAAAGATTATCTCAAAAACAGACAAAAAACAATTGTCAGAAACAGAGAAAAGCTGTATAATGACTTATTGGAGTTGTCCGCTCTTTCCAATGATTTTAAGGTTTACAACAGTTGTGCAAACTTTGTTTTTGTTAAAACATCATTCGGCAAAGACTTGTGGAACTATCTCAAGGACAATTCAATTGTAATCCGTTTTATGGGCGATTACATCAGAATTTCCGTTGGCACAGAAGAAGAAAACGAAGAACTGATAAGTTGCATTAAAACTTATTTATCGAGGTGATTATATGCGCAGTGCATATGTTGAGCGTAAAACGAAGGAAACCGACATAAAGCTAAAACTTAATCTTGACGGCGGCGATATTAAAATTGATACAGGCATAGGCTTTTTTGACCATATGCTAAATTCGTTTGCCACTCACGGCAGATTCGGGCTTGAGGTTTCGGTAAAAGGCGACCTTTATGTTGACGAACACCACACCGTTGAAGACACAGGTATAGTTCTCGGCAAAGCATTTGCAGAGGCTCTTTCAACCAAAGAGTCAATTGAGAGATTTGGCAGTTTTTATGTTCCTATGGACGAAGCGCTTGCGTTTGCATCTGTTGACATCAGCGGCAGACCTTATCTTGTATTCGATGCTGATTTTCCGCAGGAAAGATGCGGCGGCTACGACTGTTCAATGACAGTAGAATTTATGCGTGCATTTGCATTTAACGCACAAATCACACTTCACCTCAAATCTGTTTACGGTGACAACTCTCACCATATCACAGAGGCTTTGTACAAGGCTTGCGCACACGCACTCCGCCTTGCAGTAAAGCAAAATTCTTCAAATGTACTTCTTTCTACTAAAGGAGTGTTATAATGATTATTTTACCCGCTATTGACATAAAAGACGGCAATTGCGTCCGTCTTTTCAAGGGTGATTATGCAACCGTTCAGAAGGTAGCAGAGTCCCCGTATATTGCCGCTCAGGGCTTTGCTGACGCAGGTGCAGAGTGGATGCATATGGTTGACCTTGACGGTGCAAAAGATGCAAAGCTTGTTAATGCCGATCTTATTGCGGATGTTGCAAAAGCTTCGGGACTTTCTGTTGAGGTCGGCGGAGGAATCCGTGATATGAAAGCGGTTGAATATTATCTTTCAAGAGGAATAAACCGTGTTATTCTCGGTTCAGCCGCAGTTAAAAATCAGCAGCTTGTTATTGATGCCGTAAAAGAATACGGTGAGAGAATTGTAGTTGGCATTGATGCAAAGGACGGCATGGTTCGTGCAGAAGGTTGGATTGACAATTCGGAAATCAACTACATTGAGCTTGCAAAGCGTATGGAAGATGTCGGAGTAAAGACTATTGTGTTCACAGACATTGATCAGGACGGTACTCTTGCAGGTCCTAACCTTAAACAGCTTAATGACCTTGCTCACGAAGTCAGCTGTAATATTATCGCAAGCGGCGGTGTTGCAGTTCTCAAAGATATCATTAATCTTGCAGAACTCGATGTCTACGGTGCAATCTGCGGTAAGGCTATCTACACAGGTTCGCTCGATTTGAAACAGGCGATCGAAGTAACAAATAAAATCTGAGGTAATTATGGATCTTGATAAATATTTTGTAAAATCCGAACTTATTCCCGCAATTATTCAGGAAAAGTCAACGGGTGAGGTACTTATGCTTGCATATATGAACCGTGAAAGTATGCAAAAAACTTTTGAAACCGGTTACACATGGTTCTGGTCAAGAAGCCGTCAGGAGCTTTGGAACAAGGGTGCAACATCAGGTCATTTACAAAAGGTAATTGATATATATGCCGACTGCGATGACGATACATTGCTCATCACTGTTGAACAGACAGGTGCGGCCTGCCACACGGGAAATCATTCCTGCTTTTTTAAAAAATTAAAATGAGGAGAATTTTAATATGAACGACAGAGAAGTCCTTGAAGCACTTTATGCTACAGTAGAAAACAGACGAGATAATCCAAAAGAGGGTTCATACACTTGCTACCTTCTTGATAAAGGAATTGACAAGATTCTTAAAAAAGTAGGCGAGGAGTGCAGTGAAACAATCATTGCGGCAAAAAATGATGATAACAGCGAAACTGTTTATGAAATTGCAGACCTTATCTATCATCTTACTGTAATGATGGTAAAGCTCGGCATTCCGCTTGAAGATGTTCTTGCCGAACTTGACAAGAGAAGCGAAAAGACAGGAAACCTTAAAAAGTTCCATGTTGTTGACAAAAATTCATAACTAAAAGCACAAACAAAAAGGCCCTATGACTTTGGTCATAGGGCTTAACAGTATGTATATATTATTTTTATGCATTAACAAAAGCAAATTTAGAAATCGCCTGTTTGAGATTATCATCAGGTTCTGATTCAAGAAGAAGTTCAATCGGAATTTTTTCGTCAATTGCAAAAAATCCCATCAACGAATGAGCATCAACAGTATTATCGCCGTTTCTTAGCATCATTACTGTATCCGGAAAGTGAGCAAGAGTTTCAAACATATCGATCATTTCTTTTTTATTTTTAACGGAAACCGGTACAGAAAACAAAATCTCACCTCCATTGTTCATCTAGTCTATATTTTATCATTAATTTTTGTCTAAATCAACAACGAATTAATGAATTTTTGCAATTTCAACTATTTACCCAAAAAAGGATGGTTAGTGAATGAATTTTAATATAATTACACTCGGCTGCAAGGTTAATCAGTATGAATCACAGGCAATGCGTGAAGATATGTTGAAGAACGGATTTCTTCTCTCGGATGACAGGGACAGGGCAGACATAACAATCGTTAACAGCTGTACGGTAACATCCGTAAGTGACGCAAAAAACCGCAAGATTCTCAACCGTGTCCGCCGTGAAAATCCTGACGGAATTGTTATTCTCACCGGCTGTATGCCACAGGCTTTCCCCGAAGAAAGCGAGAACTTTTCAAATTGCGATATCGTACTCGGCAACGCAAAGAGAGCCGAACTCGTTCCTTCAATTTACAAGTTTCTCGAAGAAAAACAGAAATTTGTTCATATAACAGAGCATATCGGAAAAGGCGAAAAATACGAAAACCTTTCCGTATCGTCACTCGGAGAGCATACAAGAGCTTTCATTAAAATTGAGGACGGTTGCAACAGATTCTGTTCTTACTGCATTATTCCGTATGCAAGGGGCAGAGTACGTTCAAAATCTCTCGAAGATTTAAAGGCAGAGCTTATTCAGGTTGCCGCAAACGGTTACCGTGAGGTTGTTCTTGTTGGTATTAACCTTTCCGCCTACGGTCTTGACGAAGATTTTGATCTTGCGGATGCTGTAGAATGTGCTTGTTCCGTTGACGGAATCGACCGTGTAAGACTCGGTTCAATCGAACCCGAAAGAATGGATAAAGAAATGATTGCCCGTCTTGCCGCACAACCAAAGTTCTGTCCGCAGTTTCATCTTTCACTGCAGAGCGGTTGCGATAACACACTCAAAGCAATGAACCGTCACTACAATTGTGCAGAATACGCTGAAATTGTTACAAATCTCAGAAACGCTTTTGAAAACAGTTCTATGACAACCGATGTAATGGTTGGATTTGCTGGTGAAACAGAGGAAGATTTCAACGCATCTCTTAAATTTGTAAAGTCAATCGGCTTTGCAAAGGTGCATATCTTCCCGTATTCACGCCGTAAAGGCACTGTTGCCGATAAAGCACCAAATCAAATTGATCCGCAAATCAAAGAGCAGAGAGCCAAAATTATGGAGCAGGTCTGCGATGAAACCAGAAGGGAATTTCTTAAAGAGCAGGTTGGCCTTTGTGAATCTGTTCTCGTTGAAAGACTTCGTCACGGTTATCTTGAGGGTTACACAAAAAACTACACGCCTGTTCATATTAATTCCGAAGATACAAGTCTCTGCGGTAAAATTATTGATGTGAAAATTACAAAATCATTTGATGACTACTGTGATGCTGAATTAGTTTAAAGCGTTAATCAGATTATTAATCTCTTTTTTTGCAGTATCATCCTCAAGGCTATTATAGCTGTAAAGCATAAAGCCCCTGACAGATTTATTGTTACGCAAAACATCGTATTCATCGGCAAGAATACTGTCACTTAAAAGCCATGTTTCTTCGTCATATTCGCCGTTACCTGCCTTATAACCGCCAAGACCTACATACAGTTTTACATTTTCGTCAAAATCAAGAGATGTCCAGCTGTCAAGGCAATCTTCAAAATTAAGAGCCGGGTTTTCAAGGCTAAAGTAAATTTGCGGACAGATGTAATCTGCAAAGCCTTTGCAGGTACACCACGATTTTACATCGGCATACAATCCGTCATTGTTACCTATATTGCCTTGCGGTGATATGCCGAACTCAACTGACGAATCCACACTTTTTATTGTTCTGTAAACCTTACAAATCAGCGTATTTACATTTTGCATTCGCCAATTATCAAGACTCATAGAGTTTTCTTTACCGTATTTTTCAATATAAGCCTCATACTGCTTTTTATCAAAACTTTCATCCTCAGTAGGGTAGAAGTAGTCGTCAAATTGTATCCCGTCAACATCATAATTTTCCGCAATTTCCTTTACACCGTCACTAATCAGCTGTTGTGCAGTTTCATTTGACGGATCAAGAAAAATTCCGTTATCGGTTTTTATACCTATTTCGGAATTCTTTATGTAAGGATTGTTGTCTGAAAGTTTTTTCGGAGTTTCATTTGAACTGACTCTGTATGGATTAATCCACGCATGAATTTTCAAACTGTTTTCTTTGCATATATCACACATAATTTGCAGTGCGTCATATTGAGGATTTTCACCCTGCGTACCCGTGAGAATATGTGACCACGGAAAATAGCTTGACTTATATAATGCGTCACAAAAGGGGCGTACCTGTACAATAAGCGTGTTGAAACCGCTTTCACGGCATTTTTGTGCTATTTCGGTAAATTTATCTTCAAACGCTTTTTGTGTTTTTGAGCTTTCATTTTCCATAGAAAGCTCCATATACGATACCCACACGCCACGCATTTCTTCATCACTTTCGAGTGTGTCGGCGGTTGCCTTTGATGATAAGGCTGCAATGTTGTTGATATCATTCTGCTTTTTCGGCGGTTTTTCTCTTGTAAATGAGCTTATGCAGATAACGCTTAACATAGCTATTACAGATACAATAATCGGAACAATCTTTTTGTTTTTCAATCAAATCATCCTTTGGAGTTCTCATGGAAATTTTCATCATATACATTTGCATCATCAGCCTGATATCAATTGTTGTAACAGTCTGTGACAAATACTTTGCAATTCACCGCAAATGGAGAGTAAGAGAAAGCACATTGCTGATTCTCTCCGCACTCGGAGGAAGTGTTGCAATGTACATTACAATGCAATTAATCAGACACAAAACAAGACACATTAAATTTATGCTCGGCATACCGATAATATTTATTATTCAGCTGATAATTCTGTTTTTTGTTTGGAGGATGATTTATGTCTGACAGACTGTATTTTTCCGTACATGACGAATGTGACAATATGCTTGCTCAAAGATTTCTGCGTGATAAATGCGGGCTTTCTGCAAGAATAATAACACGACTGAAAAGAGAAAAAGACGGTATTTTGATGGACGGGAAAATTTTAAGAACAATTGACTGTGTGCAAAGCGGAAAAACCGTTTCAATTGCAATTCCCGATGAAAAATGTGAAATTGAACCGACAAAGGGGACACTTGATATAAGATATGAGGATGAACATTTTCTTGTGGTAAACAAACCGCATTCCATGCCTGTTCATCCTGTAAAGCAGCACCAAAGCGATACGCTTGCAAATATTGTTTCGTACTATTGCATTCAAAACGGCAAGCCGTTTGTATTTCGGGCAATTAATCGGCTTGACAAGGATACCTCAGGGCTTGTTCTCATAGCAAAAAACCGTTTTACAGCCAATGCCGTAAAAAATAAAACGCACAAAGTCTATTACGCTTTATGCGAGGGTGAAATAAATATTGAAGGTATAGTTGATAAGCCAATGGATTTGCGTGATGATTCCAAAATGGTGCGAATTGTCCGTGATGACGGAATGAAAGCAGTTACGCACTATAAACCGCTTGTTACAACAAAAGATTTTACATTGCTTGAATTGTGGCTTGAAACCGGCAGAACACATCAAATTCGGTGTCATATGGCTTATTTAGGGCATCCGCTTATGGGTGATGACTTGTACGGCGGAAAGCTTGATAAAATTTCAAGGCAGGCACTTCATTGTGCAAGGCTTGAATTTTATCATCCGATAAAAAATGAATACATTACGGTTACTGCCGAAATTCCCGAAGATATGCAGTATGTAATAAACAACAAAGAGGATTGAACAATAAAAAGGTTCAATCCTCTTTAAAACTTACAAACTTTTATTGACAATGTCCGGACAAAAAAATCTATGTGCGTTCCTCACACTTGCAATGACAGCAACATTATTTGCCGGTTGTTCCGGACATTCCGATTCATAGGATTGTACTACTATCTTCCAAACGGTTTGCAACAGTGGGCTTTTGTATATCTTATATTTGGTCTGTTTGTACCTATATTGATTAGCATTATTTTAAATAATTATGTTATATTGCACAAAAATGCATAATAAAATTTGTTATAAATAATATCTAAAAAATCATTGTGCTTATACTCTTGATATGTTAAAATATCTTATATAAATAAAATGATTAGTGAATATAATCATAACGACAAAGCTATATTGCAAATATAAAATATTGAAAATTGCTTAATTTTAAATTACAGAAGTAGAGAATTGATTTAAAAATATAAATTCCAAAAATTGTTTTAAAAAAGAAAAACTGTGAGAGGTATTCCAATGAAGAAAACAACTGCAATGATGGCATTACTTTTAATAATTTGTGCTGCTGTATTTTTTTATGGCTGTACGAATAAATCTTCATACTCAAATTCCGATGATGCATATATAAATTATGCAACAGATATGCAGCTAATGTACCATATTGGCGGAAATGCACCTATGACAAAATCAGATAAAGGTTATTATTATATCGGTGAGGACGGAATCGTGATTTTTATTGATAAAGAAACAAAAAAGGCTACTCCTCTTTGTTCAAAACCAAATTGTACTCACGATGACCCTGAAACTTGCGATGCTTATTTAAACTTAACGGAGATGCCCCAAATACAATATAATGACGGATATTTGTATGCTTTATGCGGAGAGTATGACAAGAGCTATATAAATTACAATACATATCTTATGCGTATGAAGCCTGATGGAAGCCAAAGGGAAAATCTTACGGGAAACTTTAATTTTTATGCTTTTGAATGGTTCATACACAGGGGATATTTTTATTGCTCTACTGATTCATCAGTAATCAGAATACCTCTTGATTCACCTAAATCAGAACCGCAGATTCTATACAAAACGGATTACTATATTGAGTCCGGCTTGAGAGCTGTTTCTCAAATATGCGCGTATAAGAATTATTTTTACTTTACTGCCGACGAGAGAAATGAAAAAGAGGAAGGACCCGGTTTAAGTATCAAATGTATCAATTTGGATACATTAGAGATTAATGACATTCCTAAAGCTAAAGGCTATCAGGTGTCTTATAATTTCTTTTTAGACGACACAATGATTGCGTCCTATTACGATAAAAATTCGGATGAAAATGTTTATCTTAAATGCGATTTGGATGGAAATGTAAAGGAAAGCTTTTTCACAATAGCTCATAAAGATAATTTGCAATATTCAACCGATGGAAAATACATATATGGTGATAATTGTGTGCAGGTTACTAGAAAAGATGCAGAAAAACAGATTATTACGGTTTACGATTTAAATATGAATGAGATAGATTCGTATGTTCCGCCTGAATTTGAAAATAAAGTATGCAATAATATTAATCCACAGGATAATGAATATTTTATTTTTGAATCTGTAGATGATAACGGAGAACGAATTTTAGCTATGGCGGATAAAAGTCAACTCGGCTCAATCGGCGGCGAAACTATAAAATTCACCAAGCTTTGCAAGCTGAAATGGGCTGAAAAGAAGGACAGCAATTACTATGTAGAGGGACAGGCGAGAGTTGAATGAGAATTGCAGGTAGCGAATATTTAAAGCTGTTTTCAAACAAAATATTTCTTATTTGCATCATCGCCTTTTTCTGTGCTGATTCTCTGTTTTTCGTAATGCTTCAATCCTCTGATTATGAAAATTCGGCAATTTCAAGTGATGTCGGGGCATATGAACAGCTTATTCGGGAATGTAACGGCGCAGAGGATAAAAATGCGTTCTTTGAAAGCAAGAACACGGAGATACAGATTGCACAAATTCTTTTGCACAACGGAAATGCAGATGTATACAGGAAAAAATATCCAAAGCTGTATGACAATGCGGCAGGCTTGGACTTGAACGATGATGAGCTGTTTAACCGCTCGGTTATGCTAAGCAACATACAGGCTCAGCTCTCTCACATAGACAGCTATGAAGAGTTTATTTCCAATATGAAGTCGAGAGCCGAGCAACAGAGCAGCTTTTCCATTTTTGCAGAGCCGGACAGCTTTTCGTTCAGAAATATTGAAAAAACTCCCATGGATTTTGCCGAGGTTAAAGGTGTTAAGCCCATCCTCGGCAACAACAAGGCGGTTGAAGCCGCAACCTCATATGAGGTTTCAAGCTATATTTTGCTGATTATCGTATTACTTGTCAATATTTTGATGTTCTCCGTTGAAAGAGAAAAGGGACTTTATGTTCTTGTGCGGTCAACGGCAAAGGGCAGACTGTCAACAATAGCCTGCAAGCTCTTGGTTGTTTTGAGCGTTACGGCGGTTGTTAGTCTGCTGTTCTATGCGAGCAACATTATGATGGCAGGCACAGTCTACGGCTTTGGAGATTTGAGCCGCCCCGTGCAGTCGAGCGAGCTGTTTTTAAACTGCGCATTAAATGTTACAATGCTTGAATACCTGATTTTGTGGGTACTCGGCAAAACGCTTTTGCTCTGCTCTCTGTCAATGCTCACGGCATTTTTATTCGTGGTCATCAAGTCCTCCGCAAAGACCTATTTAATCTTGGCGGCGGCACTGATTTTTGAATTTTCCTGCTTCATTTTCATTGACGGTAGCTCTGTGTTGGCTTCGCTAAAATTTATAAATATTTTCTACCTTATCAGCGGCAACAATATTTTCGGCTGTTATCAGAATGTCAATATTTTTTCACAGCCGATTAACATAATCACCGTTTTCATCGGCTTAGCTATAGCTCTCTTCGTTGTCGGAGTTTTTGGAACGACATTGGCGTTTTCAAGGCTGTCACAGCATAACGGAAAGCTCGTTTTGCTCGACAGGCTTATGTCACGGCTCGGACGGTTTAAGAAAATCAACGGAAGTGTGAGAATATACAGCGGCGAGGCTTACAAGCACTACAAAACCTCCTTCGCCCTCGTCGCAGTAATTATCCTCGTGGCTCTCGGCTTTGTCAGCTACAATGATGATTTGAGTATTATATTCATAAGTCCTCAGGAAAGCGCCTATGACACCTATATGCAAACGCTTGAGGGTGAGCTTGACGAGGAAAAGTATGATTTTATCGAGAGTGAAAGAGCTTATTTTGAGGAGCTTGCAAGAGAAGCCGAGGAGATTTCAGCCGACAACACGATTTCGGCTGAGGAAAAAACGAACAGGCTCAATACCATTGATGGTATTTTAAGCATAAGAGGAATGGCATTTGAGGACATTTGCGCTCAGCTTGAATATGTTAACGGAAAGGCTGAGCTGACGGGCGAAAAGCCTGCACTTGTCAATGAAGTGGTGAACAAGCGGCTGACTATGGACACCTTTAGGGAGTGGGAGTATTTTGCTCTGCTCTTAGCCGTGGTTATCTTCTGTACCTCCAACATTTTGGCGATTGAATACAAGACCTCTATGGTTAACTTGATTTCGGCAAATAAGCACGGCAAAGCGAGGCTGTTGATTATAAAGCTCTTAACCGTCCTGATTACCACGGTGATTTCCTATATCTTAATCTATCTGCCGTATATGCTCAACTTTATCAAGACCTTCGGCACGGCATCATTTGATTTACCGCTTGCATATTCAAGAGATTTTTCGGCTCTGACAAGCGGCATAACCGTGGGCGGATATATTCTTGCTCTCGGCTTTGTTCATCTGCTTGCGGCAGTCGGCGCAACGGCTTTGGTCTATCTGCTCTCCTACATATTTAAAAATCAGTTTGTGACAATGATAATTTCAAGCGGCTTGCTCCTTATACCCTGCGTGGTGTTCATTGATAACAGCAAAATCCGTATGGTATCGGCATTTTCAAATAATGCTCAGACAGCCGTTATCGGCATAATCACCGCCGTTTGTCTGCTGATAATCGCAGTATCGGCTCTGATTATCTTTGTCCCCAAGCGCAAAAGTACGAAATTTATAATTTAAGTTTCAAGGCAAAAGAGGTTGTAAATATGGAATTAGCTTTAAATTGTATCAGCAAAACCTATAAAAAGGGCTCGGTAAAGGCGCTTGATAATTTCAGCGTTACCTTAACTCCGGGAGTATACGGCTTGCTCGGACCGAACGGAGCAGGCAAGTCCACGCTGATGAACATTATCACCGACAACCTCAATGCCGACGGCGGAGAGGTGGTTTACGGCGGTGAAAATATCAAAAAGCTCGGCAAGGATTACCGAGCCGTACTCGGCTATATGCCCCAACAGCAGGGCTTGTATGATGATTTCACCCTCAACCGCTTTTTGTGGTATATGGCGGCTTTAAAGGGCTTAAAAAAGAAAGAAGCCAAGGAAAAGATCACTCAGCTTCTTGAAACGGTCAATCTGACAGATGCCGCACATAAAAAGTTAGGCTCGTTTTCGGGCGGTATGAAGCAGAGAGCCTTGATTGCTCAAGCGCTTCTGAACAATCCCGAAATCCTGATTTTGGACGAACCCACGGCAGGACTTGACCCGAAGGAGAGAATACGCATACGCAACTTCATCAGCGAGATTGCCGAGGATAAAATTGTCCTAATCTCCACCCATGTTGTGTCGGATATTGAGTTTATCGCAAAGGAGATTATTTTGCTTAAAAAAGGTCAGCTCATCTCCCACGATTCCCCGAATAAGTTGACAAAGGAGCTTGAAAATAAAGTCTTTGAGGTCGAAATTCAAAGGGAAGATTTAAAATATTTTCAAGACAATTACCGTGTTTCAAATCTCTGTCACAACGACAACAGCATAATAGTCCGCATCGTGACCGATAACCCGCCGACAGACTGCCAATACACAACCGCAAAACCAACTCTTGAAGATTTGTACCTCTATATTTTTGAACAAGGAATGTGATATTAAAATTATTGCCGACAAGTAATGGCGTTCTATGCTAATACTTGTCAGTGTTTTTATGCACTTTTTACATAAAATCGGAATGGCAAAACGGAATATAAATACAAAAATCCTCATATGCCGATAGTGTGGATAGGCTTTGCAATATTTATGTTGCTATGCAAAGGCTTTACAACACAGCTTGTTTCAATATGGTTTGTTTTCGGCTCGGTTTATGTTTACGGATTTAAGCGATATTGATGAAACAGCTCAGGCAAAGGTCGGTGCCGAAATATGGACAGTAAAGTCCGATAAAGCACCGCATTCAAAAGGAACAAAAAGCAAGGCAACTGTACTTACATAACTTTCTCTACGAAAAGCCTTTATGTGTTTATGGTGATAATTACTAATTTCTTGATATCTTAGTGTACAATAATAAATTAGTCACACAAACTTTGTCAATAGTGGGAAAAAATAAAATATTGTTGTTGAAATAAATTGGATATTGGATTATAATAATAACTAATAATGCAGAAAAATGCAGAAAAATGCAGAAAACGAATGAATATGTAAAACGGAGGTAGTTCTATGGAAGAAAAGGATGAAATTATTATTTCATTGTCAGATGTATGGAATATTATTAAGAAAAATGCAGCTTTTATTATCGTAGTTACGCTTATTTGTGCTATCGGAAGCTTTTTCATAACAAGATATTTTATTCCAAAGTCATACACGTCTTCAATTCAGTTATATGTTGATACGTCAAATGATGATGAAAATAAAAACAACCTCAATATACTTTCTGAGCAAACCTATGCACAGAATCTTGTTGCTACATATATTAAAATGCTGAACACAAATACTTTTTACACAGAGCTTTCCGAGCGTATAAACAACAAATATACCGCTAAACAGCTTAGCGAAATGGTTTCTTTCAGCAGTGACGAAAAGACAGAGATATTTGACGCTAAGGTTACTACTCCTTCTCCAAATGATTCAAAGCTTATAGCTGATGCGGTTGGAAAGGTTGCACCTGAGGCTATTTCAAGACTTAAATCCAAAGCAACGCTAAAAATAGTTGATTATGCTCAGTTGCCTACTGCTCCTTCATCTCCGAATGAAATAAAGAACGTAATAATTGCAATGATAGCAGGACTTGTTATATCTGTCGGAATTTCATTGCTCAGAGCGTTCCTTGATAAGAAGATGAGATACAACGAGGAAATGACTATGATTGGAGATATTCCAATTCTTGCAGCTATTCCAAAATTTGACGCAGTAAATAAATCTAACAAAAAAAAAGATAAGAGGGAGTCAGTATGAAAAAATATCCAAAAAGAGGCTCTTTTCAAGATGTAAAACTCAATGCAGAAGCTGTCGGCTTTCAGATTAAAGAGTCTTATAAAAAAGCAAGAACAAATATTGCTTATTCAATTGTAAAAAAAGGCTGTAAAATGGTATCTGTTACAAGCTCTGCAAAATCCGAAGGAAAGACTATTACTGCAGTTAATATAGCTATTGCACTTGCACAGCAGGTTGATACCAGGGTACTGATTATTGATTGTGATTTGAGAAGACCTCGAATTCAATCGGTGCTTGAAATACCTGTTGACAAGGGAATTACAAATTACCTCAATTTTGAATGTGAGGTATCTGATATAGTTTACACTTCTAAATTGGACAATCTTGACGCTATCTGTTGCGGTACGATTCCTCCGAACCCGTCGGAGCTTTTATCAAGTGACAATATGAAAGAATTAATCAAAGAACTTTCAAAACAATATGATTATATTATATTTGATACTCCGCCAATTGGCGTAGTAATTGACGCTTTACCTATAATAAAGCAAACTGACGGTGTTGTTGTTATAGTCAGAGATAATGTTACCGACATCAGGGACTACAAAAAAACAATTGATATTCTCAAACGCTCCGAAGCTAATATTATCGGTGTTATATTTAATGATGTTGAGCCTGTCGGTAAACGCAAATACGGCGGAGGATACAAATACGGTTACTACGGCGAATACGGCTATTAATTTTTTTGTTAGAGGGGTGTAGTTTTGGCGAAAAGAATGTATGCAAATGAAAGAAAAAACAATATTTTCGAAAAAAAGGTTATGCCTGAAAATAATATTTATTATGCAACCTTAAAAACAAGACACGGTTACCGGTGCTTAAGAAGATTTCAGGATATTTTGTTCTCTCTGATAGCTATTATTGTTCTTTCTCCCGTTATGCTGATTACAGTTATTTCTATCATTATTGATGATCCCAAAGGAGGTCCTGTTTTTTCGCAGATAAGAGTGGGAAAAAACGGTAAAGAGTTTAAAATGTATAAATTTCGCTCAATGGTTGTTGATGCGGAAGACAGGCTTAAGGAACTGCTGGAAGAAAATGAAATGGATGGACCTGTTTTTAAAATTGCCGATGATCCGAGAATTACAAGAGTCGGAAAATTTATAAGAAAAACAAGTATTGATGAGCTTCCACAGCTTTTTAATATTCTAAAAGGAGATATGAGCATTGTGGGACCTCGTCCTGCTTTGCCCAGAGAGGTTGAGCAATATTCTGCTTATCAAGCCCAGCGATTGTTTATTACACCTGGTCTTACGTGTTATTGGCAAATTCAGCCAAACAGAAATGACATTTCTTTTGATGAATGGGTCGAGATGGATATACAGTATATCCGTGAACGCAGTTTTCTTGTGGATTGGAAAATCATATTTAAAACAATTATCGCAGTTCTTACTAAACAAGGAAGATGATTTGGGAGGTACATATGAAAGGCATAATTTTAGCAGACGGGTCGGGTACCCGACTTTATCCGCCATGTGGCAGGTAAGCCGACAAAGTGATATTACCGATTTTGAAGAAGTTGTAAAACCGGATTGAATGATATATACAGTTTTAACAAGATTCATGCACTGACAGTGTTCGATTCAACAATCCAACACTTAGAAAAAACATCATTGCAGGGTATACAGGGTTCGACTGTATAAAACAAGGGCAATATGATTGTCGGGGTAATTGGATACGACAGCATAAGAAAACACTTAGCCGTGTGAACGGTAAGAGGAATTAGAGAGAAAGGCCATCCATATGGATGTGTACATAGAAAATTAGAGGATATGCCCGATGAGGGTCGGAGGAGTAAATAACATGAAGAATTACAAAATCGCCGTTGCGGGCACTGGTTATGTGGGTTTGTCAATTGCCACACTGCTTTCTCAGCATCATCAGGTAACTGCAGTTGATATTGTTCCAGAGAAGGTTGAGATGATCAACAATCACAAGTCCCCAATTCAAGATGATTATATTGAAAAGTACCTTGCAGAGAAGAAACTGAATTTGACCGCAACACTTGATGCAAAGGCTGCATACTCTGATGCTGACTTTGTTGTAATTGCGACCCCTACAAACTACGATAGCCACACTCAGCACTTTGACACATCTGCAGTTGAAGTTGTGATCAAGCTGGTTATGAAATATAATCCAAACGCCATCATGGTCATCAAATCTACTATTCCTGTGGGATATACCGCAAGTGTGCGTGAGAAGTTTGGCAGCAAGAACATCATCTTCAGCCCGGAGTTCTTGCGTGAGTCCAAGGCCCTATATGACAACCTGTATCCGAGCCGTATCATTGTTGGCACTGATCTGAACGATGAGCGATTGGTAGAGGCGGCACACGAGTTCGCTGGTCTGCTGCAAGAAGGTGCTATCAGGGAGAACATCGACACTCTGTTCATGGGTTTCACCGAGGCAGAGGCTGTTAAACTGTTCGCCAATACATATCTGGCCCTGCGCGTGGCTTACTTCAACGAACTGGACACCTATGCAGAGAGCAAGGGGCTGAATACCCAGCAGATTATCGATGGTGTCTGCCTTGATCCGCGTATCGGTAGCCATTACAATAACCCGTCCTTTGGTTATGGCGGCTACTGCCTGCCCAAGGACACCAAGCAGCTGCTGGCGAACTACGCTGATGTTCCAGAGAACCTGATTGAAGCAATCGTTGAGAGTAATAGAACAAGAAAAGACTTCATTGCAGACCGTGTTCTGAAACTGGCTGGCTACTACGGCTATGATGCAGAAAATGAGTTTGATGAAGACAAGGAGAAAAATGTCACTATTGGTGTTTACCGTCTGACCATGAAGAGTAACAGCGATAATTTTCGCCAGAGCTCTATTCAGGGTGTCATGAAGCGCATCAAGGCAAAGGGTGCCACGGTTGTGATTTATGAGCCGACACTGAAAGACGGTGAAACCTTCTTTGGATCAGTAGTGGTTAATGATCTGGCTAAGTTCAAGGAAATGAGCCACGCCATCATCGCAAACCGCTATGACAAGTGCCTAGATGATGTGAAGGATAAGGTTTACACCAGAGATATTTTTCAGAGAGATTAACAAGGTGGGAAAAACTATGATTATTACACAAACACCTTTCCGTATGTCCTTTTTTGGTGGCGGAACAGATATGGAAAGCTTTTTTAGAGAAAATGGTGGCTCTGTTTTGTCTACCACATTTGATAAGTATTGTTATGTGAATGTAAGACACCTGCCTCGTTTTTTTGATTACTCTACTGAGTTGTCTTACTCAAAGACTGAGCGTGTGACAAGTATTGATGACATTCAGCATCCAGCAATTCGTAATGCGATGAAGATGCTGGATATGCACGAAATTCGTCTTACATATGAAGCTGATCTTCCTGCACGTTCTGGGTTAGGAACATCAAGTTCTTTTGCAGTAGGAATGCTGAATGCCTTTTATGCGCTAAAAGGAAAATATGCTGATAAGAAAAAATTGGCAGATGAAGCAATTTATCTGGAGCGAAATTTGTGTCAGGAAGCAGGTGGCTGGCAGGATCAGATTGCAGCATCATTTGGTGGATTTAATCGTATCAACTTTAATGCGGATGGATATGAAGTCCTACCTGTGATCATTTCACCTGAGAGAAAGAAGCAGCTAAATCAAAATTTAATGATGTTTTTTACTGGTTTTACTCGGTTTTCTTCTGAGGTTCAGAAAGCGAATGCAGCAGATAAGGTTGATAAAACAGCACAGTTAAGAGAAATGCTGTCATTGGTTGATGATGCAGAGAAAGTTTTAACGGATAAGGAAAAGAATCTTGACGATTTTGGTAGACTGTTGGATCACACATGGAAACTTAAGCGTCAGACGGGATCTGCTGTTTCTACAAATAGCATTGATGAACTTTACGCAAAAGGTATTGCTGCCGGCGCGTTGGGCGGAAAACTTCTCGGCGCTGGTGGTGGTGGGTTCCTTGTATTTTATGTACAGCCAGAACATCAAGATGCAGTTCGTTTGGCAATGCGCGACCTACTCTATATTCCGTTCAAATTTGAAGATGGTGGAACACGTGTAATCCATTATACACCGGAAGACTATACACCGAAGGATTGAAAACATGAAAGTAGTGATTATGGCAGGCGGGAAAGGCACTCGTATTTCCTCTGTAGCGAGTGATATTCCTAAGCCGATGATAAAAATTGAAGGCATTCCGGTGTTGGAACGAGAAATCAAATGTCTGAAAGATCAGGGATTTGATGACATTATTATGACGGTAAGTCACCTGGGAAATATCATTATGGATTACTTTGGTGATGGTTCTGAAAACTCTCCAGCAACAGGAAAGCCGTTTGGCGTACATATTGAGTACTATTTTGAAAAAGAGCCACTCGGCAATGCCGGTGCGCTGTTTAAAATTAAGGATAAGCTGACATCTGATTTTTTGCTTTTAAATGCAGATGCGATGTTTGATGTGGACTTTAATCGATTTGTTGCTTTTCACCGGAAGCGTGACGGATTGGTTACACTTTTTACGCATCCGAATAGTCATCCCTACGATAGCGGACTAATTGTTGCGGATAAAAATGGCGCAGTTGAAAAGTGGTTGGCCAAGGAGGATGCACGGCCACAGTACTACAGAAATCGTGTGAATGCAGGTTTACATGTTATTAATCCTAAAGTACTGGAGATTTCCGGTATTGATGCCGATTCGGTAGGGAAGATTGGCGAGGATGGTAAGCCTGTAAAAGTTGATTTGGATCGTCAGTTGTTAAAACCGTTAGCAGGAACAGGAAAGATGTTCTGCTATGACAGTCCAGAGTATGTCAAAGATATGGGTACTCCAGAACGATATTATTCCGTTTGTTCGGATTATAAAGAGGGCAGAGTCTCTGGAAAGAATCTAAGAAACAAACAAAAGGCATTATTCCTTGACCGGGATGGAACCATTAACAAATATGTTGGGTTTCTTAGAAATATAGATGATTTTGAATTGATTGATGGTGTTGCACCGGCAATCCAGAAGATTAATGAATCTGGTTATCTAGCTATTGTCGTGACAAATCAGCCAGTTATTGCCCGTGGAGAAGTGTCTTTTGATGAACTTGAAGAAATTCATAATAAGATGGAAACACTCCTTGGAAAAGAAGGCGCATATTTGGATGCTATTTATTATTGCCCGCATCACCCTCATAAGGGATATGAAGGGGAGCGTCCGGAACTGAAAATTGAATGTAAGTGTCGTAAACCAAAGCCAGGAATGCTGTTGAAAGCGGCAGAAGAGTTTAACATAGATTTGTCACAGTCATGGATGATCGGTGATGGTGAAAACGATGTTATAGCTGGTATCAATGCTGGATGCAAGACGGTGCTTTTGAGTGATGATGATAAAAACTATGGTCAGACAGAAACGATGAAGTCTCTGGATGAATTCACAAAATCTTTGTTTTGAGGAGAAAACATAGATGAATAAATTATGGAGGATTGGAAATCACCTTTCAAAAATGGGGTGGGTGCCACGAAAAATATCAAGGATTCTTGAATTAATAAATCATCTGATTTGTGCCTGTTCAGTATCTATTGATGCCGAAATAGGTAATCGGACAATTTTTTACCATAGAGGGATTGGTTGTGTGGTACATCCAAAAGCCGTTATAGGTGAAGATTGTAAAATATTTCAGGGTGTAACAATCGGAAGCAAATGGTCTAAAGCAAGTTGCTTGGGTGAAGCACCTCGCATTGGAAATAATGTAATGATAGGTGCGGGTGCCGTAATTCTAGGAAATATCACAATTGGGGATGATTCTATTATTGGTGCAAACGCTGTTGTTACACATAGTATACCTAAAAATTCACTTGCGGTAGGTGTTCCAGCAATAATTAAGAAGTTGTGAGGGAAGAATGAAAACAGAAATTTATAAACACATTGAAGTGCTTGTTAATAGATACCCAGTATTAAACTCTGTCAAAGATGAAATTGTAGAAGCATATTTTTTGCTTGTCGAGTCATATAAGAATGAAGGCAAATTATTGATTGCTGGAAACGGTGGATCAGCTGCGGATGCAGAACATATTGTTGGAGAGTTGATGAAAGGTTTTAAACTCCCT
The DNA here is from genome assembly GCF_057037865.1 of Ruminococcoides sp. Lineage (NCBI taxonomy): Bacteria > Bacillati > Bacillota > Clostridia > Eubacteriales > Oscillospiraceae > Ruminococcoides > Ruminococcoides sp. The sequence goes on from NZ_DBLZMS010000009.1 coordinate 84,085, forward strand.
AGAAAACTAAATGAAAATTTCACAGATAAGCTTATTAGTGAAAATGAAGAGCTTGGGACTGTTCTGGCAGAAAGCTTGCAAGGCGCGCTGCCTGCTATTGCATTAGATGGACATCCTGCATTGTCTACTGCGTACATGAATGATTGTGAACCGCTTCTGTGTTTTGCACAGCAAGTAAATGGCTATGGTAAAGCGGGAGATGTGTTTTTAGGCATTTCTACGAGTGGTAACAGTAAAAATATATTGTATGCTGCTACTACTGCACATGCGAAAGGCATGAAAGTAATAGGTTTGACCGGTGCAAAAGATAGTAAGTTGACGCAGATGAGCGATGTATGTATTAAGGTTCCGCAGACTGAAACGTATATGATTCAGGAATTGCATTTGCCAGTTTACCATTGCTTGTGTTTGATGCTAGAAGATGAATTTTTTGGGGAGAACTGATGTGATGAAAAAACAGGTTCTGCTTAATACATATATAAATAATGTAACAATGACGGAAACGATTGCGGATATTGAGCAGATGATTAAAGGTAATAAAAAATCGTATGTGGTCGCAATTAACGTCGATGTTGTGATGAAAATAGAAGACGATTCATATCTGAAAAAAGTTGTGGATGATGCAGATATGGTTTTAGTTGATGGTAAACCTTTAGTTTGGATTTCAAAATTACATGGTAAACCACTGAAAGAAAAAATCTCTGGTTCTGATTTAGTCCCCTTGCTTTGTGAAGTGGCTGCTGAAAAAGGATATAAGATTTTTATTATTGGTGGTAAGGATGGTATTGCAGAACAGGCCAAACAGAAACTTGAAGTTAAACATCCCAATATTAGAATTGTTGGAACCTATGCACCACCATTTGAGTTTGAAAAAAACGATGGCGAATTAAATAAAATCAATCAGATGATTTCAGAGATGCATCCAGATCTGCTGATTGCTTGTTTTGGTTGCCCTAAACAGGAAAAATGGATATATGAGAACATCGAAAAATATGATGCCAAGGTATCAATTTGTGCCGGTGCTACAGTTGACTTTCTTGCGGGTAATGTAAAACGTGCACCTCGTTGGATGAGTGAGCATGGGTTGGAATGGTTTTACCGTTTTTTGCAGGAACCAAAGAGAATGTTTAAACGATATTTTGTGGATGACATTAAGATTGTGAAATTGATTTTTAAGTATGCAAAAAAAGGAGAAGAATGAATGGATAGCGAAAACAACATTAAGATTCTTCACTTTTTGCCTCGCTGGGACAATGGAGGCATGGAGCATGCAGCGTTAGATATTGTCACTCATTTTGAGGGAACCTGTACTTATGAGATTTGTACGGCATTTCTTGAATCTGAATTTGCAGTTGATGATTTGAAAAAAAGAGGAATAAAATTCACTACACTCTATCAGAACAGAGAATACAGTTTTAAAGACTGTGTAAAAGGACTGCACAACTATTTGAAGGAAAATAAATATGATATTGTACATTGTCATGTGAACAATGCGATAGGGTTGATTTTTGCGGCTGTCTCGAAGCGTGCAGGGGTGAAAAGAGTAGTTATACACACACACAATAATTCTTTTGGAGCAGGAAATCTGGCACTGAAAAAGCTGCTGAGGATTATATCAATAGGGGTGTTTGGGAGCATACCAGATCTTTATTTGGCGTGTTCAGAGGAAGCGGGAAAGTGGACGTTTGGTACAGGTATAGAAAGAAAGGAAAATTATCATGTGATCTATAATGGAATAGATCAACGCAAGTTTCTTTATAATATGGAGAAACGAAATAAATTAAGGAAATACTATTCATTAGCAGATAAATTTATTGTAGGGCATATCGGACACTTTAATTACCAAAAAAATCAGGCTTTTTTGTTGCAGACCATTCAAGATGTGTGCAGAAAGATTCCAAATGTCTGCTATTTCTTTGTGGGAACGGGAGAAACAAAAAATGATTTTTTGAAGGAAGTGAAGGATAAACATCTTGAACCCTTTGTCACGGTGATTGATGCAGTAAATAATACACAGGATTATTATTCCATGTTTGATGTTTTTGCATTTCCGTCACATTTTGAAGGGTTTGGGATTGTAATGATAGAGGCGCAGATGAGTGGCCTTCCAGTTGTGTGCTCAGAAAATGTCCCAAAGGAAACAGCGATAACACAGAATGTTGAATATTTGTCGATTGATACTAAGGAAAGTGTACAGCTTTGGGCGAAGGCAATCGTGAATTGCAAAAATAAAATGCAGGAAGTAAACCGTACTGAGTCAATGCTATGCGCAAAATACGATATAACAGAGATTTCAAAGAAAATTGAAGGATATTATGAGAATTTGATGGAGAGATAATGATATGAAAGTTGGAATCATTACCTGGTGGAGAAATAATTATGGGTCGATTCTACAGGCACTTGCATTGCAACAAAAATTAAACCAGTATAATGATTTACAGTATGAAATCATTTGCCAATTTGGGAAAAAGGCTACGTCGGTGGACAATGTTTTTGACAAGATAAAAAGTGTTGGATTGGCAGAAACATGCAAGAGAGTTTTTTGGAAAGTTGCATTCAAAGGACTGCGTTTAAGAAATAAAAAAATGCAACAATTTGTGGACGAAAAACTAAAAGTATCAAATCTGCAATATAATGAACACGATATTGCGGATAGTAATAAATACTATGATACCTATATTTGTGGGAGCGATCAGATTTGGAATCCGGATTTAGTTCCAACGGATAGTATGTATTGGCTTCCATTTGTGGAAAAGGGTAAAAATAAAATTGCGTATGCGCCTAGTTTTGGAGCCAGTACTGTCTCAGAAAAGCAAAAAGAGCAAATCAAAGCAAATTTAAGCACATTCAAAGCCGTGTCTTGTCGTGAGAACTCTGGAGCAAGAACAATTAACCTAATTATTGATGAAAAAAAATGTGAAGCTGTTCTTGATCCAACAATGCTTATTGAAAGAGGCTTTTGGGATACAATCTCTGAAAACAAAATCTATAATGAAAAATATATTTTTGCCTATATGTTAAGAGGAACAGCCACGCAGAGAAAATATATAGAAAATATCGCAAGAGAAAAGAACCTGAAAATTGTATCGATCCCATTTTTGGATTATGAAAAAATAGATCTGTATGATTTAAAATTTGGAGATTATAAACTCTGGGATGCAGATCCAGCAGAATTTATTAGTGCGATTCGACACGCAGAATATGTTTTTTGCGATTCGTTTCATTGTATTGTTTTTAGTATTCTGTACCATCGGCCGTTTTTTGTTTTTCCGAAAGTTGGTGCGAATGGGAAAGTGAAAGAAAGCCAGATCAGTCGAATGACGGATTTGTTGGAACTTGCGGAAATAAAGAATCGAATTCTTTTTGATAACGAAGAAGCGGATTTGGATGCTGAGATTGATTGGAACAATTCAGATAAGAAAATTCAAAAAGCGCGATGTGATTCAGAGCGATATTTAGAGCAGGCGCTATTTATGTAAAGAGGAATGAAAGAATGGAAAATGATGTAAAGACGGTTTGTGCAAAGAATCAATGCGTGGGATGCATGGCGTGCTTTGATATGTGCCCGAAAAGTGCAATTACGATTGTAGATACAAGGCAGGCTTATAATGCTGTAATAGATGAAGAAAAATGTATTCATTGCGGTATTTGTACAAATGTCTGCCAAAATAATAAAGAGACTACATTAAAACACCCAGAAACATGGTATCAGGGATGGATTGAAGATGAAAAATTGCGGAGAAAATCATCTTCTGGTGGCGCTGCAAAAGCAATTTCTAGGCAATTTATTTCGGAGGGCGGCGTGGTTGTCAGTTGCTGCTTCAAAAACGGAGTATTTGGTTTTGAATGTGCGGCGAGTTTTGAAGAGCTTGAAAAATTTACAGGATCAAAATATGTAAAGAGCAATCCGAGTGGAACATATAAAAAAGTGCAGGAGCTTTTAAAGGAAAAGAAAAAGGTTTTGTTTATTGGCTTGCCGTGTCAGGTAGGAGCATTGAAAACGGTTATTAAAGAAAACGATAATTTGTATACAGTGGATCTTATTTGTCATGGAACGCCATCCCCAAAACTTCTGCGAGATTACCTTGAACTGCATAATGTGAATTTGGAAGAAGTAAGCAGTATTTCTTTTCGCTATAAGGATGTGTTTGGCCTTGCACAGGATCGAACTCCACTTTCACAACCGGGGTCGTGTGATAATTATTTACTTGCATTCTTGTGTGGGCTGGATTATACAGATAATTGCTATGAATGCAAATATGCAGGAATCAATCGGGGAAGTGACATCACGATTGGTGATTCATGGGAAAGCGACCTAGCCGAAGATGAACAGCGACGTGGAGTTTCAATTATGCTGTGCCAAACAGAAAAAGGCGAGCAGCTGCTAAAAAAGTCGGATGTGAAACTGTTCCCAGTAAATTTGGAACATGTGGTAGCTGTCAACGATCAGCTAAGGGAGCCTTCTCTTAAAACGAAAAAACACGATTTGTTTTTTGAGAAGTACCCCAGCAAAAGTTTTAACTATGCAACATTTTGTTGCTTGCCATCAAAGTGTATGAAACAAAGAATAAAAGCTATCCTGCTGAAGATGAAAATTCTTCGGGGGGGGATGAATTATAATATTTCGATTACAAAATAAAACGAATAAGATGGCGTAGAGGAATTTAGATGAGAGTACTTATTGTAAATACATTTTATTATCCTAATATGCAAGGTGGCGCAGAGCAAAGTGTAAAACTACTTGCAGAAAATCTTCTGAGGCATGGCAACACTGTGGCCATTTACTGTGCCGATGCGAAGGAGGGACAAAAGACAGTCGAAGAAATCAATGGCATTACAGTTTATCGCTGCACAACCGGGAAGTTTGATCTCTATAAATATAGTTATAAGAAAAATAGTGTTAGTGCACTCGAAAAAGTGACACAAAAATTGAGGTGCTACTGTAATCCGGATTGTGTGAAAGATTTTGAAGAAATCTGTAATCGGTTCAAACCGGATGTTATTCATACCAATACGCTTTATGGAATACCTTGCTCCGTATGGAAAGCTGCCCATAGAAAGGAAATTGCGGTGGTTCATACAATTCGTGATACGGCGATTCTTTCTCCTGTACAGCACGGACATAAAGTAAGCCCACTTGTGGTAAAAGCACATCAAAAATATATGTGCAGTGTATCTAAATATGTGGATGCGGTAACAGCACCATCGGAGTATACCCTTAGAACTTCTTTGGCTACGGGGGCTTTTGATAAATCAAAGGTCAAGGAATGTGTTTTCAATAGCGTACAGATTGACTACGATCTGCTTCAGCGCATGGTGGAAGAACGGAAAGCTAGAACATCACAATGTATAAAATTTATGTACGCGGGTAGATTGATTTATCTGAAGGGCATCCGTCAGATGCTGGAAGCGTTTTCTAGAATAGAGAATGAAAACTGTGAATTACATATTTGCGGAACAGGCGATATGGCGGATTATGTAAAGGAACAGGCACAAAAAGACTCCAGAATTATCTATCACGGAAAACTGAATAGTGAAGAACTTGCAAAACAGTATCAGGATTGTGACGTTCTCCTGTTCCCGTCTGTATGGCCGGAGCCGTTTGGCCGCGTTTTTATTGAGGGCAATATGTATGGAATGCCGGTGATTGCGGGCGACTGCGGTGGAATTCCCGAAATTCATGCAGTGACGCATGGCGGCGATTTGTGCGATTGTGATAAGATAGAAGAGTTGACGAAACGAATGAAGCTGTATTTAAACCGAGATTATATCAATCACTTCTATGAAAGTATTGTAAACAATATTGAGGTGTTTGATATTGAGAAGCAAATAGAGCTTTTTGAGAAAATATATCTAGAAGTGACTGTACAAGAAAGAAAGAAATTATGAAGGTTCAAATAAAAAAATGTACATTTTATAGTGCTTGGATAATATATATAATAAATTATGTGCTTTTTGAGCAGAGCCAGTTTAAAAACATACTTGGTAGTGGTACTTTTACAAGAGGGATAAAAGCTTTTGTTGTTATATTATTACTGATTTGTATTTTTCTACGGAGAAGCGTTTCTATAAGATTCATTAAACTTGGAAGCCTAGTTGGCGCAATTTTTTTGATGGCGTATTTTACTGCAGACTCGTGGACGGTTTTGTTTTGGGGCTTGTTTTCATTAGCCGCTGTTGACAATATTGAATATCGTGAATTCTTGAGAATTGATATACCGGCAAGAACTCTTTTATATCTGTTTGTTTTAGTCTGTGCATTTACAGGTGTCTTGAAAAATGATTCGATTGTTGTCTATGGTAATGAAAAGGTTACACTAGGATATATTCATTACAATATGTTTGGAATGAATATGGGTGTTTTAGTTACGGAGATTATTGCATGGTTTAGAGATGATAAGAAGAATACACGAAGAATGTATCTTTTAGTAATAGCAATTTGTGCAGTTCAGGTTCTCGTTGGTGTTGGAAGGACTGGATTATATGCGAGCACAGTCATAATAGTTTTATCTATCATACTTGAAAATAGAAAAATAAAGGCATTTGTTGAAGATCATTGCTCATTTTTTTCAGTCAGTTCTGTTATATTTGCTATAGGATCCTATGGAATATCTTTCGCGTATGACAGCGGAAATAAGATTATGCAGGTGTTAAATCTCATTTCTTCTACACGCATAGCTTTTTCGAATTTATATCTATCACGCTATGATTTGTCTATATTTGGACAACAATTATATATTAATAATGATGCAGCAAAGGGTCAGTATAGTGCACTTGATATGGGATATATACGAGTCGGACTAGAATATGGACTTCTAATACTTTTCCTTATGGTGCTTATGTTTTATATTATACAAAAAGAATCACTGAAGACAAACAATGTAGGCTTATATTTAGCATCATTGTATTTTTGTATGACATTGCTTGTTGCTACCAGTGTTATGAATGTTGCAAATGACTGGATATTGATATTTACAATTCAGATATTAGTTAGAAGAGATACATTCTTTGAACAAAAGATAAGTGGAGGAAGTAATTTTGAAAGTAGGCTTATGCACACCATATAAAGTTGATAATTATGGTACGAAGTTACAGGCGTACGCTGTGCAGGTAAAAATAAAAAGTCTTGGGTATGAAGTTGAAATCGTTAATTTTGACCGCAGGAGTGATCATCGCTTTGTAAAGCTTTTGAAGCGCTACGCAAACAAAGAATATCTTCAGGGAAAACTGAGAAAAAAGACCGATGCTCGTAAGAACAGCGCATTGATGCGGGTAAATCTTATAGTTCGAAAAGATGCGATCAACAGTTTTGATAAGTCGCATTATAAATTGACTCCGTTAATCAAGGGATACCATGAACTTTGTCACTGTGCAGAACAGTATGATGCAGTGATTTGCGGAAGCGATCAGATTTGGTTGCCGGGCAGCATCAATAATCCGACAACCACTCTGGAGTTTGCGCCTAAGAACTGCAAGCGCATTGCGTTTGCACCGAGCTTTGGAATAAGCAATGTGCCCGATAATCGAAAAAAAGAATATGCAAAATTCTTAAAAGAGTTTGATGCTCTGTCGGTTCGAGAGGTTCAAGGTGCGGAGATTGTGAAAGAACTTACTGGTATGGATGTGCCGGTTGTTCTGGATCCTACATTATCTGTAGAGCCATCCGTTTGGAGTAAACTGGCTGATGAGGGGCGTAGTCGTGTTCAAGAACCATACATGTTTTGCTACTTTTTAGGGAGAACGGAACAGCACCGTACGGAAGCTAGAAAAATTGCGGATCGTCTTGGCCTGAAACTCGTGATTATGCCGCATTTCAAGGAATATGTTCCGGCGGATGAAGCTTGTGCGGACGTATGCTTGTATGACGTGACACCGAGTGATTTTGTAAGAATGATTCGTGATGCAAGTTATGTGTGCACGGATTCTTTTCACGCAACGGTGTTTTCAATTTTAAACCACAAGCGATTTATGACGTTTGAACGATTTAAATCAACGTCGGTCAATTCGGCAAATTCAAGAATCTACTCTCTCTTGGGACAGTTGAATTTGCTGGAACATATTTGGTCAGAAAAAACGACTGCAATACAGGAAGATACATTGCCTAACTATTCAGAGGTAGAGCGGATTCTTTTGGATTTGAGAAAAAAGACAACAGAGTATCTGCAAAATGCTCTGAAAGATGTGCCAAAGGAAGAGCAAGTACAGGTTGCATTGCATAAGAAAAAGCAGGCGGATTGTTGTGGATGCGGAGCATGTGCATCTGTCTGTCAGAAAAAATGCATTGAAATGCAGCCAGAAGAGGGAACTGGCTTTTACTATCCGCGGCTTGTGAGGCCAGAAGCATGTATTCACTGCAATCAATGTAATGCAGTTTGCCCGAATGAACAGCCGCGTAATGTGTGTCATTCCGTAGCAGAGTCTTACTGCGTGGTGAATAGGGATCCGGAGATTTTGTCTGAAAGTTCTTCCGGTGGAGTTTTCTATCCGTTGGCCATGCAGACGCTTGGGGCAGGCGGATATGTATGTGCCGCTATTTACAATGAAAAGTTTGAAGTTTGCCATACGATTATACATACGGAAGCGGAACTGAAACCTCTTGTAGGTTCTAAGTATGCTGAAAGCAATTTGGGAGATTGCTTTGAGAGAATACAGCAGCTCCTAAAAGCTGATCAGAAAGTGCTTTTTTGTGGGACACCTTGTCAGGCACATGGTTTGTGTTCCTATTTGAAAAAGGATTATCAAAATCTTTTTGTAGTTGACCTTTTGTGCTATGGAATACAGTCACCGAAGGCGTGGGAAAAATACAAAGAATTCATTGTACCAGAAGGAAAGAAAATCTGTGCAGTCAATATGCGCGATAAAAGCGATAGCTGGCAAAACTATTCGATAAAGATCGACTTTGGCGATAGCACAAGCTATGTAGCGGACAAGCAAACAGATCTGTACGCAAAAACATATAGCAAGGGATATTTCATTCGTCCGGCATGTTATAGCTGCGATTTGAAAGCGTTTCCACGAAAAAGTGATGTAACGATCGGTGATTTCTGGGATATTGACAAGATTATGCCGGAAAAGAACGATGGACACGGAACAGGGATCCTTTTTCCGCAGACAGAAAAGGGAATGGAAGCAATTCGAGTTCTGGAACAAGAGGGTACGATTGAATGTCTCAAAATTGATGCGGATACATTACGGCAAGTTCATCCATTGTTCTGCCTGAATGCGAAGAAAAACCGTAAGAGTGAAAAGTTTATGAGTATGCTCAAAGAGGATAACACGTCCTTTGATACTATTGTAGAAGCATGCAAACAGGGACGAACGGAAATTATCCTTAGAAGCATATATCGTAAAATCAAGAGACGATAATTTCCGTGGAGGAAAAAATGACAAAAATCAAACAGTTTATAAAAAAATATGAAAAAATGCCAGTCGTAGCACGTGCATCGCTATGGTTTGTAATCTGTGGCTTCATGACGCGTGGTGTTTCGCTACTTACAACGCCAATTTTTACACGGCTGTTGACAACAGAACAGTATGGCGTTTACAGCGTATTTAATTCATGGCTGGAAATCGTTACAATTTTTGCATCGTTGAAGCTTGGTTATGGTGTTTATATCCAAGGACTTGTAAAGTTCAACGATGATCAGGATAGATTTTCATCTTCGCTTTTGGGATTGGCAACAACTTGGTGCGGCGGAGTTTTTCTGATTTACTTACTGTTCCATAAAACATTCAACAGTCTGCTGGGATTGGAAACTCCTATGATGGTCTGTATGTTTATTATGGTGATTTCAACGGTAGCGTTGGATTTTTGGTCGGCAAGAAAGCGAAATGAATTCAAATACGCAACACTGGTAAAAGTGACAATGTTCATTGTTGTTATGAAGCCAGTGCTCGGAATCATTGCAGTTCTACTGACAAATGATGCCTACAAAGTGGAAGCGCGTATTGCGACCTTGGCATTGGTTGAACTGGCGGTTGGAGTTATTCTATATATTCAAATCATGTCCCGTGGGCATGAATACTATAATAAAAAGTACTGGAAGTATGCGTTGTTGATTAATCTTCCGCTGGTTCCGCACTTTTTATCACAGGTGATTTTGAATCATTCAGACAGAATCATGATTCAAAAAATGGTTGGAGAGAGTGCAGCGGGCGTTTATAGTCTTGCTTACAGTATGGCAATGATTTTGTCCATGATAAACACGTCGATTCTGCAAGCTATACGCCCATGGGTATTCCAAAGGATCAAAGCCGGTGAAAAAGAAAAAATTCAACCGGTAGTTGTAAGTGCAATTTTGGTAGTAGCATTTTGCAATATTATGTTGATTTCGTTTGCACCAGAACTTGTGGCAATTTTTGCCCCGGGGTCGTATTCCGGTGCAATTGATTTGATGCCGCCGATTACATTAGCTGTTCTCTTTGCCTTTCTGTATAATCTTTTTGTTGATATTGAGATGTACTTTGAAAAAACAAAGTCTGTGATGAACATTGCTATTGTGTGCGCTGCAATCAATCTGATTACAAACTATTTTGGAATAATGTGGTTCGGCTATGCCGCGGTAGCTTATACAACACTGGCATGTTATATTTTGATGGCAATACTTCATTACTGTTCTATGGAAAGAATGCTCCGAAAAAATAACATCAAGGGTAAAATTTATGATGCAAAAATAATAGTTGCTATATCATTGGCTTATGTCCTCATTGGAACAGTTATGGGCGTTCTTAGCGGTCATTTGTTTCTGAGATTGATTGTAATGGCTATCTTGGCCGTAGTGCTTTATCTTAATAGAAGTAGATTTACGCAAATTTTTGTGCTTATAAAAAACAAGCGACACTGATAGATAATAATTGAGAACAACTTAACCGAAGCTAGAAAATAGAATGGTAGAACAACTATCTTTCAATATGGATGGTTTGACTCTCGAAAGAACAAAAAGAGTTTTCTAAACAATCTATAAGTAAAATTGGGATGGGTATGATGAATACAACATTACTTATCATGGCGGCCGGAATAGGCAGCCGATTTGGAACAGGAATAAAACAGTTGGAGCCGGTCGATGATGCAAACCATATCATCATTGACTACTCAATTCACGATGCGATTGAGGCTGGTTTCAATCATGTGGTATTTATTATCCGTAAGGATATAGAGAAGGAGTTCAAAGATGTCATCGGAGATCGCATTGCCTCAATCTGCAAGTCCCACAATGTAACTGTGGACTACGCTTTCCAGGATATCAGCGATATTCCGGGAGAACTTCCGGAAGGCCGTACAAAGCCGTGGGGAACCGGACAGGCTGTGCTTGCTGCTAAAAATGTGATTGATACCCCGTTTATCGTTATCAACGCAGATGATTACTATGGCAAAGAAGGTTTCAAGGCTGTCCATGAGTATCTGGTGAATGGCGGCAAGTCCTGCATGGCTGGTTTCGTTCTGAAGAACACGCTGTCTGATAATGGCGGTGTGACCCGTGGCATCTGCAAGATGGATGATCAGAACAATTTGACTGAGGTTGTGGAAACCAAGAACATCGTAAAAACTGCAGATGGAGCAGAGGCAGACGGTGTGGTTGTTGATGTGAATTCTCTGGTTTCCATGAATATGTGGGGCTTGACTCCTGATTTTCTGGATGTGCTGGAAAATGGTTTCAAGAAGTTTTTTGAGAAAGAAGTACCGAGCAATCCTCAGAAAGCCGAGTATCTGATCCCAATCTTCATCGGTGAGCTGCTGGAGCAGGGCAAGATGTCCGTAAAGGTTCTGAAGACCAACGACACTTGGTACGGCATGACCTACCATGAAGATGTCGCAGCAGTAAAGGATAGCTTCCGGAAGATGCTGGAGAACGGTGTATACAAGGCTGACTTATTTAGTGATCTGTAAACGATGATGAAAGAAACGATTGATTTACTCGGAAAGATCCTCACAAACATCCTGACTGCTCTTTATGAACCTTTTGGATTCTCACTGCTTCTCTCGTTCTTTGCAATGTTTTTCTACCTGTATGCGTATGAGCCAATACATGCCGGCAAAGGGTGGAAGAGTGCCATAGTAACATGGTATCAGAAATTCAAAGAGAGTGTGTTTTTTCGGAAGTTGTTTTTCTTATTTTTTGTGACCTCACTTATTCTGTTCCGAACCCTGTTAAACCGGAGCCTATGGATGAATCCTTTATCTGATGTTATGGGCGGCTGGGGCATCTGGGAGACAGTGAACGGCGAACAGAAGCTGACAACGGAGTGTATTGAGAACGTAATCATGTTGGTGCCGTTCTCAGCAGTAGTGATGTGGACATTCGGAGAGAAGATAGGAAACGGCTGGAAGAAAATACTGTGGCAAAGCGGTAAGATAGCGTTCATCTTCTCGATAAGCATTGAGATGTTGCAGTTATTGCTTCGTCTGGGAACATTCCAGCTATCAGACATCTTCTATAATACAGTAGGCGGAATGATTGGCGGCTTGATATATTGTGCAGTGATGAAGGCAAGAAAGCGTCTGTAAAGCTGGATGAAATTGTGATATACTGTGAGCGGTAGTTCCCATGTTGCTCTGATAATCACACACCTCTCCGCTTTGAACTGCAAACCGTACCAATGTAGATTGTAAAATAAAGTGTGTAAGTTAAAAAATAGCTTGCACACTTTTTCAATTTTGGGAAAGTGTGCTACAATGAAAGGAAGGGCGTAACCTTCAATACGGCTACGGATTTGACGGTTATCAATCAAGTATCCATAGCTGTATGGAGTTTCAAAAGCTCCTTAATATTTACGACCTTCAGCTCAGTTATATCACGAATGTTGGTGCAGGACAGGGGGGTTCTCAAGGTTAGCAGCTCTCTTGTTCCGTTTGTCAATAAATTCCCACGCAATACCGAGCTTTACAAGCTGATGACGAGCAATGTAAAATGCTGAAATTGCGGTGTTCGCGTTGTATTGTGAGAGGTTGGCGAAAATAATCGTCTTGATTAGTGCGAAAATTCAAGGAAATTTCATTGATTATTACACGAATATCTGCTATAATGCGGATATAGTAAGTGTACCTGATAGTATTGGGATAAATATAAAAAAACATCGAAATCAATGCGATAAATGGTTATTTAATAAATTGAATGAGCATGAATTTTGGGAGAAGGATGACTCTGGAAATAAATTAGGGGTTGGTGTTTGTAGTGAATCGTTCATATATTGGTTGAATGAATTTGTTTTAAAAGATTCTAAAGAGAAAGCATACATTGTGCGAAAAAGTATTAATAATTATGATGAAAGTTTGCCTACCATATATTATTGATGAACAGAGCATATTGACAACTTATGTGAACTATTTATTCTTTTGTACAAAAACTAATCTGTTGTAATTTAATGCACGAGTCCCAATGAAAAGCAAACAATAAAAAATTTAAAAATGTAATAAAAAAGATACCTTATTTTGGCAAAAAGATCCTTTCAAAAATTAAATTCAAAAAATTTGAAAATATGATAGCAGGAGCGACGAACTCAGCGATAGTAAATAAATTTTTAAATTATATAATTGAAAATGTCGATATAGTGTTATCAGTAGGCGGAGCAATTAACAGCTAAAGAATACATTTCATATACCGATAACTATATTCATCCGCTGTGGGGATTTTCTTCCGATTCCGGCATTCTAGATTATATATTTGATAAAAGTATAAATAATGTTATATGGGAATTTAAATTATGGTGATAAAAATATCATGTAAATACATAAAAGATAATGCTTTTGATATTACAGTTGGGCAGGAGACACACACAATTACCCACGAAAACAATCAGGCTGTTTTTAAGTTGAGCGAATCAAAAAATTACAATATTAAAATTTGCAAAAAGTCTTGCAAAAGCAATCATTCTTTCAGTAATATTTTGATTTTCTTTTTCACTATGATATTGCAAGGCATTTTCAATATTCTATTGATGAACACCGACTCAAAGTGGTATAATAAGTTAAGTCCTTACATTATTAAAACTAACTTTAATGTTTTCATAGATAAAGATACCGATTTGGAATTTATTTACAACGAAGGATATTTTTATTATGACAGGAAAACTAAAAAGTTACCCACGATAAGTTGGATAGATTGCGATAATATAGTTCTCGTTAAAACGGAATATACCATAGATAAGGTCAATTTGACCAATGCATATTGTAAATATGTTAAGAAGTTTATTTCTTGTGCATCAGTCTGTGAGCTGATATTCTTATTGCTAATACTACTTGCTGTTTCTTACAATAATTTTACAGCAGCTATCATTTGCTGTATACTTTTTGTTTTGGTAATAATTATTCAAATTATTGTTTTTAAAAAAGAGTTTATGAGATTAAAGAAAATAGGTGATGTGCTTTAATTTTAGCCCCAAAATACTTTATGTATTCCTGTATTTCTGTATCTTAGTGTAGCTTTTTGTTATTTTCTATTTTAACTTGCTATGTAAAGAAATATTGGCTCATATGACGGGAGCAGAACTACACAGGTCAGAACTGTCCGCAGTGACGGTACTCTTGTATTTAATACAGACTATGAGTACGCAAACGGTAAGGCTGAAAATTCAACAACTAACCTTGTCAGCAAGTACAGTCAGTCATACGGCAGTGACAGCGTTTTGTCATATGATTATTCTTATGATGCAAACGGCAATATTACCGAGATTAAGCAGAACGGCAAACTCATAAACAAGTACACTTATGACAGCCTTAATGAGGTTAAAGAAGAATACGATTATGTAAATAAGTTCTACATTAACTATTCTTATGACGGAGCAGGAAACCTGCAAAATAAATATGAACAGGTTCTTGATCCCACCTACGGTTATCCGACAGGAACGCAGAACGGCAATACTTATGAGTACACCGATACAAGCTGGAAGGATAAGCTGACAAAGGTTAACGGCAGTAATATTTCATACGATGCAAACGGCAATCCGCTTTCATACCGTGACGGAATGAGCTTTGAATGGGAGAACGGAAGAATCCTTAAGAATATAAACACTTCCGATAAAGCCATTCAGATGAGTTATGATTCAAACGGTATGAGAACACAGAAAACCGTTGACGGAATTAAGACCAACTATTACTATGACAGCAACAAAAACCTTATTGCCCTTGTAAAGGGTAATGATACTCTGTTGTTCCACTATGACAGTGACGGAAGTGCAACCTCATTCTCATATAACGGTACAATGTACTTTTATGTAAAAAACTTGCAGGGTGATGTAATCAGAATTATTGACCTCGCAGGCACAGAAGTAGCAAGCTATGTTTATGACGCTTGGGGTAACATAAAAGATACCAAAGGCGAGCCGACAATTCGAGAAATAAACCCGATTCGTTATCGTGGCTATGTTTATGATACTGAAACAGACTTGTACTATTGAATTATCTTGATCCTAATGGGTATGTAGCCCTAGTTGATGATTTAGTTTATGCTTTAATAGCTTTAACTGCAGCAACTGTAGCGATTTGTTCCACTTCATTTTTCCAAAAAGGTTGGTCTGCTTTTTGTAACGCAGTCGGTAACGGACTATCATCTATCGGTAATGCAATTTGGAATGGTGCGTCTGCTACATGGAATTGGTCTAAAAATAAGGTTAAAAATGCAATTAATGCAGTTAAAAAATTTAATACTGCTGTTAAATCAGCAAATAATATACGATCCAAATTGAAAAAAGAAAGAAAAAACAATAAACGATTTTATACTATAACATTTAATAGTGATGATGTACCTATACTTGGAAGTAAACTTACTAAAAGTAAAGTTGAATCAAAGTTGCGGCAAGGCAAAGATGTAATAACTTATTATAAGAGTGATGCGTTAAATATAGCAAACTCAGTAGGCAGCACTAGAAGTAAGTGTGATCCCAAACATAGAGGGTCTGCTTCTTTTAAGTATTATCATGTTAAATATAAAAATATAAAGTTGAGTATCCATTCGTTTTATGTATAGGGAATACAGGTGGTATTATGGTTTATACTTTTATGAATTATGACGATTTTAATAGTAAATATAACGATATATTAAAAATTGCCACTTGCTATAGCGAGAATTTTAGTTTTTTTACTGTGAGACAGATCCATAAAAAGGATCATTCTAATGAATATTTTAATTTCTTGGATGGTTTTAGAAATCATGAAATTCCATTAGGCAAAATAAAAACACCCAGATATACTGCAGGACAACAAATCCATTGTTTCAGAATTAATAAAATAACAACGGCTTTATTGATGAAACCTATAGATTTTTCTTCTTGGAATGCTTATGATTATCCTGAAGATTTGGCTTTTTATAAAAATTGCATACCGTGGTTTCGCTGTATTTCACATGAAAAAATGGTGTTAGTCAATGAGACCAATTTTAGAGCATTTAATGAGTTAAAAAAAATAGGCATAAATTTTAGATTGATTAATAATTCTAACTATATTTGAAAAAATTTAAAACGAATGTGGGTAAGTAGGCTCATTTGAGCCTACTGATACCTAAAATTATTCAAGCGGCGAAACCTCATATTACTACTACACATTTGACGGTTCGCTTGAAAGCGAATATCGCACATCATCAAACGGCAGTCTTACTCATTACATTGTTACCGATTCAGACGGTAATACGGTAGAAAAGACATTTGTAAACGGTCAGACAAAGACTATTACAACAGGCACAGATAAGGGAGCAAAAAACATGAAAAAAATAATACAACCAATATCAATATTGTTGATCATAACGCTGTTATCTGCGATATGTACAATACCATATGCAGCGACTATCGTTAACAGTGGTAATTACGAATTTACGGTTGTGGATGCAACCAAGGTCCAAAAGTATGTTGTAGGTATGATTGACTTAACTGATGATGAGAAATTCCTTTACGATACTAATGGTGACAATGTGTTGACCGTTATTGATGCCACTAATAT